>JAQBQH010000051.1 GCA_028287105.1 Myxococcales bacterium
ACCTGCCGCGTCGTTGCGAGCGATGACCACGCTCGCCGCCACGCCGTCGATCGCCGCCAGCGCCGCCTCGATCTCGCCCAGCTCGATGCGGTAGCCGCGCAGCTTGACCTGGTGATCGAAGCGCCCCAGGTACTCCACCGTACCGTCGACGGCGAAGCGCCCGCGATCTCCTGTGCGATAGAGCCGGTCGCCGGCGACGAAGGGGCTGGGCACGAACTTCTCGGCCGTCAACGCCGCGCGCCCGAAATAGCCGCGCGCCACGCCGGCGCCGCCGAGGTAGATCTCGCCGGGAACGCCGATGGGCACTGGCTCGAGCGCGGCGTCGAGGACGTAGACGCGGGTGTTGGCGATCGGACGTCCGATCGGCACCGGGTTGGTGGCCAGCTCCGGGCACGGATGCCAGAGCGCGTCGATCGTCGCCTCGGTCGGGCCGTACACGTTGATGAGCGCCGCTCGCGAGCGCGCCCGCACGCGATTGCACAGCTCGGCGGCCAGCGCCTCGCCACCGGAGTAGATCCACTTGAGGGTCGGGCAGTGCGCGAACGCGGGTTCGGCGACGAGCGCCTCGAGCAGCGTCGGTACCACCTGCAGCGCGGTGACGCGGTGACGCTTGATGGTGGCAAGGAGCGCGGCCGGGGTGCGCTCGGCATCGGGCGGGGCCACGACGATGCAGCCGCCGCCGAGGAGCGGCGCCCAGAGCTCGTGACCGACGGCGTCGAACGAGAGCGAGGTCTTGAGCACCATGCGTTCGCCGGCCATCGGCCACTCGCCGTTCAGCCACGAGACGAGGTTGACCAGCGAGCGGTGTGGCACGCAGACGCCCTTGGGCCGGCCCGTCGAGCCCGAGGTGTAAATGACGTACACGAGATGGTCGGGCCGCACGCCCGAGGCCGGCGCGCGCGTGGGCTGGTGCGCGAACGCGGTGGCCCCGTCGAGCAGCACGACCTCCGCGGTGTGCGACGGCAGCGAGGAGCGGAGGTGTGCCTGGGTCAGCAGCACCGGCAGCGCGGCGTCCTCGACCATGAAGGCCAGGCGATCCGCCGGATAGCTGGGGTCGAGCGGCACGTAGGCCCCGCCCGCCTTGAGGATCCCGAGGAGGCCAACGATCATCTCCAGCGAGCGCTCGACGCAAATGCCGACGCGTACGTCGGGCGCAACGCCGAGCGCGCGCAGCTGATGCGCGAGCTGATTGGCGCGCTCGTCGAGCTGCCGATAGGTGAGCGACTGCGCCCCCGACTCGACCGCGACCGCGTCCGGCGTGCGCGCCGCCTGGGCCGCGAACAGCTGGTGCAGGCAGGCGTCGCGCGGATGCTCGGCGGCCGTGTCGTTCCACTCGACCAGGAGCTGCCGTCGCTCGGCCGCGCTCAGGAGCCCGAGCGACGAAATGCGCTGCGCCGGCCCGTCGGCGATGGCGAAGAGCAGCTGCGACAGCTGCGCCGACATGCGCGCGATCGTCGAGGCGTCGAACAGGTCGGTCGCATATTCGAAGCTGCCGTTGAGCTCGCCGCCCCGCTCTTCCATCGTGAGCATCAGATCGAACTTCGACGTCGCCGACTCGACCGGCAGCGGCTCGATGGTGAGACCGGGCAGCGCCAGCGGCTCGGCGGGCGCGTTCTGCAGCACGAACATCACCTGGAAGAGCGCGCTGCGGCTCAGATCGCGCTCCACCCGCAGCTCCTCGACGAGCCGCTCGAACGGGACCGCCTGATGGGCGTAGGCCCCGAGTGCATCCTGCCGCACGCGCGCCAGGAGCTCGTCGAAGCTCGGGTCGGCCGACAGATCGGCGCGCATCACCAGCGTGTTGACGAAGAAGCCGATCAGCTCCTCCACCTCGCGCTCGGTGCGATTGGCGATCGGCGTGCCCACCGCGAAGCTGTCCTGTCCGGTCTGGCGATGCAGGAGCACCTCGAACGCGGCCAGTAATGTCATGTACAAGGTGGCGCCGCGCGCGCGCGCCAGCCGGCGCAGCTCGCTGGTGAGCGCCGCCGGCACGACGAACGAATGGGTCGCGCCGCGATGGCTCGGCACCGCCGGCCGCGCGCGATCGGCGGGCAGCTCCAGCGGCGGTACGCCGGTCAGCCGCTGGCGCCAGTACTGGAGCTGCTCGTGCAGCACGTCGCCGGCGAGCCAACCGCGCTGCCACAGCGCGAAGTCGGCGTACTGCACCGCCAGCGCAGGCAACGACGGTGCGGTGCCGCCGGAGTAGGCGCCATAGAGCGCCTCCAGCTCGCGGACCATGACGCCCATGGACCAACCGTCGGCCACGACGTGGTGCATGGTGACCAGGAGCAGGTGCTCCTCGTCGCCGAGGCCGAGCAGCGTCGTACGGACGAGCGGACCGGTCGCCAGATCGAACGGACGCGCCGCCTCGTCGGCCGCCCGCGCCATCATCTCGGCCTCGCGCGCCGCGGGATCGAGCGCGGCGAGGTCGGCCACCACCAGCGGCCACACCCGCGGGGCGTGGATCTGCTGCTCCGGCTCGCCGTCGACGATCTGAAAGGTCGTGCGCAGCACCTCGTGGCGCGCCACGATGGTCTCGATGGCCCGCCGCAGCGCTTCGACGTCGAGGCGCCCGCGCAGGCGCAGCGCCGTGGGCAGATTGTAGGCGGCGCTATTCGGCTCGAGCTGATCGAGGAACCACAACCGCCGTTGCGCGAACGCGAGCGGCAAGGAGCCGACGCGCGGCTGCGGCATCAGCGGCGGTGGCGTGTGCGCCTCGTCGACGCCACCCGCGGCGGCGATCACTCCCGCCAGCTCGGCCACCGTCGGCGCTTCGAAGAGCGACTTGACGGCGAGCTGCACGCCGAACAGCTTGCGGATGCGCGACAGCACCTGCGTGGCCAGGAGCGAGTGGCCGCCGGCCTCGAAGAAGTCGTCGCGGCTGCCGACGCGCGGTACGTCGAGCACTTCGGCGAAGATCCCCGCCAGCATCTCCTCGGCGGCGGTACGCGGGGCGACATAGGCGCCGGCGCGCTCGGCCGAGGCGCGCTCCGGCGGCGGCAGCGCCTTCCGATCCACCTTGCCGTTGGGGGTCATCGGCAGGCTGTCGAGGCGCACGAACAGCGTCGGCACCATGTAGCCCGGCAGCCGGGCGGCGAGCTGCTCGCGGAGCTCGGTCGTCGTCGGAAGGGCGGCGTCGGTCCCGGCTTTGCGTACGCCCGCGACCACGTAGGCAACCAGGCGCTTGTCGCCACCGCCGTCGGTGCGGGCCACCACGACGCTGGCGCGCACGCCGTCGAGCGCCTCGAGGGCCGACTCTACCTCGCCGAGCTCGATGCGATAGCCGCGCACCTTGACCTGGTGGTCGATGCGGCCCAGATAGTCGAGGTCGCC
>JAQBQH010000425.1 GCA_028287105.1 Myxococcales bacterium
ACGCCGCGACGTTCGCCGCCATCCTGGCGCTGACAGCCGGCGACACGCTGGCAACGTCCAATGCCTTCACGTCCATAGGCATCTTCGGAATGTCCATCGCCGACGCGCTCGCCGGATCGGACGGCATCACGACCACCGGCGGATCGAACGCGATCCTTCTGTCCGCAAGCGACACGCTCACGTTGAGCGACACGATCGGCATGGTGGTCTGGTCCATCGTGCCGGGGCAGGGCGGGGCGTGGACGCCGCTGCCGCCGACTACCGGCTCCTGGTCCGACGTACCGGGTCCCCCAACCGGGTCTTGGACCCCCATCTAGGACGGGAGCGCAGCGTCTAGGGCGTTGATTCATCCCGAATTTTTGGCGTTCCGCTTCCCGGCTTTTCCGGGTTTATATACGGCCCGTGAAAGACTTTCCCTCCAGGCGATCACCTCGCTTTCGACCCAACGGACGCAGCGCGGGCCGGCGATCAGGGGGGCTGGAAACGTGCCGGCGGCGATCCGCTCACGGATGGCGGTCTCGCCGAGCTTCACGCGAGCATTGACCTCGGCCATCGTCAAGAGCGTTTCAAATGGCGGCGCTGCTGGCGTTTCCGGCTGCGGGTCACTGCCGGTCGGGGATGGGCGGTATGGACGGGTCATTGCTTGTTTTCCGGGTGGCCAGTGGGCATGCGGGCGGTCACGTCGGCGTCCGGCGCTGGAGCCGCGTCCGCTGCAAACAGGCCCCCGCGGATTGCGACAGGAGCCGGCCCGATGAAACGCAACCCGCACGCACCAGTCATGGCTCGGCTGACCTCGAAGGAGAGCTGACCGATGGGCAAACTCTCGCGCTACGGGTTCGTTCGATCGATGGAACCCGGAAGCCTCCGCGCGCTGCGACGGCGGCGGCGAAATCCGCAAGCTGTCCGAGCTTAAGCAGCCAAAGCGGTGCGCGACGCCTCCGACCCCCCGCAAACAGCCGGAGTGGTACGGCGATGCGCGTCAACTTGACGCGCTGCGCCGCCGGGAGCCAACCAGTCCGAGGCCTAGCATCCCGGTCGCGAGCAGCGCCAGCGTACCCGGCTCGGGCATGTTGGCCGTCGCCGCGACCGGCTCGCCATAGAGGAAGTCGTCCATGACGACGAGGTCGAGGCCACCGCCCTCGGTCGGTCCGAGTGCCCCGTTGCCGTTGGTGATGCGCACGCGCGAGACGACGGCGCTGCCGAAGTCTACGCCGAGGAACGACAGGCTCGCGTCCGCGGTCGTTCCTGCCGGCACGAAGAAGGTGCCGAGCGAGGCGTTGGCGCCGTCGAAGAAGGTTAGGCTCGTCGTGTTCGCGAGATCCACGTCGGTGAACACCGAGCCGAAGCCATTGGTCAGCGCCGCCGTGGTGCTGCCGGGCACGAAGAAGTTCACGTCCAGCACGTTGCTGCCGAGCGCGGTGAACAGCCGCTGCGGCGAGAAGGTCTGGAACTCGTTAGGGTAGGTCGGGTTGAAATTTCCGAACCGGACAGGGGCGCTCGATGGGTTCACGGCGTTGGCGCTCACCTGGAATCCGCTCCCGGCGGTGCTGAACACGACGCCGCGCGGCGAGTTCACGTTGAAGAAGTCGGCCGGCAGGATGTTCGGCGCCGCGAGCGCGTCCGGCACGCCGTCCCAGTTGATCTCGCGCCGGCCGCTGCCGAAAGAGCCGGCGACATTCGCGTTCAGCGTGCCGAGGTCGGCGCGGTAGGCGTCAACCTGGCCCTGGATGCCGGCCGGGTTGGCCCCCGACGCCGAGAACGTGATCGGTGCTGCCTGCGCTGTGGCCATCGTGACCGCGCAGGTTAAGATAGCCGCCGCCACTCGGGCGATGCTGAGAGCTCGTTCATGCATGGGTGCCTCCTCTCCAGTGGCCGCGCCCAGCGGCCTTTCAGGCTCAATTAGCAGATGGCTGTCGGAATGCGGATCAATTATTGTTGTGACGGAATGTTCCTGGCAGCTTGCAAGTTGGGGCACCCAGCCCCGCCGCACCAGCCGCGAGCCGATGTGCGGCGTCGATGTTGTGGCGAGCGTTGCCGAAGAGCATCTTCATCGTGAACGCCTGGGCAGCAGCACAGTGGTTGCCGTGCCGCGGGCAACAGCGGCGCGCGCCGGGTGCTGGATCGCGGCACGCATCGGTCGTTTCAGGCGATGCGCTGCCCCCGGCTTGCCTGCCAATCGGGCTATCGAGGAATCTCCGCGCATCTCGCCGGCTTGGGGCAAACGCTCGCATCATATTCTTCCTTTGTTGCGCCGGTTGTGAAAACAGTAATACCGGACAGCCGCCGCCCTCCGTCCCGAGCCGTGGAAATCGACGCCGGGCAGCGCCACGCGCCAGGAGGTTGCCGTGACCCCGCCGAGGATCGAGCGCCGGCTTGCCGCCATTCTGGCCGCCGACGTTACCGAATACAGCCAGCTGATGGGCGCCGACGAGGTCGGCACCCTGGCCGCGTTGAAGGCGCATCGGCGCGTGCGCATCGCCCCGAAAATCGCAAGCCATAGCGGCCGTATCGTAAAGACCACCGGCGATGGCCTGCTAGTTGAGTTCGCCAGCGTGGTCGACGCGGTGGCCTGCGCAGTAGCGGTCCAACGCGCCATGCTCGCGTTCAACGCGGACGTTCCGGCATACCGGCGCATGGTGCTGCGCATCGGCATCAATCTGGGCGACATCATCATCGATGGCGGCGACATTTTCGGTGACGGCGTCAACGTTGCGGCGCGGCTAGAGGCCCTGTGCGAGCCCGGTGGCGTCTGCATCTCGCGCTCGGCCAACGAGCAGGTGCGCGACAAGCTTTCGCTAGCCTTCGCCGATCTCGGCGAGCAGACGGTCAAGAACATAGCCCGCCCTGTCGGCGTATTCGGCCTGGCGGCCAAGGACATAGCCGCCCTTCCGGAAGAGCCGCTAACGCTGCCCGAAGCACCCGCGCCACAGCCCGGGGCTCCGGGGCGACCGGCCAGGGCCGTAACCATGCTCGTCGGCACGGTCCTTTCGGCCGCGGTTCTGGTCGCCGGCGGCTGGTGGCTGTTGCGCGAGCCAGCCCCGCCCCAGGCCATGGCCCCGACCGCGCCGGCCGCCGCCCCGCGCCCCGCCGCCTTGTCGCCGCAGGACCGGCGCATGTCCCTGATCGTGCTGCCCTTCGAGAACGGCAGCGGCGATCCCGAGCAGGATGGGCTGGCGGCTCATCTCACCCGGGACGTGACCGATTTCCGCGCCCGCGAAGTGTCGGTTCCGGTGATCCCCGCCGCCACCGCCGCCGCCTATCACGGCCGATCGCTCGACCTGCGCGCGATCGGACGCGACTATAATGTGCATTTCGCCCTAACCGGCAGCGTTCGCCGGCAGAACGGGCGGCTGATCGTCTCCGCAACGATGAACGACCTCGCCGACCTGCGCCAGGTATGGTCCCAGCACTACGATCGTCCGGATCAGCCCGAGGAGCTCGGGCCGCTCGCCTGGCGCATCGCCAACGATTCCCAGCAGGCCGCGACCGACGCCGAAGTGGCGCGCGCCATGCGCGATCACCCCGGCGACCTCGACAAGGTCGATCTGATGCTCGCCGCCAGCACCACCCGGCTGCAGCAGACCTCGAAGGAGAACCTGTCGGAAAGGCTCGCCCTGGCCGAGCGGGCACTGAAGCTCGATCCCGACTTGGGCTGGGCCCTCAGTCAACGGGCGCGGGCCCAGGCGCTCCTCGTAATAACGGGGCTGGCACCCGATGCCGACCTGGCCGCGGCGGCGAAGGCGGCGGATCGCGCCATCCTGCTCGCACCCGCGAGCGTCGAGGCGCTCCGGACGAAAGCAACCGTGCTGCGCGCCCAGGGCGACCTGGACGGAGCCGCGGCCCTGCTCCGGCAGGTGATCCGGCTCGAACCGTTCTGGGGTTTTCGATACAACGACCTGGGCACGATCCTGATGATGCAGGGGCAGGCCAGGGAGGCGCTGGGAAACTACCTCACAGCGCGGCGGCTGGCCTTGCAGTCCGATCCCGTCAGTTCGATCGATTCGAATATCGCCATGGCCTTGCTGGCCACCGGCCAGTTCCCCGAGGCGATCGCCCAGGCCCAGCTGGCCATCGCGGAATTCACTCCCGAGAGCGGCCGCATTGCAGAATATCCCTGGCTGGCGCTGATCGCCGCCGAAACCGCCAACGGCCAGGATGGGCAGGCGCGTACTGATCTGCAAAAATTCCTCGCCACGCCACGAACCCTGCGCAGCATGGCCCAGATTCAAAAAATCCCGTTGCTGGCCGCCAACCCGGCGCTGCTGGACGGTCTGATCCGCGCCGGCATGCCCGCGGATTCGCAGGGCGGCTGAGGCACTCCCGCCAAAGGAGCCCTGGCCAAATTTCCCCGGTA
>JAQBQH010000365.1 GCA_028287105.1 Myxococcales bacterium
TGGCACCAGGCGCCGTCGATGGGCGGCATCGCCTCGACGCTGCAGCTGGGCGAGGCCGCGGTGATCGCCGCGCGCACCGGCGCCGTCACGGTCGCCGACTTCCGCGTCGCCGACATGGCGGCCGGCGGCGAAGGCGCCCCGCTCGTCCCCTACGCCGATTGGGCGCTCTTCCGCGCGCCCGGCCGCGTGCGCGCGCTGCAGAACATCGGCGGTATCGCCAACGTGACGCGCGTCGCCGAGACGCTCGGCGACCTCCTCGCCTTCGACAACGGCCCCGGCAATGTCATGATCGACGCGCTCATGCCGGCGGCCTCGAATGGCGCCGACATGATCGATCGCGACGGCGCCTTCTCCGCGCGCGGACGCGTGCAGGACGATCTACTCGCCGAGCTCATGAGCGACGACTACCTCGCGCTGCCACCGCCGAAGTCGACCGGCCGCGAGCGCTACGGCGCCGCCACCGCCACCGCCTGGGCCGCGCGCCACGCCGATCGTGCGCCGCTCGATCTCGTCGCCACCGCCGTCGCCTTCACCGCCGCCGCCATCGCCGACAGCTATCGCCGTTTTCTATTATCGCGCGGGCCCATCGACGAGGTGCTCGTGTCAGGCGGCGGCGCACATAACAAGACCCTGATGGCGGAGCTCGCGCGCTTGCTCTCGCCGATTCCCGTCACGGGTTTCTCCGCAGGCGCGATCGATGCCGACTCCAAAGAAGCGGTCGCCTTCGCACTCTTCGCGGTCCAGACGATCCACGCCCACCCGGCCAACGTTCCGTCGGTGACCGGGGCCGCGCGCCCTTGTGTGCTCGGCAAGATCAGTCTGCCCTGAGCGGCGTCCGTGTGATAGCTTGCCGGGCGATGCGATGGGTACCCATCATCGCCGTCGTGGCGACGCTCGCCGGCTGCAACACCTTCGATCCCAAGCACCCGCTCGTCGGCAAGCCGACGGCGTTCGAAGCCGCGCCCGCGATCTACGTCTGGGTCGAGGACAGCAACCTGTGGCACGTCCGCTTCCTCGGCAAGGGCGCGCACCGCTTTCAAGGCTCGGTGGCGGGCGTGCGCGGAGGCGTTCTCGATCTGGCGCTGACGCGGCCTACGCTCAAGGACGCGATCGCGCTCGCCGGTGACGCCGTGCAGTTCGACGTCGAATCGTCCGCCGCCGAGGCCGACGACGGCTTCGACGTCCGTGTCGTCGGCAGCTGCGCGCGCTTCGATCTCTACGTCGACGGCCGGCACCACACCGAGCGCGTACGCCTGGGCCCGCGCCTCGGCAGACCGTCGAAGATTCCCTTCGACCGCTGTCCATGAGCAGCGGCCGGTGAGCGTATGAGCGACACGCGGGATCAGTCGGCGCTCGAGCTGCAGGCGCTACAACGCGTGATCGCCTCGGGCGCTCGCGCGCTCGATCTCGACGTCGTCCTCGATCGCTGCCTCGAGCAGACGCTGCACGTGACCCGCACCGAGGCCGGGCTCATCTACCTGCGCGAGCCGGAGCGCGACCTCTATCGCAACGCGCTCCGCCGCGGCGTCGATCCGGCGGTGTCACCCGAGATCTTCAATGCCACGCGCTTCGACGAGTACCTCGACGACCGGCTGCTGGTCGACCTCGCGGCCAGCCAACTGCCCCAGGGCCAGGAGATGCGCGACGCCGCGATGGCGCTCGGCTTCACGCACGCGCTCATCCTCATCTTGCACGTCGACCAGCGGCGCGTCGGCTTCGTCGCGCTCCTCTTTCGTCACGCTCCGGAGCTTGCCGAGTCGACGCTGCACACGCTCGACGCGATCAGCGCCTTCGAGGCCGTGTCCATCGAGAGCGCACGCGTGCACCGTCAGGTCGAGCTGCGCGTCAGGCTCGCGCACACGCTGCGCGACTGCGGCGAGCGGCTGCTCGATCCCGACGTCGACGTCCCCGAGACCATCCTCACCACCGCCTGCCGCATCGTGCGCGCCGACCGCGGCCTCATCTCGCGCATGTACGAGAAGTCGCCGGGCAACGTCTGGGCGCGCATCGTCTTCGCCATCGGCAAGGACGCGCGGCTCATCGGCATCGAGATGCCCATCGACGCCCCCTATCTGCGCGAGGCGCTGGGGACGACGGGCCCGACGGTGTTCGAAGACACCGAGAAGCTCGACGACGAGACCGTCGTCGGCCGCACCGCCCGCGAGCAGGGCACGCGCTCCTTCATCCTGCTCACCATGCGGCAGCGCGGGCGCCCCGTTGGCCACCTCTTCGCGGGCTCCGGGGAGACGCGCGCCTACGCCGACGCCGAGATCGAGGCGATGCAGCTGCTCTCGACGATGGCCGCCGAAGCGCTCGAGCGCGCCCGCCGCGACGCCGAGCGCCAGGCGGAGCAGGAGCGCATCGCCGCCATCGTCGAGGATCTCTCGGTCGTGGTGGCCGTCGCCAGCCGTGCCGGCGAGATCCTCCACATCAACGCTGCCGGCCGCGCCTTTGCCGAGCGCATGGGCTCGCTAGGATTGAACTGGCGCGAGGCGATGCAGATGATCCAGGTCCTCGACCGCGACGGCAAATTCATCCCCCTCGAGGAGCGTGGCATGGTGCGCGCCTTCGCCGGCCAGACCACGCGCCGCGAGCTGACGCTGGTGTCGCACAACGGCACGCGCATGCACGTCCTGGCGGTGTCGGCGCCGCTGCGCTCGCCCGACGGCACGATCGACGCCATCCTGACGTCGTTCCAGGACGTGACCGAGCTGCGCGAGCTGGCCGACGCCAAGGATCGCTTCCTCAGCATCGCTTCGCACGAGTTGCGCTCGCCGATCACCAGCCTGCGCGCCACCACCTCGTTGCTGCAGCTCGATCCCGCCGCCGTCACCGACGAGACGAGGCGGGCGACGCTGTTGGCGCGCATCCAGCGGCAGATCGATCGGCTCTCGACGCTGGTCGAGCGCCTCCTCGACACGACGCGGCTCAACGCGGGCGAGCTGCCGCTCGACTACGGCGACTGCGACATGACCGCGCTGTGCGCCGATGCCGTCGAGCATGCGCGGCTGTCCGACCGCGACCGCGTCTACACGCTCGACGACCCGGGGCCGCTGCCCGGCCGCTGGGACCCGGCGCGCATCGAGCAGGTGCTCACCAACCTCTTGAACAACGCCTGCCGCTATTCGGCGACGGGCACCGAGATCGTGGTGCGCGTCCGCGGCGGCGATGAGACGGTCGCCATCGAGGTCATCGACCAGGGCAGCGGCATCGCGGCCGATCAGCTCGACCGACTGTTTACCCCGTTCTTTCGCGGGGCGGCGGCGCAGCGCCACAAGAGCGGCCTGGGCCTCGGGCTCTACATCACCCGCGAGATCGTGCGCCGGCACGGCGGGACCATGCGCGTCGCCTCGAAGCCGGGTGAGGGCTCCACCTTCACCGTCGAGCTGCCGCGCCGGCCGAAAGTGGGATAACATCGCGGGCCACGGGAGGACCGGATGGCCAACGCGAGCGAGTGGGCGCGCCGCTTCGAAGAGTGGACGTCGTCGCTGTCGGACGATGTGCAGGCGACGTGGGACATGCTGACCAATGAATCGGTGGCGCCGCAGGGGCGTCGCTGGCTGGCGGGCGCGCTGTCGTACACGCTGACGCAGCTCGATCTGATCCCGGATCACGAGCGGGCGGGATCGATCGACGACGCATTCGTGCTGCGCGTCGCCTATGGGCTGGCCGCCGAGCATGCGGGCAAGACCTCGACCGGCGATTCGGCGCGCATCGCGCGCATGACCCACGACGAGGATCTGCTGCGCGACTTCCTCGGCGACGCGCTCTACGCCAAGCTCAGGCGCCACGTCATGGAGCTGGCCGACAAAGAGGTGCGCGGCCGCACCGTCGACCACATCCTCGCCGACGAGCGCGCACGCCAGGACATGAAGCGTGAGCTCGACATCCAATGCAAGAAGATGCGGCCCGCGCACGCCGGCAGCGCCGCCGAGGCCGAGGCGCTCACCGTGTCGGTGACGAGCTATCTCAAGATGAAGTTGGGCGCCACCCACTAGCGCCGTTGCCGCTGCCCGAAGAACACAGCATCCTGACGCTGGCGCCCGAGGAGATCTCGCGATTCCTCATGCGCACGCGGCGCGACCGCGACCTCGAGCGCTTCGAGGTGCGGCTCGACGAGCACCTGCGCGAGGTGCTGGCGCGCGCCGACGACTTCGTGCCGTCGCAGGCGGGCGCCATCCTGCTCGACGATCCGCGCGCCAAGCTGCAGGGCAAGGACGTCGGCCGCCTGACGGTGATCGCCTGCTTCGGCGAGGGCTTTCAGCTGGGGACGCGCGTGCCGGCGGACCAGGGCGGCGTCGGGACCATCTATCAGCGCGGCCAGCCGCTCAAGCTCGACGACATCATCGGCGTGCCGGTCATCCTGGGCGAGTCGATCTGCGGAGTGCTCGAGCTGCGCGGGCGGCGGCACGACCCGCACGTCCACGACGTCGCCGAGCGGCTGCGCTACGAGGCGCGCGACCTCGAGCTCTTGCGTATCTTCGCCGCCTACATCTCGTCGTCGATCCAGAATGCGCTCGACGCCATCCGCTCGCGCGAGCTGGCGCGGCGCGACGATCTGACCGGGCTCTACAACGATCGCTTCCTCTATCGCCGCATGACCGAGGACATCGCGCGCGCCGAGCGGGACGGCACCAACGTGTCGCTGCTGTTCCTCGACCTCGACGAGTTCAAGGTCGTCAACGACACCTGGGGCCACCTGGCGGGGAGCCGCACCCTGCGCGAGGTCGGTCAGCTCATCGGCACCGCGATCCCGCCGGGCGCGGTGGCCGCCCGCTACGGCGGGGACGAGTTCGTCATCATCCTGCCCGGCGCCGACGCGGCGACGGCGAGCGTCGTGGGCGAGGCGCTGCGCAAGGCGATCGGCGCCACCGCGTTCTTGACCGAGGCAGGCGAGATCGGGCCGGGGCCCGCCGGGCTGCACGTGAGCGCGTCGCTGGGCGTGGCGGCGTACCACGAGCACGTGGGGCCATTCGGCTCGCTCGACCGGCGGCAGAATGCGCTCCTGCGCCTCGCCGACACGGCCATGTACCAGTCGAAGTCGGACGGCAAGAATCGCCTGACCATGGCCGAGGCCGAGGACTAGCTACTTGTAGACGGTTTGCAGCGGTGCGCAGACGGCCTGGAAGAAATCGAAGTAGTTGCCGTGGCGCCCTTCGTAGCCGATGAGCACCTCGCCCTGCAGGCAGTCGTCCTCGAAGGCGACGGGGTTGAGGCCGGCGTAGCCGGCCGGCGTCCCCGTCCCCTGCTTGGTCATCGTCAGCGACAGCTGGTTCGTCGCCGACAGCGTCAGCGCCGTGCTGCCGCAGAACATGCCCAGCTTGTCGAGGCCGCCCGGGCTGTTGTCGTAGACGCCCGTCGTCCACCAACCGGGGATGAGACCGGTGGTACCGCAGTCGAACGTCGACGTGTCGGCGGCGGTGGTGACGCCGCGGATGCTGGCGGGGGTCGCGGTCACGGCGGCGATGGTGACGCTGTAGCTCGACGCGCCACGCACCAGCGTCGGCGTGCCGCAGAAGATGTCGAGCCCGCTCAGATACTGGTCCGGGTTGTCGCCGAAGAAGGTGATCTTGGTGAGGAACGAGTTGGCCGGACAGCGCAGGGAGAAGGCGCTGCCGCCCGTGGCCAACCCGTGGCCGCCGAGCACCCGCGGCGTGCCGGTGATGAAGTGATCGGGGCAGCCGTTGTTGACCTTACCGTCGCAGTCGTCGTCGAGATCGTTGAAGCAATTTTCGACGGCGGCCGGCAAGACCTCGCCGCCGCATGCGCCGAGCGAGCCGATGCAGGTCTGCATGCCCGACTTGCACGTGCCGATGTCGCGCGTCGCCGCCGGGCCCGAGTAGCACGACTGCGTCGTCGACGCCGGCACGCAGCTCAGGCTCGAGCCCTGGCAGACGACCTTGCCCGCGGCGCACGATCCCGGATTGCCGGTCATGCAGTCGACGCCGTCGACACACTGCTGGCCGGCGAAATCGGATGCGCCCGCGAAACCGTCGCCGTCGCCGAGGTCGCCGACGGTCGATTGTTGGACCTGCTCAGGTGGGGCCGCCGACGCACATCCGAGAACCAGCGCCGCCGATACCACCAGGCCGTAGAAGCACCGACCCATGACCCCAGCCTACGCCAGTTGGGGTCTTCTGTCATCACCGCGGCGCGTCAGACGCTGGGGCCTCCAGACCCCGATCTGGGAAATCCCGAACGCGCAAAGGGGCTTGTCTTTTGTTGGTCCGACGACACGACTTTTGATTTAGATTCCGCGCATGCCGTCCCCACGCCGCCGCCGAATCCTGCTGTGGACCTGGGTCGGCCTGTTTGCATTCTTGATCGTGGCCATCACCTTCCTGCGCATCGGTCGCCATAAGTTCGATGCGCCCGATCCGGTGCGCGGCAGCGTCATGCGCGTGCACGGCCAGGTGTCCGACTTCTTCGGCGCCAAGGCTGACGGGCGCGTGCTCCTGTTCGACGCCGGCGCCGACCCCGAAGGGCGCGGCCTCGACGCACTGCTCGCCGCGCTCAAGGCGACCCGCGAAGACGTCTCCGACATCTTCTTCACCCACGGCCACGGCGATCACGTGGCGGCCGCCCCGCTCTGCCCGCGCGCGCGCCTCCACGGCGGCGCCGCCGACGCCGAGATGATGTCGAAGCGCGGCCCGGTGGTGCCGAGCTTCGCCCGCTTCATGGGGCTCGTCCTGCCGGTGCCCGCCGTCAACCTCACCGACGCCTTCCACGGCAGCGGCGACGTCCCCGTCGGCGGCGGCAAGAGCGTCATCGCCGTGCCCTTCCCTGGCCACACGCCCGGCTCGATGATCTACCTCTACGACGGTGTCCTCTTCGCCGGAGACTCGATGAACTTCGAGAAGGACAAGCTGACGTTCGCGTTTGCCCCGTTCAGCGTCGACACCAAGCTCAACAAGGAGCGCATCCGCGCGCTCCCGTCGCTGTTCAAGCTCGAAGACATCAAGATCGTCTGCACGGCGCACGGCGGCTGCACCTCCGAGTCGCAGACCCGCAAGCTGCTCGACGACCTCATCGCCAGGGCCGCGTCGTGAGCCACAAGGTTCTCGTCGAGCGCTACGGCGAGCCGGCCGCGATGCTGCGCGGCCTGAAGCAGCTGCGCGAAAAGGGGCTCACGCCGCGCGGCATGCTCTTCCTGGCGCTCTCGCCCGACGGCGCCATCCACCTCGGGATCCCCGAGAACCCCGACGAGATCACCTCGATCAAGGTCGGCGAGAAGCTGGCCTTGGTGTGGCCGCTCGAGGGGCGCTACTTCCACTTCGACGCCATCCACCGCCTTCCCGGCGACTTCGTCCTGTGGAACGGCGATCGACGGCTCAAGGACCCCGGCTCGGCGTCGCAGGTGGCGACGCTGGTGTCGTCGTTCCTGAAGGGCGGCTCGGCGCGCAACGTGCTCTTTGGCTGTACGCCGCATCAGTCGGGCAGCTGGCTCGCCGAGACCAGCCGCCAGGTCATTCCGCTGCACGAGCAGGGCTATGTCGAGGTGGTCCCGGTGGCATCGGGGCTGTTCGCGCGCCGCGTGATGGACCACCGACTCTTCTATCTGCCCTTCGCGCTCCTGGCGACGACGGGGCGTCCCGAAGGCTGGGGCCCGGTGTTCGAATCGCCGCTCGGCAACATCCTGCTCCTCGAGCGGCGCGTGATGCACGACCGGCTGGTGCTGTCGTGCGAGCGCGGCCTGGTCGAGGTCGACGTCGCGCAGGTTCCGCGCGTCTTCGAGAAGGCGCGCGCCGCCACCAACGGGTCGATGGCGGTGGTCGGCCGCATCGACGGCGGCGGCTTCGCGGTGACCTCGGGCAAGCCGGAGCCGTGGGGCCTCGACGAGATGCGGCCGGCGCTGCTCGTCGGCGGCGAAGGGGCGACGCTCGTCGACCTCGGCAAGGCGCTCGCGACGCGTCAGCCTGTGGCGACCGAGGGCTAGTCAGTTAAGACGGCTGGGGTCGCCGCGGAGGTAGCAAGGCGCGCTGCCGGCGTCGGAATCCGTCGCAGTCGCCGCTGCGCGGCGTGCTCCTCCAG
>JAQBQH010000368.1 GCA_028287105.1 Myxococcales bacterium
CCGCTGATCGAGATGGTGTTCCACAGCGGCATCTCTTTGGTGCAGTAGACGAGCATGTCGCGGATGACGCGCATCGACGGGCGGACGGGGGAGATCCACTCCTTCTGCGCGATGAACTCCTTGAGCATGTCGTTCTGGATCGTGCCGCGCAGCTTCGACGGCGGAACGCCCTGGTTACCGGCGTTGGCGATATACGCGGCGAGCAGATAGATCGCCGGTGCGTTGATGGTCATCGACGTCGTGACGTCGGCGAGCGGGATGCCGTGGAACAGCCGCTCCATGTCGTCGAGGCAGGCGACCGAGACGCCCTCGCGACCCACCTCGCCGAGCGAGCGCTCGTGATCGGGGTCGTAGCCCATCAGCGTCGGCATGTCGAACGCCGTCGAGAGGCCGGTCTGCCCCTGCTCGAGGAGGAAGTGGAAGCGCTTGTTGGTGTCCTCCGGCGTGCCGAAGCCGGCGAACATGCGCATCGTCCACAGCTTGCCGCGGTACATCGTCTCGTGAACGCCGCGCGTATAGGGGAACTGGCCTGGATCGCCGATCTCCTCGTACGCCCGCACGTCGGAGGGCTTGTAGACGTGCTTGAGCGGAATGCCGCTCATCGTCGCGAAAGTCTTTTCCGCTTTCTCCTTCGGACTCATGCGCTCTATGTAACATAAGGTGGTGTACGACTTCGTCATCTTCGATTTGGACGGAACGCTCATCGATTCGGTGGGGGATATCGCCGACGCGCTGAACCGGACGCTTGGCACCAAGTTCGCGGACGCCGAGGTGGCGGGCTGGGTCGGATCGGGCGTCCAGCAGCTCCTGCGCGGGGCCGGCGCCGTCGGAGATCTCGACGAGATCGCGCGCAGCTACCGCGCCGCCTACGCCGCGTCACCGGTCAAGCACACGCGCGCCTATCTGCGGGTCAAGGAGACCCTGCGAATGCTGCGCTGCGACAAAGCGGTCGCGACCAACAAGCCGGGGGGGCTGGCGCGCACCATCCTCGATCGGCTCGGGCTGGCCTCGGAGTTCGTCGCCATCCTCGGCGAAGACGACGTCGGGGCGCGCAAGCCCGATCCGCTCATCGTCGACATCGCGCGCGGCAAGGTCGGCGCCACGCGCGCGCGCACGCTCTTCGTCGGCGACAGCCTCGTCGACGCCGCCACCGCGGCTGCCGCGGGTGTCGATCTCTGCCTCGTGACCTACGGCTACGCCGACCCCGACGCGATTCGCGCCGCGCCGGCGCGTCATCACGTCGATCGCTTCGACGCCCTCTTGCCCATCATTGCGCCAGGGTCTTGACGATCTGCCGCAGGAACTGGACCCCGAGGGGGAACGACGCGATCGGCGCGCCCTCGTCGGGGCCGTGGGCGTTGCGCGTCAGCTCGTCGGGCTTGGCGAGGAGCCCGACGCCGTAGGCTGCAATCCCGGCCTTGCGTAGGAAGCGTGAGTCGCTCGCGCCGAGCCCGATGCGCGCGACCACCGGCGCGCCGTCGAAGACCAGCTTGGCCGCCTCGGCCACCGCGTCGCGCACCGGCCCGGTGACCGAGACCTCGGGCCCGATGCCGACGTCCGGCACCAGCTCCACGTCGGCCAGGCCGGTGGCGATCTTGCGCAACGTGTCCTGCACCCACTCGACCTTGTCGACGGGCAGGATGCGGCAGTTCACCGTCGCGCGCGCCTCGACGGGGAGCGCGTTGTCGCGCGTGCCGCCGTTGGTCATGGTCGCGACGCAGGTGGTGCGCGTCATCGCGCGCACCGGCGGATGGGCGTCGAGGAGCGCCAACTCGGCGGCGGGGATGACGTCGCCCTTGAGCTCGGCCACCGCGCGCATCGCCCGGGCGCGCGCCTCGGGCTGTGTCGCCGCGGCGGCGCGCAGCGACTCGCGCACCGACGGGGTCAGGCGGGTGGGAAACTTGAACGCGGCCAGGCGGTCGAGCGCGCGCGCCAGCCGGTAGATGGCGTTCTCGTCGTTGGGCACCGACGAGTGGCCGCCGATGCCGCGGGCGATGAGCGCGAAGTCCTGAAACGTCTTCTCGGCGGTGCCGAGGCTGACGAGGCGCGCCTTGCCGCTCGAGTCGAGCGTGATGCCGCCGCCTTCGTTGAGCGCGAACTCGGCGTCGGAGAGGAGCTCCTTGCGATGCTCGAGGATGTAGCGCACGCCGCCGCCCGAAGATTCCTCGTCGCCGGTGAGCGCGAGGATGATGTCGCGGTGGAGCGGCTCCTTGCTACGCTTGAGCTCGACGAACAGCGCGGTGGCGATGGCCGCCCACGACTTGTCGTCGGTGACGCCGCGGCCGTACATCCAGCCGTCCTTCTCGGTCACCTTGAACGGCGGCACCGTCCACGGCTGACCGGCGGCGCCGACGACGTCGAGGTGCGCGAGCAGGAGCAGCGGGCGCTTGGAGCCGTCGCCCTTCAGGCGGGCGACCACGTTGGCGCGCCCGGGTCCGAACGGCACGAGCGTCGACTCGATGCCGGCCGCCTTGAGTCGCGCGGCGATGTGGCGCGCTGCCTTCTCCTCGTTGCCCGGCGGATTGGACGTGTCGATGGCGACCAGCTCGTCGAGGAGCGTGCGCGCCTCGGTGGTCGTGACATCAGCGGCGTGAGCGAGCGAAGAGGCGAGGAGGAGGAGGGCGATGAGAGCGGTACGCATTTCGGCGCAGCGTACTACAGACCTACGCGGCCAGCGCCTCTTCCAGCTCGCGACGCAGGTGGGCGCGCGCGCGGTAGGCGCGGGTCTTGACGGTCGCCACGTTGAGCGACAGCTTGCGCGCGATCTCCGACTCCGAGTAGCCCTCGACGAAGCGCAGGCTGAAGATCTCGCCGTACTTCTCGCCCATCTCCGAGAGGCGCTCGCCGGCCAGCGCCACCGCTTCGGACGAAGCCCACTTGTCCTCGGGCGTCGATTGCTCGTCGCGCGGCTCGTCGGCCGCGACCGACTCGTCGTTGGCCGCGGGGGCGTCGAGCGAGGTCAAGAGCGGCAGGCGCCGGTCCTTGCGCAGGTGCATGAGCGCGGTCGTGGCCGCGATGCGATAGAGCCAGGTGGTGAAGCGCGAGTCGCCGCGGAAGCTCGAGCGATGGCGATAGGCGAGGAGCAGCGCATCCTGCGCGACGTCGTGCGCCTTCTCTTCGTCCTTCATATACTTCATGGCGACGCCGAAGACGAAGTCGCGCTCTTTCGCAGTGAATCGGACGGTGTCCATGTGCTTCACCCCTGTGTAATTTTATTAGCAGGGCGGATGCCATCTCGCTTTTTGAGGAAGATTAGAGACTTGAGCGACGCGCACGGGGGGCGACGTCCAACGCCTTGGACAGTTCGGTGTCCAGCTGGACAGGGCCCCTTCGAGGTGTTACCTCCAACCCATGGCGGCGGTGGTGTACGTCGTCGACGACGACGCCTTGGTGACCGACTCGCTGTCTCGCGCCCTGTCGCTGGAGACGGAGTGGGAGGTCGTGGCCTTCAACGAGGGGGCGCGCGCTCTCGCCGAGATGCCGCGCCGTCCGCCCGACGCCGTGCTCTCGGACTTCAAGATGCCCGGCATGGACGGCCTGGTGTTCCTCGGCCGCGTGCGCGCGCAGCATCCCGACGCGGTGCTCATGCTGCTCACCGGCTACGCCGACAAAGAGAGCGCCATTCGCGCCATCAACGAGGTCGGCATCTGGCAGTACGTCGAGAAGCCGTGGGACCTCGGCGATCTGATCCTCAAGATCCGCCAGGGGCTCGAGCGGCGCGCGCTGGTGGGCGAGCTGCGGGAGAAGAACCAGACGTTGGCGGCGCGGCTCGGTGAGCTCGAGAAGGCGCATGACGAGCTGGTGCGCGCCGAGCGGCTGGCCGCCGTCGGGCGAGTCGCGTCGGGGTTGGCGCACGAGATCGGCAATCAGCTGGCGCTCGTCGGCTACGCTGAGGCCATTCGCGATCGCTCGGTCGATCCCGAGGTCGCCAGCTTCGCCGAGGTGATCGTCGCCGCGCAGCGCCGGCTGGCCGCGCTCGTCGACGAGATCAAAGACTTCGCGCGCGGCGCCGCGGCCGGTTATGCGCGCGAGCCGGGCGACGTCGCCGCCGCCGTCGAGGAGGCGCTCGGGATCTTACGGTTCGACGCCGACGTCAAGGCGCGGCGGGTCAACATGGCGGTGCGTGCGCGGCCGCTCGGCGTCATCCACCGCGGCAAGATCACGCAGGTGGTGGTCAACCTGGTGCGCAACGCGGCGCAGGCGTCGGCGCCGGGCGGCGAGGTCGACGTCTTCGTCGACGCCGACGGCGACGGCGCGGCGCTGATCCGCGTGCGCGACCGCGGCAGCGGCATGGCGCCCGATGTGGTGGCGCGGCTGGGCGAGCCCTTCTTCACGACCAAGGAGCGCGGCAGCGGGCTCGGTCTCGGCATCAGCCGGCGCGTCATCGACGAGCATGGCGGCACCATCGACATCCAGTCGGACCCGGGCGTCGGCACCGAAGTGCTCGTCACCTTACCGCCACTTCCGGCATCGAAGTTGCCATGAGTCGTCTCCTCGTCGTCGACGACGAGCCCGGGTTCGCCAAGCTGGTCGAGGCGCACCTCGGAAACGAGCATGTCATCGAGGAGGTCTCGTCGGCGGAGGCGGGCCTCGCCTCGCTCGACGAGATCGCCTACGACGTCGTCCTGACCGATCTCCACATGCCGCCCGGCCCGACGGGGATCGAGATGATGAAGCGGGCGCGCGAGCGCGACCTCGACATCCCGTTCATCGTGCTCACCGGACACGCCACCGTCGAGAGCGCCGTCGAGGCGATGCGTGAGGGCGCCTTCGACTACATGCGCAAGAGCGCCTCGGGCGACGAGCTGCGCACGTCGGTGCAGCGCGCGCTCGCACACGGTCGCATGCTGCGCGAGGTGCGGCGGCTGCGCGGCGAGGTCGCCGAAGCGCGCGGTCTCGGCGATCGCCCCGTCGGCAACTCGGCGCGCATTCGCGAGGTGATCGCGCTGGCCGAGCGCGTCGCCGCCTCCGACGCCAGCGTCATGATCTACGGCGAATCGGGCACCGGCAAGGAGCTCCTGGCGCGCGTCATCCACCGCAGCTCGGGGCGGCGCGACGGGCCGTTCGTCGCCTTCGACTGTTCGGCGCTGGCGCCGTCCCTGGTCGAGTCGGAGCTGTTCGGCCACGAGAAGGGCGCCTTCACCGGCGCGCAGCGGGCGCGGCGCGGCCTCTTCCGCGAGGCGTCGGGCGGCACGCTATTCCTCGACGAGATCGGCGACGTCGCGCCCGAGGTGCAGAACAAGCTCTTGCGCGTGATTCAGGAGCGCGAGATCAAGCCCGTCGGCGGCGACGTCTTCGTCAAGATCGACGTGCGCATCCTGGCGGCGACGAACAAGAACCTGCGCCAGCTGATCCGCGACGGAAAGTTTCGCGAGGATCTCTACTACCGGCTGGCGGTCGTGCCCATCGAGCTGCCGCCCTTGCGCGAGCGCAAAGAGGACATCCCCGAGCTGGTCGCCTATTTCCTGGCGCGCCGCCGCGGCGCGGGTCCGCGGCCGCATCGCATGTCGCCGTCGGCGCTGATGCGGCTCGACAGCTATCAGTGGCCGGGCAACATCCGCGAGCTGGAGAACGTGATCGAGCGCGCCGCCATCTTGTCCGACGGTCAGGAGATCCAGGCCAAGGATCTGCCGTCGGTCGATGTCGCCCACGTGCCGGAGGCGGCGCTCGATGCGACGCGCCCGTTGAAGGAGCGGGTCTCGGAGGCGGTGCGCGCCGTCGAGCGGCAGGCGATCCTCGAGGCGCTGCAGGCGGAGCAGGGCTCGCCGACGCGCGCCTCCAAGCGTCTCGGCATCAGCCGCGCGTCCTTCTACAACAAGCTCAAAGAGCACGACATCAACATCTAGCCGCAGAGGCACGAGCCCAACCATGAGCACACGTACGGTCACCCTCATTCGCGGCGACGGCATCGGGCCGGAGATCAGCGCCGCCACACTCGAGATCCTGAAGTGCGCCGGCGCGGAGCTGGAGTTCGACGAGCAGCTCGCCGGGCTCGCCGCCGTCGACGCCGAGAAGGACCCGCTGCCCAAGCGCACCATCGACTCGATCGAGAAGAGCCGACTGGCCCTCAAGGGGCCCCTGGCCACGCCGAAGGGCGAGGGCTACCGCTCGGTCAACGTGGCGCTGCGGCAACACTTCGACCTCTACGCCAACGTCCGGCCGGTGCGCACCATCGAGGGCGTGCCCTCGCGCTACACCGGCATCGACCTCATCGTCGTACGCGAGAACACCGAGGACATCTACGCCGGCATCGAGCACTACGTCGGGCCCGGACGCATGGCGGCGGAATCGATCGCCGTCATCACCCGACACGGCTCCGAGCGCATCGTGCGCTACGCGTTCGAGATGGCCGTGCGCGAGAAGCGCAAGCGCGTGACGCTCGTGCACAAGGCCAACATCCTCAAGTTCTCCAACGGCCTCTTCCTCGACGTCGGTCGCGAGGTCGCCAAGGAGTTCCCCGACATGCCATTCGACGACGTGATCGTCGACGCCTGCGCGATGTTGCTGGTCAAGGCGCCGGAGACGCTCGATGTCATCGTCACCATGAACCTCTTCGGCGACATCCTGAGCGACCTGTGCGCGGGGCTCGTCGGCGGGCTCGGGGTCGCACCGGGGGCGAACATCGGCAAGGACCTCGCCATCTTCGAGGCGGTTCACGGCACGGCGCCCGATATCGCCGGCAAGGGCGTGGCCAACCCGACGGCCATGACGCTGGCCGCCGTGCAGCTGCTCGAATATGTCGGACAGCGCGAGCCTGCGACTCGGATCCGGCGGGCCCTCGACGCGGCGCTCGCCAACGCCGCCGAGCGCACCCGCGACCTCGGCGGCAAAGCCGACACGCGCACCTTCACCGACGCGGTGTGCCGCCACATCCAGGGCTGAAGCGTCACGCGTCGAGGACCGACGCTTTCAGAAGCGGTTTGCCCGGTCGAGGAACTGCTTTGCCCCAAATCGCTCCTCCGTGCCGCTAAACGAGCAGGGAACGTTGGCACTCGGAATGCTCATTCCCGAGGCGTGCACCCCACCGACCGCATCCCAGGGTTCGCCATCTGCGCACGGTGCGCCGCGCGCCGTCAGCTTTCGTCCTGCCAGAGCTGCGGACTGTTGGTCTGCGGTGACTGTCGCGGCAAGCGACAGTGCGCCGTCTGCCACTTCGAGCGGCTCGATGGCGAGCGGCGGGCGCAGCGCCGGGCGCGCCTGCAAGAGCTCGGTCGCCGCGCCGCGGTGATCGCGCTGGTAGCGGCCTCGGGGGCGACCGGGCTGGGCGCCGCCTTCCTGCCCGACGGGCCGCTGTGCACGTCGGTCTACGCCGCGCCGACGACGGTCGAGCTCAGGTTGCTGCCGGAGGACGACGCCGGCGAGCTGGTCGAGCCGACCACGCTCGAGCCGGCGCGGCTGCAGTGGACGCAGACGCTGACCTTCCGCTGCTTCGCGGTCGGCGATTCGATTACCTGCTGCGTCGTGGGCCCGCGCTGAGAGGCGCGGGCAGTAGCTGCGGAACTAGGGACCGTCCGACAGTCCCTAGGCGGGCTGGCTGGGCTCGAGACGGCGGACGCGCGCGGCGCGACGCTTCTGGCGCAGCTCGCGGCGACGGTCGCGCGTGCGCCACGGCTCGTAGCCGGGCGGCGCGGTGATGCCGGGCGTGCAGCGCACTTCGAGACGCGGTAGGGCCGGCAGGTCCGCCAGCAGCGCCGGGTGGTGCAGCCCCGGCTCGGCGAGGTCGTCGATGCGCGCGGCCTGGACGAAGGCATCGGCAGCCGCCGTCGAGAAGTCGCCGGCGTCGAAGTAGGCGTAGCCGAGGTTGCACAGCTCGGTGACGCGTCGCTCGGAGCAGGCGTAGAATTCCCAGAAGCGGAAGATGTCGTTCTCGAAGTAGCGCGGGCGCAGTTCCGGGTCGCGCCCCTTCTTGTCGGAGTTGCGCTTGGCGATCGGCATCGACACCAGCGCGCCGAAGTGGCGGAAGCTGCGCACCCAGCCGGCCCAGGTCGCGCCCTCGGGCGCGTCGCCATAGGCGCCGCGATAGGCGTCGCGCATGAACTGAACGATCGGCGCCTCGACGCGCGCGCGGGTCCACGAGCCGTCCTTGACGACCTGGGTGTACTGGCGGAACGCGGGGGTTCCGATGGGATCTTGTCCCATGCGGTCGAGGTGAAAGAAGAGCGCCTGGTACTTCTCGGTCAGACGGTGGTGCACCGACTCGTGGCCGCCATGCGCGGCGGTGTCACGACGCGCGCAATAATTGACCAGCGGGTGGAGCGTCAGGTCGAGCGCGCAGTGCGACAGAAGGCCGCCGACCAGCGCCAGACGCTCGTCGCGCGTCAGCGGGCCCGGCGTCGTCGCGGCCGCCTGGATGAAGGACGCCACGAAGCGCTCCGGTCGCACCGAGTGCATGCGGTACGCCCACGGCTCATCGAGCGCCGGCGAGCGGAGGCCGTAGCGGAGCGCCTCGGCGAGCATGTTTCCGTAGTAGGGGAGGTCGTGAAAAATCGAGCCCAGCCGCACGTAGATCGGCTCGACGGCGCAGGCGCGGCGCAGCGCGGGATGGATTCCCGGCTGATCCTTCACCAACATTCCAAAGGTTAGGTGTAGCTGAGGCGCAGGCATGTGGACCCGGTGCGTATCACACGTCGGGGCGCCTGTCAGCAGCAGGACGCACACCGCCAACGTCGGTGCGGTCGGTCGTTTGCGCTGTAGAGCGATGTAAGGATTGAAAAAACATCGGTCAGCCGCCGAATCGGAGCGGGAGGGGCAAGAGCTCCGATTCGACGGCTGACCTGGGGAGGCGTGTCAGTACTCTCTACTTCTCTGTTGCTCTGGGGAGGCGCTGGTCAGGCGTGGACCTGCGGCTCGATCTCGGGCTCCACGGCGATCGGGTCGACCAGCGGCGGCATCATCACTTCGGTTTCGAGTGCCGCGGCCATCGTCTCGGACACCTTCTTCACCAGCACGATGTCCAGCGTCTCTCGCACCTCGTCCGGCAACTCGACTAGGTCCTTGCCGTTCCGCTCCGGCAGGATCACCCGCTTGATGCCGGCCCGATGGGCGGCCAGCAGCTTCTCTTTGATACCACCCACCGGCAGCACGTTGCCGCGCAGCGTGATCTCTCCGGTCATGGCCACGTCGCCGCGCACCCGCCGTCCGGTCAGCAGTGAAACCATCGCCGACAAGATCGCGTTGCCCGCCGAGGGGCCGTCCTTCGGCACTGCGCCCGCGGGAACGTGCAGGTGCAGGTCCGTCTTCTCGAGGAAGTCGACCGGGATGCCGAGCTCCGCCGCATGCGCGCGCACATACGAGAGCGCCGCCTGCGCCGACTCCTTCATCACCGAGCCGAGCTGTCCCGTCAACACCAGCTGACCCTTGCCCGGCATCTGCGACACCTCGATGAAGAGGATGTCGCCGCCCGTCGGGGTCCAGGCCAACCCGGTGGCGACGCCCGGCTGATCCGTGCGCTCCGCCACTTCGCTGAAGATCTTCGCCGGTCCCAGATACTCCGCGATCTGCTCCGGTCCGACGATGGGCGTGAAGGTCTCCGCCTCGGCCACCTTGACCGCCACGCCGCGAATGACGTTGGCGATCTCGCGCTCGAGGTTACGAACACCCGCTTCTCGCGTGTAGTGCTCGATGATCTCGTCGAGCGCCGGACCCGACACGGTCACGTGATCCGGCGTCAAGCCGTGCTCCGAGAGCTGCTTCGGCAAGAGGTACCGCTGCGCGATCTGCTGCTTCTCGCGCATCGTGTAGCCCGGGATCTCGAGGACCTCCATGCGATCCCGCAACGGCGCGGGAATCGGCGACAGATCATTCGCCGTCGCGATGAAGATGACGTCCGACAGATCGTAGGTCACCTCGAGGTAGTGGTCGCTGAAGGTGTTGTTCTGCTCCGGATCGAGCACCTCGAGCAGCGCCGCCGACGGGTCGCCGCGGAAATCGGCGCCCAGCTTGTCGATCTCGTCGAGCATGAAGATCGGGTTGTGCGTACCCGCGCGCTTCATGCCCTGGATGATGCGACCGGGCAGCGCGCCGATGTACGTGCGGCGATGGCCGCGGATCTCGGCCTCGTCGCGCACGCCGCCGAGCGAGATGCGCACGAACTCGCGTCCGAGCGCTCTGGCGATCGACTTGCCGAGCGACGTCTTGCCCACACCTGGCGGTCCGGCGAGGCACAGGATCGGCCCCTTCTTGTTCGGCGCCAGCTTGCGCACCGCGAGATACTCGAGGATGCGGCGCTTCACCTTCTGCAGATCGTAGTGATCGGTGTCGAGGATCTCGCGCGCCTTGGCGAGGTCGAGCTGGTCGGCGGTCTTCTTCGACCACGGCAGCTCGACGAGCCACTCGAGATAGGTGCGCGTGACCGTGTACTCCGCCGACGCCGACGGCATGCCCTTCAAGCGGTCGAGCTGCTTCTTCGCGACCTTCTCCGCCTCTTCGGTCATCCCGGCGGCCTTGATCTTCTCCTCGAACTCGGAGACATCCTCGCCGTCGTCGGCCTCGCCCAGCTCTTCCTGGATCGCCTTGAGCTTCTGGCGCAGGACCGCCTCGCGCTGATGACGCGAGAACTCTTCGCGCACCTGCGTGTCGATCTTCTCTTTGACCTCGAACACCTGCACGCGATGCTGCAGCGACTCGAGCACCTTCTTGAGACGCGCCGCCACATCCAGCTCGCTCAACAGCGCCATGCGCTCGTCGGTCGACTGCTCCAGATTCGCCGACGCGATGTCCGCCAACCGCGAGGGCTCACGAATGGCGTCGAGAATCTGGCCCGTCTCGTCCGGGATGTCGGGCGAAAGCGTGATCACCTTCTTGCACGTGTCGCGCACCGCCATCGCCAGGCCGTCGGCCTCGGGCGAAACCGCGTTGGTCTCGCTGACCGGGTGCACGTCTGCCATGAGGTACGGCGAGACCTGCGAGAAGACGCCGAGCCGACGGCGCTCGAGACCGCGAATCACCACGGTCACGCGCGTCTCGGACAGCTTGACGACCTTCAGGATCTCGGCTTCGACACCGATCGTATGGAGATCCTCGGGCGAGGGGTCCTCGACCTGCGGATCCTTCTGCGTCGCGATCATCAGACGCGACGGTTGATGTTTGACTACGTCTTCCACGAGCTTGAGCGAGCCGGCGCGACCGACGTCGACCGGCAGGACCACGCCCGGGAACAGCACCAGGTTGCGCAGCGGCAGGACCGGGAGGGTCTGCACCGCAGGTTTGTTCAGTTCGCTCATGGAGAAGATGTAAACATCCGACCACGCCGTCGCAACGGAGCCCCGAGGAAAACTACTTCTTGGTGAGCTTTGCGAATTGCTCCATCAGCTCGCGCGCTTCAGGCGAGATCTCCGACGGCACCTGCACACTGACGTTGGCGTAGAGATCGCCGCGCGGCTTGCCCGCACCCTGCGCCGCGCCCTTTTCCTTCAAGCGCAGCCGGCGACCGCTCGACGAGCCGGGCGGAATCGACAGCGTCACGGTCGTACCCTCGAGCGTCGGCACCTGCGCTTTGCCGCCGAGGACCGCGACGTCGACGGGGACCTGGGCGTCGACCTCGATGTCGGCGGGGTTGGCGAGCCGGCGGAAGCGCGGGTGCGGCTTCTCGCTGAGCTCGATCAGGAGATCGCCCGGCTGTCCGCCGCGCGGAGCTGCCTGTCCCTGTCCGGCCAACCGGATGGTCTTGCCGCCGGTGACACCCGGCGGAATCTTGATCTTGAGCGACTTCCCGTCGACCGCGACGCTCTTCTCGGCGCCGAGCGCGGCCTCGGGCAGCTCGATGTCGAGCTTGGCCACGACGTCGCCGCCGCGGCGCGGCTGCTGGCGCGCGCGCCCTCCGTCGGCGTTGCCGCCGCGGAACATGTCGAAGATGTCGCCGAGATCGCCCTCGCCGCCACCGCCGCCGCCGGAGGAGTAGGTGTAGGTGCGACCGCCGCCGCCGGCTCCGGGCCGCCCGCCGAACTGCGAGAACAGGTCGTTGATGTCGAAGCCGGCCGCGCCGCCCGGAAATCCGCCGCCCGCGCCGGGATGGCCGCCACCCGGAAACCCGCCACCAGCGCCGAACGGATTCTTGCGCATCTCGTCGTAGGCGGCGCGCTTCTTCTCGTCGCCCAGCGTCTCGTTGGCCTCGGAGACCTCCTTGAACTTGACCTCCTTGGCCTTGTCACCGCCGGTGACGTCGGGGTGATATCTCTTGGCCAGCTTGCGATACGCCTTCTTGATCTCGTCGGCGCTGGCCGTTTCGCTCACACCGAGCGTTTTGTAGAAGTCCTTGTTCATCGCCATCAGGATTCGATTCTATGCCGCCTCGTGTGCGGATTTGTCATTCGTCCACATCACCTTGCCGAATGTGATGCGATCGCCGTCGCGGTCACCACGGATGTGATCGCCCGGGTGGAAGTCGCCGTTGATGATGCGCTTGGCCAGCGGGTCCTGCAGATAGCGCTGGATGGCTCGCTTGAGCGGCCGCGCGCCGTACGCCGGCTCGTAGCCGCGCTCGCACAACAGCGCGATCGCCGCCGGCGTCAGCTCCAGCGTCAGCTGCCGGTCGGCCAGGAGCTTCTTGAAGCGCTCGAGCTGCACGTCGACGATGAGCCGCAGCTCCGCCTGTCCCAGCTTGTGGAACACGATGATCTCGTCGATGCGGTTCAAGAACTCGGGCTTGAACGAGGCCCGCAGCGCCGTCTCGATCTGCTCCTTGACGTCGGGCCGCTCGACGTCGTCGACGTCGCGGATGAACTGCGAGCCGACGTTCGAGGTCATGATGACGACCGCGTTCTTGAAGCTGACGGTACGCCCCTGACCATCGGTGAGCCGGCCGTCGTCGAGCACCTGGAGCAGCGTGTTGAAGACGTCGGGATGCGCCTTCTCGATCTCGTCGAGCAGGATGACCGAATAGGGACGCCGCCGCACCGCCTCGGTGAGCTGACCGCCCTCCTCGTAGCCGACGTAGCCTGGCGGCGCACCGACGAGGCGCGACACCGAGTGCTTCTCCATGTACTCGCCCATGTCGATGCGGACCATGTGCGTCTCGTCGTCGAATAGAAAGTCCGCCAGCGCGCGCGCCAGCTCGGTCTTGCCGACGCCGGTGGGCCCGAGGAAGATGAACGACCCGATGGGCCGATTGGGATCCTGCAGCCCGGCCCGCGCGCGCCGCACCGCATTGGCGATGGCCTCGATCGCCTGCTCCTGACCGATGACGCGTCGATGCAGCCGCGACTCCATCTCGTTGAGCCGCGCCATCTCGCCTTCGAGCATCTTCTCGACGGGGATGCCGGTCCAGCGCGCGACGATGCCGGCCACGTCCTCCTCGGTCACCTCCTCGCGCAGGAACGACGCGCCGCCCTGCTTGGCCTTCTCGAGCGCGGAGTTGGCCTCGGCGAGCTGCTTCTCGAGATTGGGCAGCACGCCGTACTGCAGCTCGGCGGCGCGATTGAGGTCACCGCGCCGCTGCGCCAGCTCCGCCTCGGTCTTGCCGCGATCGATCTCTTCTTTGGCCTTGCGGATGTTGGCGATGAGCTGTTTTTCACGCTGCCACTGCGCCTTCATCGCGTTGACCTGCTCGCTCGCCGACGCGATCTCGCCGCCCAGCGCCTCGAGGCGCGCCTTGGAGCGCTTGTCGTCTTCCTTGGTCAGCGCCTGGCGCTCGATCTCGAGCTTCACGATCTGCCGCTGCAGCGTATCGATCGGCGTCGGCAGCGAATCGATCTCCATCCTCAGCCGCGATGCCGCCTCGTCGATGAGATCGATCGCCTTGTCGGGCAGGAAGCGGTCCTGGATGTAGCGATCGGACAGCCGCGCCGCGGCCACCAGCGCCGAGTCGCGGATGCGAATGCCGTGGTGGACCTCGTACTTCTCCTTGAGCCCGCGCAAGATCGCGATGGTGTCGAGCAGCGACGGCTCGCCGACCATGACCGGCTGAAAGCGCCGCTCGAGCGCCTTGTCCTTCTCGATGTACTTGCGATACTCGTTCAGCGTCGTGGCGCCGATGCAGCGCAGCTCGCCGCGTGCCAGCGCCGGCTTCAACATGTTGGCCGCGTCCTGCGCGCCCTCGGCAGCCCCGGCACCGACGAGGGTGTGCAGCTCGTCGATGAACAAGATGACCGTTCCGGCCGCGCTCTCGATCTCCTTGAGGACGGCCTTCAGTCGATCTTCGAACTCGCCGCGATACTTGGTGCCCGCCACGAGCGCGCCGAGGTCGAGCGCCAACACGCGCTTGTCCTTCAGCCCCTCGGGCACGTCGCCGGTGGCGATGCGCTGCGCGATGCCCTCGACGATGGCGGTCTTGCCCACGCCCGGCTCGCCGATGAGCACCGGATTGTTCTTGGTGCGGCGCGACAGCACCTGGATGGCGCGGCGGATCTCCTCGTCGCGTCCGATCACCGGGTCGAGCTTGCCCTTGCGCGCCACTTCCGTCAGATCGCGCGTGTACTTCTCGAGGGCTTGATATTTGCCCTCGGGATTCTCGTCGGTGACGCGCTGCGAGCCGCGCACCTCGGTCAGCCCCTTCAAGAGCGCCTCGTAGGTGACGCCCTCCTGCTTCAGTATCTGCGACGGCGTCCCGAAGCTCTGCCGCGCGAACGCGAGCAAGAGGTGCTCGGTCGAGGTGTACTCGTCCTTGAACTTCTCGGCCTCTTTTTCGGCCGCCTCGATCAAATCCTTTGTCTTCCGCGAAAAGCTGACCTCGAGGCCGCCCTGCTGCTTGGGCATCCGGTCGAGCGCCTCGGCGACCTCCGCCGCGATGCGCTGCGGGTCGGCGCCCACTTTCTTGAGCAGCGGGGCGACCAGACCGCCCTCCTGCTGAGCAAGCGCGAGGAAGACATGCTCCGGAAGCATCTCCGGCTGCCCCGTCTTGGCGGCGAGATCCTGTGCAGCGACGAGCGCTTCCCGCGTTTTGATGGTCAGTTTATCGAGTCTCATGGTCTCCCCTCAACGCCTCGCAACGTAACCATCCGTACCAACTGGTCAAGACACGGATGTGCATCCGGGTGACACCTGCTTACGACCACAGGCACCGCGATGTCTCGCGTAGTCACCATCGTCGCTCTCCTCTTCTTGCTCGCCCCGTGCCGTTCGGCGCGCGCCGAGGAGCCCGCCCCGGATCCGTCGCGCGGCGAAACCTACGACGGGCTCCCGCATCGGCCGGGGTGGCGCGACGACGTGAAGCTGGTGCCGCGCCTGGTCTTGACACCGATGCGGGGCGTCTTCCGCGGCATCGGCTGGGTCGCCCACAAGCTGCTCGATTGGGACGAGGTCAACCGCGTCCACGAGACGGTGTTCGAGGCCTTCTCCACCGACGACGGCAAGATCGGCGTCCGCCCGGCCTTTCAGTATTCGATCTCCTTCACGCCGGTCGTCGGCTTGCGCTTCTTCGATCAGAAGCTGCTCGGCCCCTCGACCAACTTCGAGGCGCAGTTCCTCACCGGCGGCGTGAACGTCATCTACGCCGAGGTGCACGCGCGCCCGACGCCGAACGAGCGCGCCTTCCAGGCGTCGATCAACGCCATCTACAACCGGCGCAACGATCAAGTGTTCACCGGGATCGGCTACACGACCGATGACAAGCGCACCGTCACCGTCGGCTCGCGCTACGCCGTCGACTCGCTCGACGCCGGCGGGCTGATCTCCACGCCGCTCGCCCCCGGTCTCTACGTCGACGCCGCCGGCGGATTCGGGCTACGCCGCTTCGGCAACGGCATCCACATCGCCGACGAGCCGCCGATCGCCGACATCTACTGCGTCCGCGATCTCTCGGGCCTCTGCAAGCTCGGCACCGTCGACGAAGTGCGCGTTCCCGGCTTCAACCGCGGCACCCAGTTCTTCCGCGCCGGCGCCACCATTCGCGTCGACTCGCGCGACAACTGGTATCGCCCATCGTCGGGCGCGCTCATCGAAGCCGGGCTCGACTGGACGCACGGTCTCGGCTTCGACACCTCGCACTATGTCCGCGCGCACGCGGCGGTGTCGGCGGTGCTCGACCTGTGGCAGCGCTCGCGCACGATCGTGATCCGGTTCGAGTTCAACGACGTCGAGCCCATCAGCGGACAGCCAGTGCCGTTCACCGAGCTCATCTCGCTCGGCGGGCCCGACACCTTCCGCGGCTTCCGGCCGGGGCGCTTTCGCAATTACTCGTCGGTGTTCGCGGCCGCGGAGTATCGCTGGCCGATCTGGATGTGGATGGACGCCACCATCTTCACCGAGTACGGCGGCGTCTTCGGGCGCGCCTTCGAGGGTTTCGCGCTCGAGCGTATGAAGCCGGACGTGGGCGCCGGAATTCGCGTGCGCTCGTCGGACGCCTTCTTCGCACGCGCGCAGTTCGCCTACGGATGGGGTGACCGGTGGCAGTTCTTCTTCTCGGTGAACACGGGGCTGTGATGAAGAAGCTCTATCTATTAATAGGTGTCGTCAGCGCGGCCGCCTGCCGGCCGGGCGTGCGCTTCTCCGATCGCGCCGTCTTGTGGAAGGATCCCGACGACAAACCGATCCCCATGCCGGCGCCACGCGATCCGCCGTACCACTGGGTCGCCATTCGCGACGCCGCGTTCAACCCGCTCGATCGCGCGCTGGCGATCGATTACGCGCGCGAGTCGGTCAACGTCAACGCGCTCGACGAGACGCCCGATTCGTCGTGGTGGAGCGATCGCCGCCGCACCTCCACCGACCCGCGGCCGCGCGGTCTCAGCGAAGAGGAGGTTGGTCGCGGCGCGTTCGGCGAGCGTCCGCGGCCCGTCTTGCCGCTCACGGTCACGAAGGGCAAGGAGAAGGGCGGCAACCTCGGCTTCATCGTCAAGGACGCGCTCGGTCGTCAGTTCGCCATCAAGATCGATCCGCCCGGTTACGTCGCGCTCGAGACCTCGACCGAGGTGGTGGTGTCGCGGTTGGCGTGGGCCGCGGGATGGAACGTGCCGGCGGAATCGATCGTCGATCTGCAGCTGGGCGATCTCGTCCTCTCGCCCAAGGCGACGACGACGAACGTGGCCGGCGACAAGATCCCGCTCGACCCCGAGCACTTCCGCCAGGTCCTGGCGCGCGCGCCGATGTCGACGGCAGGGACGGTGCGTGCGCTGGCCAGCATGTGGATCGACGGAACGCCGGTCGGCCCCTACACCTACTTCGGGCGGCGGCGCGACGATCCCAACGATCGCGTGCCGCACGAGGACCGCCGCGATCTGCGCGGCTACGGCATCTTCTGCGCCTGGGTCAACAACATCGACACCACCGAAGCCAACACGTTCGACAGCTACATCGGCGACAAGGGCAAGGGACACCTCGTCCACTGGCAGCAGGACGTCGGCGGTTCGTTCGGATCGCGCGCCGGCGGGGCGATGGATTATTGGATGGGCGCGGACACCTACTTCTCCCCCGGCCGCATGGTCGAGTCGCTCTTCTCGTTTGGCATCGTCAACCGCGCATGGGAGGGCGAGGGCATTCGGGCGCGGCGGGCGCGCGCGCTGGCGCTCTATCCCGAGGTCGGCTGGTTCGACAGCGACGGCTTCGACCCGCGAAAGTGGCAGCCGATCTTCGACAACCCCGCCTTCGTGCGCGCCACCAGCCGCGACGCTTATTGGGGCGCCAAGCGCATCGTGCAGATGGGCGAAGGCGAGCTGCGCGCCGCCATCGCCGAGGGCCACTATCGCGCCGCCGCCGCCGACCGGCTGTTCCAGATCTTGTGGAAGCGGCGCGAGGCGATCGCGCGCGCCTACTTCTCGACGCAGACGCCGCTCGACTACTTCCGCGTCGAGAATGGTCAGCTGTGCTGGGACGACCTGTGGATCGCCGCGCAGCTCGACGGTGAACGCTCGGCCGACTACGAGGCGAACGGGCGGCCCATTCCGCGTGACCAGGCGCGCTGCACCGCGGTCGGGCGCGGCTACCAGGTCGTGTCGCTCACGGTGCGACGCAATGGCCAGCGCCATTTTTCGGCGCCCGTGAACGTGCACCTCTCGGACCGCAAGATCGTCGGTGTCGAGCGGTAGCGTCGCGCTGGCATCCTCCATTCGTAAGTGCTCTACTGCCGCGCATGAAGACGCTCGCTCTCGTGCTCCTCGTCTCTGGCGGGATCGCTTCGGCCGCCGAGACCAACGGCGATCAGTTCCTGCGCGACCTCGCGACCACGCGCAATTTTCAGCTCGGCCGCCCCATGCGGGCGCAGCCGACCGCCGACGGCAAGACGGTGCTGTTCTTGCGTTCGCAGCCGCGCGAGCCGCTCAACACGCTCTATGCGTTCGACGTCGCCACCGGTCAGACGCGCGCGCTCCTCACGCCCGAGCAGCTGCTCAAGGGCGCCGAGGAAAAGGTGAGCGCGGCCGAGAAGGCGCAGCGCGAGCGGCAGCGCATCTCGACGCGCGGCTTTTCGCACTTCGAGCTCAGCGACGACGGGGCGCTCATCCTGGTGGCGCTGTCGGGGAAGCTCTACCTCGTGCGGCGCGCCGACAACGACGTGACCGAGCTGAAGACGGGCGCGCTGCCGGCGCTCAATGCCACCTTTTCGCCCGATGCGACGAAGGTGGCCTATGTCCACGAGCGCGATCTGTACGTCTACGACCTCAAGGCGAAGCGCGAGACGCGGCTGACGCGGTCGACCGATCCGGCCATCTCCAACGGGTTGGCCGAGTTCGTGGCCCAGGAGGAGATGCGGCGCGTCGACGGCTTCTGGTGGGCGCCCGACGGGCGGGCGCTGGCGTTCGAGGAGGCCGACAACCGCGGCGTCGAGGTGCTGACGGTGAGCGACGTCGCCCATCCCGAGCATCCGGGCGAGCCGACGTTCTATCCGCGCCCCGGTAAGGCCAACGCCAAGGTGCGCGTCGGCATCGTCGCCGTCGGCGGCGGCGCGGCGCGCTTCGTCGAGTGGGATCGCGATCAATATCCGTATCTGACGCGCGTGAGCTGGCGTGAAGCGGCGGCGCCGCTGACGCTGGTCGTGCAGAGCCGCGATGAGAAGAAGCTCGAGGTGCTGGCCGTCGACAAGGCGGGCCGCTCGCGCGTGCTCGTCGAGGAGCACGACGACGCCTGGCTCGATCTCGATCCCACCGTGCCGCGCTGGCTGCCCGACGGCAAGGCGTTCTTGTGGTCTTCGACGGTGGCCGATTGGCCGGTGCTGCAGCTGCGCGACGCCGAGGGCAAGCTGGTGCGGGCGCTGTCGACCCCGGCCGAGAACTATGGGGGGCTCGAGCATGTCGACGCCGAGCATCGCGTGGTCTGGTTTGCCGGCGCGCCCTCGGCGCCGGAGCGGCACGGGTTTCGCGTGTCGCTCGACGGCGGCGCGCCGGAGCGGCTGACCGGCGAGCCGGGCGTGCACGACCTGTCGCTGGCGCGTCGCGCGCACGCGGTCTGGATCGATACGTTTGGCACCTCGGCGGCGGCGGTCCGCTCGGTGGTGCACGTGTGGGACGGCGCCAAGGGCGACCGCGTCGCCGGTGAGCTGCCGTCGGTGGCAGTGACGCCGCCGTTCTTCGCCAAGGAAGAGCGCGTGCGCGTCGGCGCGCTCAACTACTGGGCCGCCATCGTGCGGCCGCGCAACTTCGACGCGAAGAAGAAGTACCCGGTCGTCGTCGACGTCTACGCGGGGCCCGGAGTGCAGGTGGTGCGCGCGGCCGCCGGACCGTCGCTGATGCGGCAGTGGATGGCCGATCACGGCGTCATCGTCGTCGCCATCGACGGGCGCGGCACGCCCGGGCGCGGCCACGATTGGGAGCGCTTCATCGCCGGCGACTTCTCGCGCACGATCGACGATCAGGTCGCGGGGCTGCAGGCGCTCGGCGCGCGCTACCCCGAGATGGACCTCGGGCACGTCGGCATCACCGGCTGGTCGTTCGGCGGCTACGAGTCGGTGCTCGCGGTGCTCAAGCGCGGCGACGTCTTCCATGTCGCGGCCGCGGGCGCGCCCGTCGTCGACTGGCGCGACTACGACACGCACTACACCGAGCACTACCTCGGCGTCCTGCCCGAGAACAAGCGCGCGTACGACGCGTCGTCGCTGCTCACCTACGTCTCGAAGCTCGCTCGGCCGCTGCTCATCGTGCACGGCACCAGCGACGACAACGTCTACTTCTTCCACACGCTCAAGCTGGCCGAGGCGCTGTTCCGTGCCGGTAAGCCGTTCGAGCTCTTGCCGCTGCCGGGCTTTACGCACATGGTCGCGGACGCGAACGTCAAGGAGCAGCTGCACACGCGCATCATGAAGTTCCTGCTCGACGGGCTGCGCCGCTAGATCGCGCTAGATGGCGACCCGCGCGACGCGCCGCTCAGGGCGCGGGCGTGCCCGACAGCCCGAGCGCGACCGAGCCGGCGCTCGCCGGCGTGTCGGCGGCGACGACGAGGAAGTAGCGGCCGGGGGGCACCGCGCTCCACGACGTCATGCCGACGCCGGTGCCGCCCGAGGCGTTGCACGAAACCAGCGAGCCCGCGTCGCACGGCAGCATCGTCCCCGACTGCGCGAAGAGCGCGAAGTCGTGGTTGCCGAGCTGATTCCAGGTGAGCTTCAAGTCCGCCTTCGCCGTCAGTCGCAATGCCACCACCGCCGTCGGTCCGCCCGGCGTCGCCTCGCAGCTCGGCCTGGCCTGCACGGCCGCGCCGGTGGTCTGCACCAGCTTGGAGACGGTGCTGCCATCGAGCGGCACGGGATCGATCGTCTGATCGGGCCGGCACTGCGACATCGCGCAGCCGGGGAAGGTGGCGCACTTGCGATCGGCGCAGTCGACGAAGCCGTCCTTGTCGTCGTCGACGCCGTTGTTGCAGATCTCGAGCTGGCGATCGTTGTCGACCGACAGGGTCAGGTTGACCACGCCCTCGGAGCCGGGCTGGAACCCTTCGACGATGACGTTGTACGTGCC
>JAQBQH010000357.1 GCA_028287105.1 Myxococcales bacterium
TTCGGTCGGAACTCGGTCTCCTCGCGCAGTCGCGTGCCGAGGCCGCCGCACAGGATCACCACCTTCATCGGTTCACTACCTCGCGTTCGCGTCGGGCCAAGGGTACCGTGCTCCAGGGCAGAAGGGGGCGCAGCGCGCCGGGGATGGGGCCGGCATAGGTTCCGCGCGCCGAGTCGCCCTCGCCGGGATCGTGCACCTGAAAGGCGAGCGCGCCACGCTCGAAGAAGTGCACCACCACCGGCTCGAACGTCGAGAGCGCGACGTCGAGCGAGTACATGCCCTCGGCCAGCGTGTTGCCGGGGATGTCGACGACGGCGCGATAGCGGCCGGGCGCGCGCGCGGTGCGGGTCGAGGGATCGTAGGAGTCGTTGGTGATGAACACGCAGGTGCCGTCCTCGTTGTAGACGTGGACGTTGGGATGGAGCGGCCAGTGCTCGCGCAAGATCTCGTAGTCGATCTCGACGTGGATCGGCTGGCGGATGTCGACGACGGCGGCGCGCATCTCGTCGGAGCGGACGCGCGCGGCCAGGAGGCGCGCATGCTCGGAGCCGGGGGCGCGGCCGGTCGCCTCGTAGTCGACGGCGACCGGGCTGTCGTCGCTGTTACCGCGGATGTACTCGCCGACGACGGTGTCGGTGCGGCCGTCGACGGCGATGCGCCCGTCGCGCAGGAGGATGGCGCGCGTGCACAGGCGCGTGATGGCCGCCATGTTGTGGCTGACGAAGAGGACGGTGCGGCCGCCCGACGCCACGTCCTGCATCTTGCCCAGGCACTTCTTCTGGAAGGCGGCGTCACCGACGGCGAGCACCTCGTCGACGACGAGGATCTCGGGACGCAGGTGCGCGGCCACGGCGAAGGCGAGGCGCACGTACATGCCCGACGAGTAGCGCTTGACGGGCGTGTCGAGGAACTTTTCGACGTCGGCGAAGGCGACGATCTCGTCGAAGCTGCGGCGGATCTCCACGCGCGACATGCCCATGATGGCGCCGTTCAAGTGGATGTTCTCGCGGCCGGTGAGCTCGGGATGAAAGCCGGTGCCGACCTCGAGCAGCGCGGCGATGCGGCCGCCGAGGCGGACCTCGCCCTTCGTCGGTGCGGTGATGCGCGACAAGATCTTGAGCAGCGTCGATTTGCCGGCGCCGTTGCGGCCGATGATCCCGACCGCTTCGCCGGGCGAGACGTCGAAACTGACGTCGTCGAGCGCCCAGAACGACTCCGACTTCTTGCGCTGGAACGGCGCGCGCACGAAGTCGCCCAGCACGTCGCGCAGGCTCTTGTAGCCGCCGCGCGCGCCGATGCGGTACTGCTTGCCGATACCGCGTGCTGAGATGATCGCGCTCATCACACCCGGTCCGCGAACGACTGCTCCATGCGCCGGAAATAGAGGAAGCCGCCCAGCCCCACGACGGTGGCAGCGACGAGCGACACGCCGAGCCGCGCCCACGGCATCGGCGTGCCGAAGAGCGACGCGCGGAAGCCGTCGACGACGCCGGCCATGGGATTGAGGTAGAGCAGCGGCTGCCAGCGCGCCGGAATCAGCGACGACGGATAGAAGACCGGCGTCAAGAAGATGAGGAGCTGCAAGAGGAACGGCAGCGCATACCGCACGTCGCGGAACTGCAGGTTGATGGCCGAGGTCCACAGGCCAACCGCAAAGGCGGAGCCGGCCGCGACCAACGCGAGCGGAATGGCGAAGAAGATCGAGGCGTGAAAGTGCGCGCCGAAGATCGGCATCATGATCAGCACCAGCGCGAGGCCGACCACGAAGTCGATGCCGGCGGCCAGCACCGTCGCCAGCGGCACCACGACGCGCGGGAACCAGACCTTGGAGATCACGTTGGCGTTCTCGACGAGCGAGTTGCTCGCGCCGGTGAGGCCGGCGGAGAAGAGCTGCCAGATGACGATGCCGGAGAAGCAGAAGAGCGGATAGGCGACGGGCGCGTCGGCGCGGATGCCGGCCAGGCGGTTGAAGAGCACGGTGAAGATGATCATCTGCGACAGCGGCTGGAGCAGCGCCCACGCGACGCCGAAGGCGGCCTGCTTGTAGCGCACGCGCACGTCGCGCGCCGCCAGCGTCCAGAGGAGCTCGCGGTAGCGCCAGATGTCGGCCAGATCGGCGAGCGAGATGGCGGCGTGCGGCTTGATCACCAGCTCGTACCTGGGCGCGGTCGTGCCCACGGCGGCGACGGCGTCGTCGCTCACGTGCGCACCGCCGAGGCAGCGACGGCAAAGGGATTGCGCGAGGTCAAGCGATCGAGGCTGGGCAGGAGCGCCGTCGAGGCCAGGTTCCACGGCAGGGACGCGATGGCGGCGGCGAAGTAGGCGCCGCGCGTCAGCCCCGCCGCGCGCGCCAGCGGCAGCCAGACGTCCTGCACGACCTCCTCGACGAGCTTGCCCGCCAGCGACGAGAACATGCCGCCCACCGACTCGACGACGTCGACGCGCATGCCGGCGCCCTCGAGGAGCGCGCGCATGCCGTGCGTGGTGAAGCGGAAGTAATCGTAGGGCTCGTCGACGAAGTGCCAGTCGAAGGGCGCGGTGATATAGAGCCGTCCGCCCGGCTTGAGCACGCGCGCCAATTCGCCGACGACCTGCCAGGGACGCGGCGATTGCTCGAGCACCTCGGTGCACAAGGCGGCGTCGAAGCTGCCGTCGGCAAATGGCAACGCCCCGGCGTCGGCGAGCGCGCGCACCCCCGACTGCGGCGCGCGATCGACGCCGACGTACTCGGCCGCCGCCGGCAGGTACGCGCGATAGGGCGACGTGCCGCAGCCGACGTCGAGCACCCGCCCGCCGAAGCCGGCCAGGTGGCGTCGTGCCGCGTCTGCGAGGAGGCGATGCACCGGGTAGTTGTAGTCTCTAAACGGCGACCACATGGCCCCGGCTCCGCTCGCGGGCGAGCACGTCTTCCATCGAGCGCAGCACCGTCGCCGCCACGGTGCGCGACGAGAAGCGCGTGGCGCGCTCGCGGCTGTGGCGGGCGAGCAGGTCGCGTTGGCCCTGGTCGCGCGCAATTTCGCGCAGCGCCAGCGTCAGCTTGTGCACGTCGCCCGGCGGCGAGTAGAGGACCGCGTCGCCACCGGCTTCGCGATTCTCCGGAATGTCCGACACCAGGCAGGCCACGCCCATCGCCATGGCCTCGATGAGCGCGAGCGGCATGCCCTCGACGATCGACGGAAAGAGGAAGAGGTCGGCGGCGCGGAGGAGCTTGGGCACGTCGAGGCAGGCGCCGAGGAAGGTGACCGGCGCGCCCTTGGCCCCGGCCAGCTGCTTGAGCGCCTGCTCGTCGGGGCCGGTGCCGGCGATGTAGAGGCGCAGCGGCAGCTCGTCCCTGAGCGCGGCCGCCGCGACGATGGCGTCGGCGTGGCCCTTGGGCGGCACCAGGCGCGCCACCATCATGATCGCGACCTCGCCCGCGGGAATGCCGAACGCGGCGCGCGCGGCGGTGCGCTCACCGACGGCAGCGGAGTCGAACTTGGCGAGGTCGACCGAGTTCGAGATGACCTCGATACGGTCGGCCGGCACGTGCAGCTCGCGCACGTAGGTGCGCTTGGTCGCCGCCGAGACTGCGAAGAAGCGACGCGTCACGCGCGCGGTCAAGGCGTCGAGGTGGCGCACGAAATCGATGCGATGCCGCACGGCAGGCGGGAAGCTGCGCACATTGGATTCGTCGTACCAGGTGGTCTGCAGCGTCGTCACCGACGGACGTCGCGCCGCCACCGCCGCCGCGCGGCCCGCGATGTCCGCCCACGGCAGCTGGGTGTGTACCAGGTCGGCGTTGCGTGCGAGCTTGGTGAGCCCGCGCAGCGACGGCAACACCTGCCGCGGCACGAGGCCGAAGTCGTGCACCTCGGCGAACGGCGCCACGCTGTCGCCGTAGGCGTCGCCGCCCCACAAGAGGGCTACGTGGTTGTCGACGCCGAGCTGCTTGAGGGGAGCGAGCAGGTTGGCGAGATGCCGCTCGGCACCGCCCATTTGCATCGACTCGATGACGTGAAGAATGCGCACGCTCAGACCCGCAACCCGCGCGCTAGCGGATGATGCGAACGACCTCGAAGCACTCGGCCGCGTCGCACTGCGACTCGAAGCCGCGCGTCTGCGCGAAGCGGCGAATGGCGTCGAGCGAGAGCATGCCGGTCGGCCGCACCTGCGACTTGTAGAGCGCGCACGCCGCCAGCTTGTCCTCGAGGAACGGTCCGATGTCCTCGTAGATGTGCGCGGTGAAGTTCCACTCGCGGGCGTTGCCCGAGTAGGTCGGCAGCTCGTAGCGGTAGATTTTGCGCGGATAGCATTTGCGGGTGGGGCGGGCGGCCGCCTGCGCCGCCTCGAAGACGACGCGGTGATCCTGGTGGAACGAGGGACCGATCATGTACCAGGTGTCGGCGCGAAACTCGTCCTGAACGCGCTCGATGGCGGAGATCACGTCGCCGATCGGGACCTGATCCATGCGCGTCTCCTGCTTGAAGGGCAGGACCGCACCCTCGCAGCCCAGGCGTCGGGTGACGGCGGCAAATTCGGCCATGCGCTCCTCGCGCGAGATGACCGTGCCGGTGTGCTCGAAGCGGAGATCGCCGCAGACCACCACCGCGCAGAAGACGTCGACGCCCTCGGCGCGCAGCTTCAAGATGGTGCCGCCCATCCCATAGGCTTCGTCGTCGCAATGTGGCGCTACTACCAGGACGCGCTTGGGCAAGTAGTTGTTCACAAAGTCCCCTTCGCCGGCCAAAAACCTCGGGCAATCTAGCGCAGTTGCACCTCACTGTCCATCTGTTGCGCCGGGCCGGAGACGCGTTCATGGGATTGGCGTTCGCTGCCGGTCGAGGGCATACTGGAGCGCCCTTGAACGCGCGGACCGGGTCGCGCAACCAACCGAGGATATTGCAGGTTTCGCACGACATGGGTGTTTTGTACGCTTCGCAGACCGGCATGACCGAGCCGCTCGGACAGTCGCAGGTCGTGCCGTATCTGGTGGGGCTGGCGCGCGCCGGCTGGCGCATCGACGTGGTCACGTTCGAGCCGGAGGACGCGGCGGCCGGCGCCATCGCGCAGGTACGCGAGCAGCTCGGCGATCACGGCATCGGCTACACGTGGATGCCGCGCAGTCGCGCGCACGATGTCTGGACCAAGACCCGCGAATCGGCGCGGGCGCTGGCGCAGCTCCTGGCTGCGGCGATGTCGCGGCGGCCGCGATTGGTGCACGCGCGCGCGACGCTGGCGGCGACGGTGGCGCATCTGGCGGCGCGGCTGGTGCCCGGCGCGCGGCTGCTGTTCGACTGCCGCGGGCTCGTCGCCGACGAGTACGTCGACTTCGGCCACTGGCAGCGCGGCTCCTTCAAGTATCGGATGATGAAGCAGGCGGAGGCCAACCTGTTCCGCCGCGCCGACGCCATCGTGGTGCTCACCGATCGCATGCGGCGCTGGCTGCGCGACGAGTCGCGGCTGGCTCCGGCGTCGACGCCGATCGAGGTCATCCCGTGCTGCGTCGACCTCGAGCGCTTCGCCGTCGACGACGCGACGCGCGCCGCGGCGCGCGCGCAGCTCGGTGCCGGCGATCGCTTCGTCCTCGCCTACGCGGGCAACTTGAACGCCTGGTACTGCGACGAGCAGATGGCCGAGCTGTTCGCGGCGATTCGCCGCCGCGTGCCGGCGCTGTTCGCGGTCTATAGCCGCTCGCCGTCGGAGAAGCTGCGCCAGGCGCTGGCGCGACGCGGAGTCGCCGACGGTGACGTGCAGATCGCGTCGGCACTGCCGTCGCAGATCGCGGCGCGCCTGTCGGCCGGCGACGCGGCCGTCTCGTTCGCCGAGCCGCGCTTCTCCAAGATCGCGTCCTCGCCGGTCAAGGTCGCGGAGTATCTGGCGCTCGGCATGCCCGTCGCGGTCAACCGCGGCGTCGGCGACCAGGACGCCATGATGGCGGCGCACCCCGAGATCCTCGTCGACGCCGGCCTCATGGGCGAGCGCGAGATCGACGCCGCCGCCGAGCGCCTCGTCGCGGCGGCCCGCGTGAGCGGCGTGCACGCCCAGGCGGCTGCGTTCGCGCGCGCGCAGTTCGACCTCGACGACGTCGGCGTGGCGCGATATCGACTACTGTACGAGCGGATCGCCGGCTGATGGACGTCCTCTACCCACTGCT
>JAQBQH010000380.1 GCA_028287105.1 Myxococcales bacterium
CGGCACCAACGACGCCGAGATCCTGCCGATGGCCGAGCACTTCCGCGGCACCTCGGCGACGCTCCGCTTCATCGAGTACATGGACGTCGGCGAGACCAATGGCTGGCGCATGGACGAAGTGCTGCCGTCGGCCGAAATCGTGCGCCGCATCGGCGCGCGCCATCCGCTGGTGCCGCTCGAGGCCAGCGCGCCGGGCGAGACGGCGCAACGCTGGCGCTACCGCGACGGCGGCGGCGAGATCGGGGTGATCTCGAGCGTCACGCAGGCGTTCTGTCACGACTGCAACCGCGCGCGTCTGTCGACCGAGGGCAAGCTCTTCCTCTGCCTGTTCGCGCACCGCGGCCACGACCTGCGCGCGCTGGTGCGCGGCGGCCGCAGCGATGCCGACATCGCGGCTGCGATCGGTGCGATCTGGGGCGAGCGCGACGACCGCTATTCCGAGCTGCGCAGTACCGGCGCCGCTGCCGCGCCGCTCGAAGGCCGCCGCGTCGAGATGCATTACATCGGTGGCTAGGCCAGCGCAGCCGTGAGCGAGATTCCGCGCGAGCAGATCACCGGACTCGTCCTCGCGGGCGGACGTGGCTCGCGGATGGGTGGGCTCGACAAGGGCCTGCAGAACCTCCTCGGCGTGCCGCTCGCGATGCATGCGCTGCTGCGCCTCGGCCCCCAGGTCGGCGAGCTGATGGTCAACGCCAATCGCAACCTCGGCGCCTACGAATCGATGGGCGCGCCGGTCTGGCCCGACGTCCTGCCCGACTATCCCGGCCCGCTCGCCGGCTTCCTCACCGGCCTCGAGCACTGCGCGACGCCGTACCTCGCGACGGTGCCGTGCGACTCGCCGCTCTTCCCCACCGATCTCGTCGCCCGCCTCGCCGCGCGGCTGGACGCCGAGGACGCCGAGATCGCGATGGCGGCGACGCGCGAGGACGGCGAGCTGCGCCTGCAGCCCGTGTTCTGCCTGATGCGCGCGACCGTGATGGAGAGCCTGGTCCGCTTCACGACCGGCGGCCGCCGCAAGATCGACGCATGGACGGCGACGTTGCGCCAGGTCGCCGTCGAGTTCGACGACGCGCAGGCATTCGTCAACGCCAACACGCTTGCCGAGCTGCGGCAACTGCAGCAATGACCGATCGCGCCTCGCTGGAGGAGATCGCCTCGTGCGTCGCCGGCTACGACCCGAAGGCGCTGCCGGTGGCGCAGGCGCAGGAGTTCATCGCCCGCCTCGTGCCGCGCGTGCGGGCGGTCGAGAAGGTGGCGCTGCGCTCGGGCCTCGGCCGCGTTCTCGCGCATGACGTCGTCTCGGCGACCGACGTGCCGTCGCACGACAACTCGGCGATGGACGGCTACGCGCTGCGCACCGCCGATGCTTTCGACGGCGCCACCCTGCGCGTCATCGGCGAGGTCGCGGCCGGCCAGGTGGCGACCCGCACGCTCGTCGCCGGTGAGGCCTATCGCATCATGACCGGCGCGCCAATTCCGCCGGGCGCCGACGCGGTCATCATGCAGGAGCAGTGCGAGCGGCGCGGCGACGAGGTCACGCTCAAGCGGGCGGTCAAGCTGCGCGACCACGTGCGCGATCGCGGCGAGGATGTGCGCGCCGGCGAGGTCGTGCTGCGGCGCGGGCTCACGTTGCGCGCGGCCGAGGTCGGCACGCTGGCGTCGGCGCGGCGCGCGCGTGTGGCGGTGACGCGGCGGCCGATCGTGGCGCTGCTCGCGACGGGCGACGAGCTGCGCGATGTCGGCGAGCCGCTCGATCCCGGCGCCATCCCCGATACCAACAGCTACGCGCTGGCGGCGCTCGTGCGCGAGGCCGGCGGCGAGCCCAGGCAGCTACCGATCGTGCGCGACGATCGCGCGGCGTTGGCGGCGGCGATGCGCGAGGCACGCAGCGCCGACCTCATCGTGTCGACGGGCGGCGTCAGCGTCGGAGAGCACGACCACGTCAAGGCGGTCCTCGAGGAGCTCGGCGCCGAGCTGACCGCGTGGCGCGTCGACATGAAGCCGGGCAAGCCGGTGGCGCTGGCGGTCCTCGACGGCACGCCCTACTACGGGCTGCCGGGAAATCCGGTGTCGTCGATGGTGGCCTTCACGCTGTTCGTGCGGCCGGCGATTCGCGCCGCGCTCGGCTGCACCGAGCCGCTCGACCTCGCGCGCGCCACGGTGCGACTGGAGGCGCCGCTGACGGTGCGCGGCGAGCGGCGCCAGTTCCTGCGCGCGCGCGTCCGCTTCGCCGACGGTCGCCTCGTCGCTGCGCCGATGGCGCGGCAGGGCTCGGGGGTGCTGTCGTCGATGCTCGGCGCCAACGGGCTCATCGTCGTCGACGCCGGGATGCACAGCTTCGACGCCGGCGCCGAAGCGAGCGTGCTCATCATCGGCCCGCTCGGCCGCGACTAGATGATCCGTCACGCGTGGCCGGTGCCGGGTGCGCCCTCATCGCGCAGCGTCCCGCTGCCCTAGCGCATCGGCGTGAGCGTCGGCTGCTCCCAAAGCCGGTGGCCCTGTGCTTGCAAAACGTGTAGTCCGTGCACCGCTGGATCATCACCGCTCTCTGCCTCCTGCCGCTCGGCGGCCGAGCCCTCGGCGCCGAGCCGGCGCCGGCCTGGCTGATCGCGCCGCGCGATCCGCGACTTTCGACCCCACGGCCGCCGTCCTATTTCGAAGAGCACGCCGCGAGAGTGGAAAAGGATATCCACATTTTCCAGCAGGGCTACACCCTCGAGCAGAACCGCCAGCGCGACGAGCTCAAGCTGTACGGAAGCACACCGGGCGGGGCGACGGCGACGATGGCCGGGATCGGCCTTTTTTCGGTCACGGTCTTCAGCGTGGCGCATACCCCCGCGCCGCTGAAGTTCGCCTTCGATCGCGCCATGCACCTCGGACCCGCGGTGTTCGACGGCGGCGGCATGGGTGCCGGCTTCGGCGGGCGATTGTAACGTTCGTCTCGGCTATGCTGAGGCGATGCCAAGCGTGAATCGGTTTGCCTTCGTGCTCGCCGCCGCATCGGTCGTGGGCTGCGGGCAGACGGGGCCGATCGACTGCCCGTCCAAGCTGCGCCCGAGCCCGCGCAGCGGCGCCGCGGCCGCGCTGGTGCCGGCCACCGGCGAAATCTTCATGATCGGCGGCACGACGGCGAACGGCGCCCTCACCGACGAGCTGTGGCGCTGGTCCTCCGGCGCCTGCGGAGGCTGGCTGCCGCTGGCGCTCACCGACGCGCCACTACCGCGCACCGGCGCCGCCGCGCTCTTCGATCCCTCGCGCCATCGCCTCATCGTCCTCGGCGGCGGCAGCACGGGCGGCGTCCAGGCGCTCGACACCGACCGCCTCCAGTGGTCGCAGCTACAGCCGAGCGGCGGCGGCTTCACCGGTCGCCCGACGCTCGCCGTGTACGACGGCGCGCGCGATCAGGTCGTCGATGTGACCGTCGGCGTCGCGCAGCTCTCGTTCGCGAACATCCCCGCTGGCGAGTGGCACTTTCTCGACGTCATGCCGCCGCTCCCCGACCGGCCGCCCGCCTCGATCGCGCTCGATCCGACGCGCTCGGCCATCTTCGAGCTGGACAGCGCGGGCCTGCACGCGTTCAGTCTCCTCGTCGACAGCTGGCGCGACGTCGCCGTCACGGGCGATCTGCCGGCCGCGGGCGCGACGCTCCTTTGGGACGACACGCGCCGCCGCCTCCTCGCCGTCGGCGATGGGCTATGGGCCGCGTCGCTCGACGGCAACGGCACCAGCGCCACCTGGACGCTCCTGCCCACCACGGGAGCGCCGGTCGCGCGCGCGGGCGCCGCGCTCGTCGTCACCGGCGACACGCTCTGGCTTTGGGGCGGTCGCGCCGGCGGCTGCGTCTACGACGATCTCTGGCAGGTCGATCTCAACACCGAGGTTTGGACCAATCCGCAACCGGCGACGAGCTGCCCGTAGGTATGCTAAAAACTGCGCACCATGGCCCAGCAATACATCTTCACGATGAAGGAACTGCGCAAGATCGTTCCGCCCAAGCGCGAGATCCTCAAAGGCATCTATTTGTCGTTCTATCCCGGCGCCAAGATCGGCGTCATCGGCGGCAACGGCGCCGGTAAATCGACGCTGCTGCGCATCATGGCCGGCGTCGACACCGAGTTCGTCGGCGAGGCCTACCCGGCGGATGGAATCAAGATTGGCTACCTGCCGCAGGAGCCGGTGCTCGACGAGACGAAAGACGTGAAGGGAAACGTCGAGGTCGCCGTCAAAGAGACCAAAGAGCTTCTGCGACGCTTCGAGGAAGTGTCGGCGAAGTTCGCGGACCCCGATGCCGACATGGACAAACTGATGGAGGAGCAGGCCAAGCTCCAGGACAAGATCGACGCCTCCAATGCGTGGGAGCTCGATCGCACGCTCGAGATCGCGATGGACGCGCTGCGCCTGCCGCCGCCCGACGCCGAGGTCAAGAATCTCTCCGGCGGCGAGAAGCGCCGCGTCGCACTCTGCCAGCTCCTTCTGTCGAAGCCCGACATGCTGCTCCTCGACGAGCCGACCAACCATCTCGACGCCGAGTCGGTCGCCTGGCTCGAGCAGTTCTTGAAAGACTTCCCCGGCACCGTCGTGGCCATCACGCACGATCGCTACTTCCTCGACAACGTCGCCGGCTGGATCCTGGAGCTCGATCGTGGCGCGGGCATTCCGTGGAAGGGCAACTACTCGTCGTGGCTCGAGCAGAAGCACAAGCGGCTCGCCGACGAGGAGAAGCAGGAGTCGTCGCGCCAGCGGCAGCTCGCCCGCGAGCTCGAGTGGGTCAAGGCGTCGCCCAAGGCGCGCCAGGCGAAGTCGAAGGCGCGCATCCAGCGTTACGAAGAGCTGCTCTCGCAAGGCGGCGACAAGCGCGCCGACGAGATCGAGATCCAGATTCCGCAGGGGCCGCGGCTCGGCGATGACGTCGTCGTGGCCGATCACCTGAAGAAGGGCTTCGGCGAAAATCTGCTGATCGAGGATCTCGATTTCCGTCTGCCCAAGGGCGGCATCGTCGGCATCATCGGACCGAACGGCGCCGGCAAGACCACGCTGTTCCGCATGATCGTCGGCAAGGAGACGCCCGACGCGGGCGCGCTCAAGGTCGGCTCGACGGTGAAGCTGGCCTACGTCGATCAGTCGCGCGAGGCGATCGCGCCCGACAAGTCGGTCTGGCAACAGATCTCGCTCGGCGCCGACTTCCTCGAGTTCGGCAATCAGAAGATCAGCTCGCGCGCGTACACGTCGTGGTTCGGCTTCCGCGGCTCCGATCAGCAGAAGCTCGGCAAGGAGCTCTCGGGCGGCGAGCGCAACCGCCTGCACCTGGCGATGACGCTCAAGGCCGGCGGCAACCTCCTGCTCCTCGACGAGCCGACCAACGATCTCGACGTCGACACGCTGCGCGCGCTCGAAGAGGCGCTGTACCAGTTCGCCGGCTGCGCGGTGGTCATCTCGCACGATCGCTGGTTCCTCGATCGCGTGGCGACCCACATCCTGGCGTTCGAGGGCGAGGCCAAGGTGGTCTGGTTCGAGGGCAACTACGAGGCGTACGAGACCGATCGCAAGCGTCGCCTCGGGGCTGGCGCCGATCAGCCGCATCGCATCCGCTACAAGAAGCTGACGCACTGATGAGCGCGCTCTTCTCTATGATCGTGCTCTTCCTGCAGCTGACGGCGGCGCAGCTCGACGCGGCCAAGGCGGCTTATCGCAAGCTGACGCCGGCGGATCTCGAGTCGCACAAGGCGGCCGCGGCGGCGCCGAAGACGGCGGAGCGCGTGGAGGTATCGGAGCGCATGCGCTCGGCGAGCTTCGGTCAGCGGAAGTTTTTGTTGGTCGCGGCGGACGGCAAGCAGTACTGGGTCGAGTTTTTCCCGTCGACGAATCGTCCAGGGGCGCTCTACGGGCCGTTCGACGTCACGGCCGCGAAGGGCGCGACACCGTCGACGCCCAGCAATCCAACGACGCCGGACGCGCCGAAGAAGTAGTCGCTACGGGCAGGTCTGCGCGCAGACCGTGCGGACCTCGTTGACGCAGATGTTGTCCCACGCGGTCGTGCAGCAGTAGCTGTCGGCGGCGCAGATCCTGGTCGCGCAGGGATCGCAGCTCGCGGTCAGGCGCGCGCCGGTTGCGCAGATCGAGTGAGCGCAGGTCGCGCCGCCGCCACCACCACCACCACCACCGCCCGCTCCACCACCGCCGCCGCCGCCACCACCCGCGCCACCGCCGCCACCACCGCCACCGCCAGCGCCGGTGAGCGCAGCGCCGTTGGGCGTGCCGTTGCCGGTAGGGCCGTCGTAGCCGACCTTGGCCGTGCACAGGTACGAGCCGCTGCAGCTGCCGTTGGCGCCCGAGGTCACGTCGAAGAACGCCGTCGTGTTGGCGTACGCGTACGAGCCGTCGTCACCGCCGTGGCCGGTCATCGCATAGATCGTCGCCACGATCGGCGACGCCGCCGACGTGCCGCCGTACACCGCCCAGCTACCCGCGTTGTACACGGCCACGCCGGTGTTCGGATCGGCCACCGCCGCGACGTCGGCGACGCTGCGCTTGGCGCAGCCGCTGTCCTTCTGCCACGTCGGCTTCGCCGAATACAAGGAGCAGCCCGATCCGGCGCCGCCGTTGGTGTTGGCCACCGAGCCCCACACCGTCTCGACCCAGCCGCGCGCATTGGCCGTCGACTTGGCGAGCGCGGTGCCGCCGACCGCGATCACCTTCGGTGACGCCGCCGGATACTCGACACCGTAGCCGCCGTCGCCCGACGACGCGAAGATGGCGACACCCGGATGCGTGAAGTAGGCGCTGTCCGCCTGCGAGTCGCCCGAGTATTCACCGCCGCCGTAGCTGTTGCTGACGACGGTGGCGCCGAGCTTGACCGCCGTGTTCACCGACGCGCCGAGGTCGGTCATGTTGGCGCTGTTGGCCTCGACGAGCAGGATCTTGCAGTTGGGGCACATCGCCGACGCCATGTCGACGTCGAGCGCGATCTCGCCCGACCAACCGGCGTCGGCTTTGGGATAGCTGCCCTGCACGCCCGACTGGTTCACCTTGCGGAAGCAGCCGTTCGCCGTCGTGCACGCGGGCAGCCCGAACGTCGAGCGATACTTGGCGAGATCGCTCTCGGCCGTCGGATCGTCGTAGGCGTCGACGATGGCGATGGTCTTGCCGGCGCCGAGCGTCGCGTCGATCTTGTACGCGCTCTGCAGACCCGTGGGCCCCAGGCCCGACGGCGTCGCCGCCAGCGCGTAGGTGCCGAACTCGTCGGTGCGGATGCGCGCCAGACAGGCGAACTCGCCCTCGGCCGGATCGGCGCACACGCGCTGCGACGGCAATTTGGCGACGCTCTGGAACTCGGCTTCGACGCGATCCTGATCGCCGGCGGTAACCTCGCCACCGACGCAGCCTGCCAGCGTCAGCGTTCCGACCACGATGCTTCGAATCCAATGACTGCGCGACATGGGGCCTCCTGCGCTTCGTGCGTCAGGAGCCCTTCAGCAACTTGCGCGCCGAAATCCGGTGGGCCCGATTACGTGTCAGCCGTCCTTGAAACGTGTTCCAAGCGCGCGACTTCTCGTCTGTCGCCAAAGGTGCGACACGCGCAAATCGCCCACCGCGTGCGGCGGACAAGAGGCATCACTGGGAGCCGCCGCCCCGAAATCATCTATTTCTTGCCGACCATCTGCTCCGGCTTGACCCACTCGTCGAACTGCTCGCCAGTGACGTGCCCCGAGGCCACCGCCGCCTCCTTCAGGCTCGAGCCTTCCTTGTGCGCCTTCTTGGCGATGGCTGCCGCCTTGTCGTAGCCGATGTGCGGATTGAGCGCGGTCACGAGCATGAGCGAGTTGCGCATGAGCTCGCCGATGCGCTTCTCGTCGGCCTCGATGCCGACCGCGCAGTTGTCGTTGAAGCTGACGCTGCCGTCGGCGAGCAGCCGCACCGACTGCAGGAAGTTGTGCACGATGAGCGGCTTGAACACGTTGAGCTCGAAGTTGCCCGACGCGCCGCCGATGTTGACCGCCACGTCGTTGCCGAAGACCTGCGCGCACAGCATGGTCATCGCTTCCGACTGCGTCGGGTTGACCTTGCCCGGCATGATCGACGAGCCCGGCTCGTTCTCCGGGATCTTGAGCTCGCCGAGACCCGAGCGCGGCCCCGAGGCCAGCCAGCGGACGTCGTTGGCGATCTTCATCAGCGACGCGGCCAGCGTCTTCAAGGTCCCGTGCGCATGAACCAGCGCATCGTTGGCGGCGAGCGCCTCGAACTTGTTGGGCGCGGTCACGAACGGCAGCCCCGTCAGCCTGGCCAGCTCGGCGGCGACGCGCGTGGCGAACTCGGGATGCGCGTTGAGCCCGGTGCCGACGGCGGTGCCGCCCAGCGCCAGCTCGCACAGGTGCGGCAGCGACGCCTTGACGTGCGCCAGCGAGTGGTCGAGCTGCGCCACCCAGCCGCCCATCTCCTGCCCGAGCGTCAGCGGCGTCGCATCCTGAAGGTGCGTGCGTCCAATCTTGACGATGTTGGCAAAGGCCGCCGATTTCTTGGCCAGCGTATCGCGCAATTTGCCCACGGAAGGTATCAGGTGCTGCACCAGCGCTGCCGTCGCTGCCACGCTCATCGCGGTGGGGAAGACGTCGTTCGAAGACTGACCCTTGTTGACGTCGTCGTTCGGGTGTAGCTTGCGCGCCTCGCCACGCTCGCCGCCCATGATCTCGGAGGCGCGATTGGCGAGGACCTCGTTCATGTTCATGTTCGACTGCGTGCCCGAGCCGGTTTGCCACACCACGAGCGGAAACTCCGCGTCGTGCTGGCCGGCGATGACCTCGTCGGCAGCGGCGATGATGGCGGCCGCCTTTTCCTTCGGCAGCACGGAGAGGTCGGCGTTGACCTGCGCGGCCGCGCGCTTGACTTGTGCCAGCGCGCGCACCAATTCACGGGGCATACGCTCACCAGAAATTTTGAAGTTCTGCAGCGAGCGCTGCGTTTGCGCGCCCCACAACCGATCGGCTGGGACCTCGATGTTCCCGAAAGTGTCACGTTCGATGCGCACGTTGGCCATGGACGCTTTATATGTATGATCTACCTGCATGTCTACCGACCTACTGAGCCTCGCCGGCAACCTCGCGTTCGTCGACGAGGTGTACGCAAAGTATCTGGAAAACCCGAATTCCGTCGACCCTAGCTGGCGGCGGCTGTTCGAGAACGGCCTCGGCGCGGTGACGAGCGGCGCGCCGGCGACGCCTGGCGCCCCCACGATCGAGCCGTCGCCCGCAGCGAACGGAAATGGCGCCGGCAGCAACGGTAACGGTGCCAACGGCAGCGCCGCGACAGCTGCCGCGACGGCGACCCCGAGCGGCAACGGCCACGGCAACGGCGCCCGCGCCGCCGTCGACGCCTCGCTCAAAGTCGACGCCTCGCTCAAGAAGGTGCTGCCCTTCACCGCGCCCGACTCGACCGCCGGGCTGGCGCCCTCCGAGGCGCGCTACGGCCGCACCTTCGGCCTCGTCAACGCCCACCGCGCGCGCGGCCACATGATCGCCAAGCTCGATCCGCTCGAGCTGCTCAACCAGGAGCCGCAGCCCGAGCTGGACCCGCGCGCCTACGGCTTCACCGACGTCGACTACGAGCAGGTCATGCCGCCGGGCGGCTTCCATGGCGCGGGCTCCTTGACGCTGCGCGAGCTCATGCGCCGGCTGCGCGCGACCTACTGCGAATACATCGGCGTCGAGATGAACCACATCGCCGACGTCGCCAAGCGCGCCTGGCTGCAGGACCGCATGGAGCCGGTGCTCAACGCCCCGCCCATCGACAAGGACACCCAGCTCTACATCCTCGAGAAGGTCGCGGCCGCCGAGGTGCTCGAGAACTTCATCCACACCAAGTACGTCGGCACCAAGCGCTTCTCGCTCGAGGGTGGCGAGTCGCTCATCCCGATGCTCGAGCTCATCGTGGAGCGCGCCGGCATTCACGGCGTCGACGAGATCGTGTTCGGCATGGCGCACCGCGGGCGGCTCAACGTCCTGGTCAACGTCATGGGCAAGTCGCCGTCCGATCTCTTCGCCGAGTTCGAGGACATCGATCCCGAGTCGATGTTCGGCGGCGGCGACGTCAAGTATCATCTCGGCTTCTCGACCGACCGCGTGACCCGCACCGGCGCGCACATGCACTTGACCATGGCGTTCAATCCGTCGCACCTCGAGGCGGTCGACCCGGTCGTCGTCGGGCGCGTGCGCGCCAAGCAGCGGCGCCGCAAGGACGAGAAGCGCGAGCGTGTCCTCGGCGTGCAGGTGCACGGCGACGCCGCCTTCGCCGGACAGGGATTGGTCTCGGAGGTCTTGAACCTCACGTCGCTGCGCGGCTATCGCACCGGCGGCACCGTCCACGTCATCGTCAACAATCAGATCGGGTTCACGACGTCGCCCGTCGAAGCGCGCTCGACGCCCTACGCCACCGACGTGGCCAAGGCGATCCAGGTGCCGATCTTCCACGTCAACGGCGATCACCCCGAGGCGGTGGCGCAGGTGGTGCGGCTGGCGATGGACTATCGCAAGCAGTTCCACTCCGACGTCGTCATCGACATGTACTGCTATCGCAAGTACGGCCACAACGAGGGCGACGAGCCCAGCTTCACGCAGCCGCTCCTCTACCAGCGCATCGAGCATCACCCGTCGGTGCGCACGCTCTACGCCAACGATCTCGTGGGCCGCTCGATCATCGCGCAGTCCGAGGCCGAGGCCATCGTCGGGCGCGAGCATCAGAAGCTCAACGAGGCCTTTCAGAAGAAGCGGTCGGCGCGGCCCAAGCCGACCTTCGGCACCGGCGTGTGGCAGGGCTATCGCGGCGGACCGGACTCGGCGACGCCCGAGGTGCCGACCAAGCTGCCGCGCGAAGAGCTGGCGGATCTCGCCGATTGCATCACGCGGCTGCCAGACGGATTCCGCCCGCATCGGGTCGTGCAGAAGCTCCTCGCCAATCGCGCGCAGATGGGCAAGGGCGAATTGCCGCTCGACTGGGGCATGGCGGAGCATCTGGCGTTCGCGTCGATCGTGCGCCAGGGCTCGATGGTGCGCCTGTCGGGGCAGGACTCCAGGCGCGGCACCTTCAGCCATCGCCACGCGGTCATCATCGATCAGCGGACGGCGCAGGAGTGGGTGCCGCTCGAGCACGTGTCGCCCGATCAGGGGCCGTGCCGCATCTACGATTCGCCGCTCTCGGAGGCGGCGGTGCTCGGGTTCGAGTTCGGCTACTCGCTCGACTATCCCGATGCGCTCGTGGCGTGGGAGGCGCAGTTCGGCGACTTCGTCAACGGCGCGCAGGTGATGATCGATCAGTACATCTCGTCGGCGGAGGACAAGTGGAACCGCCTGTCGGGGTTGGTGCTGCTGTTGCCGCACGGCTACGAGGGGCAGGGGCCGGAGCACTCGTCGGCGCGCTTCGAGCGCTTCCTCGAGTCGTGCGCGGAAGACAACATGCAGGTCGTCTATCCGACGACGCCGGCGCAGTTCTTCCACCTCTTGCGCCGGCAGGTGGTGCGCAAGCTGCGTAAGCCCCTCATCGTCATGACGCCGAAGTCGCTCTTGCGTCTGCCGGCGGCGCGCTCGGAGCTTTCGGAGCTCTACGAGGGGCAGTTCCATCGCATCCTCGACGATCCGAAGCCGCCGCATCGCGACAAGGTCAAGCGGGTGATCCTGTGCACGGGCAAGATCTATTACGAGCTGGCCGACGAGCGGGCGCGCCGCAACGACGACACCACGGCGATCATGCGCATCGAGCAGCTCTATCCGATTTTGGCGCGCGATCTGGCGGGCGCGCTCGATACGTACGCGCAGGCGGAAGAGGTGGTGTGGGTGCAGGAGGAGCCGGCCAACATGGGGGCGAATCACTTCATCTACGTGAGACTGCTCGAGGTGGCCGGGCATCGCAGCGTGCATGTGGTGGCGCGGCAGGAGAGCGCGTCGCCAGCGACGGGGTCGCACAAGGCCCACCTCATGGAGCAGCAGCGCATCATCAACCAGGCGTTCGCGCCTGTGGACCAATTGGGGTAAGTAGAGAGCGTCATGGCTGACCTGGTCATACCCAAGCTCGGAGAGTCGATCTCCGAGGCGGTGATTGGAAAGTGGCTCAAAAACGTCGGGGAGAGCGTCGGCGTCGACGAGCCGGTGGTGGACCTCGAGACCGACAAGGTCTCGGTGGCGCTGCCGGCGCCGGCGGCCGGCGTGCTGGCGGAGCAGCGCTATGCCGTTGGTGACACGGTCAAGGTCGGCGAGGTGATCGGCACGATCACGGTCGGCGCGGCGGTGGCGGATGCGGGCGCGGCGGCGAGGGATGCGAGCGCGGCCAGGGACGCGAGCACCGCACGCGACGCGAGCACCAAGGACGCGACCCGGGACAACGGCAAGATCGCGGCGGCGGCGACGCTCGGGACCGCGGGGGCGCTGGCGCCGATGAAGTCGGTCGACGGCGGCCCCAAGGTCATGGGCGGGCCGGTCGAGCAGATGGATCCGACGCTGCGGACGACGCTGGCCGAGGCGCAGCGGGACGCGGCGCAGACCGAGAGCGCGACGCACGGTGTGCCGCACTCGAAGACGCTGCCACCGTCGGTGCGCAAGGCCATCCGCGAGGGCGCGAGCTACGACGCGGCGGGCCCTGGTGCGCCGCCAGCGCATTCGTCTGGGGTGCAATCGCCCGGCGCGCAGTCAACGGGCGGGCAATCGTCGGCCACGCAGTCGCGCGCACCGCAGCCGGCGCCGGTCGCGGGCGACCGCGAAGAGATCGTGGCCATGACTCCGCTGCGCAAGCGCATCGCGCAGCGGCTCGTCGAGGCGCAGCACACCGCGGCCATCCTCACCACGTTCAACGAAGTCGACATGACCGCCGTGATGGCGCTGCGCGCGAAGTATCAGGACGCGTTCGTCGCCAAGTACGGCTTGAAGCTCGGCTTCATGTCGTTCTTCGTCAAGGCGTGCGTCGAGTCGATCAAGAATTTTCCCGGCGTCAACGCCGAGGTGCGCGGCGATCACATCCTCTACAAGAAGCACTACGACTTCGGCATCGCCGTCGGTGGCGGCAAGGGCCTCGTGGTGCCGGTGGTGCGCAACGTCGACCAGCTGTCGCTGGCCGGCGTCGAGCGCGAGATCGCGCGGCTGGCCGGCAAGGCCAAGGACAACACGCTTACGCTCGACGATCTGTCGGGCGGCACCTTCTCGATCTCGAACGGCGGCATCTACGGCTCGATGATGTCGACGCCGCTTTTGAACATGCCGCAGACCGGCATCCTCGGCATGCACAACATCACCAAGCGGCCGATGGCCGTCGGTGACGAGATCGAGCTGCGCCCCATGATGTACGTGGCGCTCTCGTACGACCATCGCGTCGTCGACGGGCGCGAAGCGGTGCAGTTCCTCGTCGGTGTCAAAGAGCGCATCGAAGCGCCCGAACGGCTCGTCCTCGAGATCTGATGCGCGGCACGCTCGCTTCGCTGGCAGCCTGGCTCCTCGTCTGCGCGATGGCAGCGACGGTGCGCGCCGACAAGCCGCTGTTGCCGACGATGCAGCGCGACCTCAACGTGGTCGCGTTCTGGTCGATCACCTGCGTGCCGTGCAAGGCCGAGCTGGCGCTGTTCGAGGCGCTGTACCAGAAGTACAAGGCGGACGCGAACGTCCGCGTGCTGGCCGTCAACATCGACCCGGTGCGCGACGCGCCGGCCGCGCGCAAGATGGCGGCCGCGCTCAAGCTGACCATGCCGGTCGTGACCGGCGGCGACGCCATCTACGAGCGGCTCTTCGGCGGCGACCTCAGCATCCCGCGCCTGGCGGTCTTCGACCGCAACAACGCAGGGCTCGAGCGCAACGGCGCGCTCGGCGGCGAGAAGGCCGAGAGCTTCGTCCGCGACGTGTCGGCGGCGCTCGAGTCGGTGCGCGCCGGCGTGCCCAAGGCGCCGACGATGCAGTGGGCCGCCATCAAGCACTGAGCGGGGCGTCGATCCGCGAGGCGTCGTCGCTCGTAGTAGGATGAAGGTCCGTGTCTCCGCTCCGCATGCGCGCCGCCTTCGCTCTCGCCTGCTACGTCGCGGGCGCGATGGTCACGCCGGCGCTGCATCGGCTGCATCACGCGCGCTACGGCGAGGACCACGTCCACGACGCCGCCGGCGCGCACCTGCATCACGCCGCCTTCGACGCCGACACGGTGGCGCTCGATCTCGGCGACGTCGCGCTCGCGGGGACGCTCGCCGTCGACTGCTCGCTCGCCGCCTACACGCTCGTCGCCTGCGACGACACGGCGGCCATCGGGCACGCGCCGAACTTCGGCGACGAGCTGCTCGCGCGCAACGGCCGGCGCCCCGTCAGGCCGCCGCCCGATCCGCTGCACGGTCGCGGCGCCGGAGAGCATGTCACGCCGGCGCTGCTCGTCGCCGCGCCCATCTTCTTGCCCGAGCCACCGCGCGCCGCGGTGTCGCTGGCGCTCGCCGCACCGTCGCTGGCACCACCGGCGCCGTTGGCCTCCGCACACTCCGCTCGTGGTCCGCCCGTCTCGCTCGCGATCTGACACCGACACACTTCGCGAAACGAAACGGAGGATGCGATGCGTATCCGACGACAGGCGCTGGCCGTCTGTCTGACAGTGGCGTGCAGCGCCGGCCTGGCCGCCGCGCACGAGCCTGACGAGATCGACCACCCGGCCGACAGCGCGCCGGCGCTCTTGAACCACGTCGACGCCATCTATCCGCCCGCTGCGCGCGCCGCGGGCATGAGCGCTACCGTCGGCCTCGAGCTCACCGTCGACGCCGCGGGCAACGTCGCCGGCGTGCGCGTGGTGCGGCCGGCCGGCTTTGGCTTCGACGACTCCGCGGTCGCGGCGGCACGGCAGCTCAAGTTCCGTCCCGCGCTGCACGACGGCACGCCGGTGGCGACGACGGTGCTGTTCGACCAGAAGTTCGTCTTGCGCCCGCATCTCAGCGCCGAGACCAGCGTCGACGCCGACGGCAGCGCCGCGCCGAGCACCGCCGCAGCCGCCACGCCAAACGGCGCGCCGGCCGTCACGCCGGCCCCCATCGCCCTCGCCTCCGACGCCCCCGCCGCGCCCAGCTACGAGAGCGTCGTGCAGGCACGCGGCCCCATCAGCGCCGCCTCGTCCTCGACCATCCGCAATCAGGACTTCGAGCTGCGCCCGCGCACCTCGCCCAACGACATCCTGCGCGTCGTCCCCGGCCTCCTGACCGCGCAGCACCAGGGCGGCGGCAAGGCCGACCAGCTGTTCCTGCGCGGCTTCGACGCCGACCACGGCACCGACGTCGCCATCTACGTCGACGGCGTCCCCGTCAACATGCCCTCCCACGCGCACGGCCAGGGCTTCGCCGACTTGCACTGGATCATCCCCGAGGCCATCGAGCGCATCGAGGTCGTCAAGGGCCCCTACGACGCCCGCTTCGGCGACTTCGCCACCGCCGGCGCCGTCAACCTGGTGACCCGCGACCGCTTCGATCAGTCGAGCGTCCAGTACACGCTCGGCATGTACCCGAGCATCGCCGGCCGCGCGGTCGGCTCGGGCCGCTTCGTCGGCATCGCCTCCCCGTCGCTGTCGGGCTGGGCGGCCAAGCTCCACCCGTGGGTCGCCTTCGAGGCTGCCTACGACCAGGGCCCATTCGTCCACGCCGAGCACCTGCAGCGCTTCAACCTCTTCGCCAAGATCAGCTACGACCTCGGCCCGCGCACCGTCGTCGGCATCTTCTTCCAGGCCTACGGCTCCGGCTGGGACGGCTCCGGCCAGATCCCCGAGCGCGAGGTCGCTGCCGGCCGGCTCGGCCAGTTCGGCGCCATCGACCCGTCGGAGGGCGGCCTCAGCGAGCGGCAGATGTTCACCGCCTTTTTGCGCCATCAGGCGGGCGGCAACGAGATCGACGCCACCGCCTACGTCACGCGCTATCGGCTCTCGTTGTGGAACGACTTCAGCTTCTTCCTCGCCGACCCCGTTCGCGGCGACGAGATCGAGCAGGACGACGCGCGCGTCTTCGCCGGTGGCAAGCTGGCCTGGCACTTCCACCGTCGCTGGCGCAGCATCTCCTTGCGCACGACGCTCGGCGTCGAATCGCGCTGGGACGGCGCCGCCGTGAGCGCCTATCACGCGACCAGCCAGGACGGCGCCTTCCGCCAGCGACTCGATCCCTACCGCGCCATCAAGGTCGATCAGCTCGACCTCGCCGCCTTCGCCGAGGAGGACGTGGTGCTGACGCGCTGGCTCCGCCTCGTCGCCGCGCTGCGCGCCGACTACATCGGCTTCAACGTCGACGGCCAGGTCCAGGGCGTGCGCCAGTTCTGGGCGCTCTCGCCCAAAGCGAGCGCCATCTTTTCGCCCGTCCCCGGCACGCTCGACCTCTATCTCAACTTCGGCATGGGCTTTCACACCAACCAGGCCGAGGTCGCGCTGCGCGACGGGCAGACCGCCACCGACGAGGCCGGCAACGCGTTCACGCTCCACGCCGTGCCCAAGCTCTACGGCGGCGAGGTCGGCGCGCGCACGCACCTGTGGAGCCGCGTCGACCTGGCGGCCGCGTTCTGGGTGAGCTACCTGGAGAACGAGACCGTCTTCAGCGCCGACGCCGGTGTGCTCGCGCCGTCGGTGGCGACCCGTCGCTACGGCTTCGACTTCGAGGCGCGCGTGCGCATCCTCGATTGGCTCTACGCCGATCTCGATCTCGCGCAGGCGACCGCCACCGCCGTCCCCGACGCCGGCAACGGCGGCGCCGTCGCGCTGGCGCCGCGGCTCTACATGCTCGGCGGGCTCACCGCGAAGTACAGGGCGCTGCGCGGCGGGCTGCGCTTCCGCTATCTGGCGTCGCGCCCCGCCTTCGACGAGGCCAGCGGCGAGTATCAGCAGTACGGGCGGCGCACCCTCTCCGACGGCTCCCCCAACCCCGACTACGCCCCCCAGCGCGTCGAGGCGCAGGGCTGGTTCATCGTCGACGCCTACGCCGCCTGGCGCTGGCGCTTCCTCGAGGCCCAGATGGCCGTACAGAACCTCTTCAACTCCGAGTGGCGCGAGGCGCAGTTCGGCAACGCGTCCTGCACGCGCGACGAGGTCGGCAACCCGCTCAACGCCAACTACGGCGTGTGCGGCGCGACGCTGGCGCCGACCGCGCGCGTAGGGGTCGCCGACGTTCACTACACGCCGGGCGTTCCCATCAATTTGCAGCTCACGCTCAAAGCCTACTTCTGATAAAACGCGGCCCATGACGCCGCCGACGCTGGTCACTGCCGCCGAGCTCAAGCAGCTGCTCGACGGTCCCAACCCGCCCCGCCTCATCGACGTGCGCCAGCCCGAGGAGTGGACCGGCCCGCTCGGTCACATCGCCGGCGCCGAGCTCATCCCGCTCGGCACCGTGCCGGCGAGCCTCGACCGCGTTCAGGGCGAAGCGCGCGAGATCGTCTCGATTTGCAAAATGGGAGGCCGCGCCACGCAGGCAGCGCAGCTGTGGGCCCAACAAGGTTTGAACGTGCGCATCCTCTCGGGCGGCATGACCGCGTGGAATGCGGCGCAGCTGCCGACGACGCGCGATCCGTAGCCGGGACTACGGCTTGCCGTCGACGCGGCGCAGCAGATCGGCCATGTCGTTGGCGTGCTCTTCCTCTTTGGCCAGGATCTCTTCCAGCATGCGCCGCGAAGTCGGGTCGCCGTCGCCAAAGAAGCGGACCATCTCCGAGTAGCTCTCGATGGCGATGCGCTCGGCGACGAGATCTTCCTTGATCATGTCGACCAGCGAGTCGCCCTCGACGTACTCGGAGTGGCTGCGCGAGAGCATCCCCTCGGGGTTGAGGTTGGGCTCACCGCCGAGCTGCGTGATGCGCTCGGAGATCTGATCGGCGTGCTGCTGCTCCTCGTTCGCGTGCTGGAGGAACTCCGCCTTGACGCCCTCGGAGCTGAGCCCGGTGGCGGCGTAGTAATGACGCTTGTAACGGAGGACGCAGACAATCTCCGTCGCCAGCGCTTCGTTGAGGAGCTTCACCGCCTGCGTGCGATCGACCTTGTAGCCCTCGGTCATCGCGCCTTCTTCGATGTGCTGACGCGCGCGGCGGCGCAGCTCCTGGATGTCGGTCATGAACGGTCCGTTTGCCATGTGACGAACGTAATCGCCGCACGTCATCGATCAAGCGGTCCATGAAGTATGATTGACGTATGGGTCAGGACCGTCAGCAGACCTTGGGACGCCTCTCGTCCGGGCGCCGGGACGAGCTGCGCAATCGCCTCATCGGGGAGATCCCGCGCTGGTACCGCCCCTGGCTCCACCTGGCCATCCCGTCGCTGATTGGCCTCGGCGTCGTCGCCCTCTCGGCCAGCTTGCTCAGCGCGGTCCGACCGCTGGAGCTCGTCACCGTGCCGCTCACCTTTTTGCTCCTCAACGCCGGCGAGTGGCGCATTCATCGCGACATGCTGCACCGCCGCACGCCGCCCCTGGCCGTGCTCTACGATCGCCACACGCCGCAGCACCACATGATCTTCGTCACCGACGACATGGCCATCCGCGCGACGCGCGAGTTCTATCTCGTCCTCATCCCCGCCTACGGGATCCTCGCCGCCGGCATCGGCGCGCTGCCGATCCCGATGGCGCTGTGGCTCGGCTTCGGCCTGCGCAATCCGGCGCTGATGTTCATGGCGATGACCATGGCCTACGTCGTCGGCTACGAGTGGCTGCACCTCTCCTATCACGCGCCGTCGTCGAGCTTCGTGGGCCGGCGCAAGATCATTCAGCGGCTGCGGCGCCACCACGCCATCCATCACGCGCCGGAGCTCATGCAGAAATGGAACTTCAACGTCACCATTCCCCTGTGGGATTGGCTGCGCGGGACCATCTATCGGGGAACGATCTAACGGGCTGAGGAATCGCTACGGGATGGGCGAAGACTTGGAGCACTTGCCGCCGATGCACTCGAGCCCTTGCGCGGCGCCGCAGCAGTCGGCGGTCACGTTGCACTTCTCGAACTCGGCCGCGCACATCGGCTGGACGTTGGTACAGATGAGCGCGCCCATGTCGCCGCCGCCGGGACGGCAGTAGCCGCCGCAGCACTCGTCGCCGGTCTCGCAGCTGGTGCCGTCGGCGTGGCAGGGATCGACCGTCCAGAAGCCGCGCGCGTTGCCGGCGACCAACTCCTGCCCCGGCAGATAGAACGCCGGATGCGACGGATCGGTTCCCGGCGCGGCGTTCAGATCGATCGCCGCCACCCACAGCTTCTTCGTCGTCATGCCCTTCGACGTCGTGGTCCAATCGTAGTTGCGCGGATCGCTCGTCCACGGCGGCAGCGTCGCGACGTTGCCGTAGAGGCGGCGGCTGGTGAACACGACCCACGCGTAGCCGCCCGAGACGACCGGGTTCACCGTCGGCTCGTAGCCGAGCACCGTGTCGTCGGTGTGGCTGGCGCTCGTCGGCAGATAGCCGACACCGTTGAGCTTGTCGAGCGCGTGCGGGGTGCGCGTCGCCAGATCGACCCACCACAGCTGCCCCTTGTTGCCGTAGCGCGTGTGACCGAAGCCGTCGGGATAGGCCGGCTCGTTCTCGAAGACGACCGCGTCGTTCGTCGGCAGGAACGACGACCACGCGTCGGCGCCGACGGCGGGCGTGTCGAGCTTGTGAAAGTTCGAGAAGACCTTGTTGACCGAATCGTAGTCGAGCACCGCCAGCGACTTGCCGTCGTTGGTGGTCGCGCCCGCCACCGAGAATTGATAGTTGAACGACAGGTGCTTGCCGTCCGGCGAAAAGACGGGATAGGCCGCGCCGAACGAGCTCCAGCCGGTCGGCAGCGTCGGCTGCGCGCCGATGAGCGCGCCCGCGACGGTATACGCGCGCGTGGCCGAGTCACCGTTGATGGTGCCGACGCTCGACAGAAGCCAGGTGCCGTCGGGCGACAGCGCCGGGAACGCCAGGTTGGTCGACGGCGTGACCGCCGCTTCGGCGTTGGCCATCGTCAGCGCGTAGCTGCTCGAGGTCTGGTAGGCATCGCCGTGCTGCGTAAAGAGCGTCGCCCCGTTGGACGACACCGAGTGACAGGTGCGGCAGCCCGTGTCGGTCGCGCCCGCCGGACTGCCGGTGGTCGTGCCGGCGGCGACGACCGGATCGCTCGCGCCCGGCTTGATGGCGAGCGTGGCGGCGCCGAAGTAGGGACCGCTGCGGACGTTGTTGCCCTCTTTGCACGGGGTGGCCAGGAGGTCCTCGCCGGGGCCGCAGCTCTTGAGCGCCGAATTCTTGACGAGCGCCGTGCCGTACGAGTTGTAGTAGACGGTGCCCTTCAACGTGCCGGGCGCGATCTTCCACGTCATCGTGTAGGGGCCGATTGCCGTCGGTGCGCCGCTGATGTCCTCGAACACGAGCGTCACGGTGACGTCGTCGCCGGCGCCGCCGTTGGAGTAGGTCAGCGTCTTCCACACCGCCTGCGGCAAGGGGATGTTGACGAACGGCGTCGCATTCTTCGCGAAAGTGCCGGTGTAGTCGAAGTTCTTGGAGTGCAGCTTGATCATCACGGCGTCGAAGTTGCGCGCGCCCGGGCTCCACTGCAGGAGCGGTGCGAAGAGGCCGCGCGGAAAGACGGTGCCGTCGTAGGGGTAGAGCATCTTGACGGCGGCGTCTGCCGTCGGCGCGCCCGTGAGCACTCCGGTCTGGCCGTTCGACGCCGCCGGCCCGGGACCGCTGCCGCCGACACCGCCGAAGCCGCCTGCGCCGGGCATCGGCGCCGGATAGCCGGGATCGCCGTTCTGCGTCTGCATGAATTTGACGGTGATCGTCGTCGACACCTTCTGGCCGTTCAGCGTCGCGGTGACGTTGGCCTTGCCGGCGATGGCGCCGCCCGCGGTGAACAGCCCGTTGGCGACGCCGACGTTGCCGATCTCGCCGCGATCGATCGTCCACGCCGGCGCGACGCTGGCGCCGTTGACCATGGCGCTGTACTGCACCGTCGGCATCTGGCCCGGTGACGCGATCACGACCTGATCGAGCGGCGCGATGCTCAGCGGGCCGGCCATGTCTTCGTCGCTGCCGGTGGGGAACGCCATATCTTCGCCGCTGCCGGCGGTCCCTGCGAGATCGGCCCCGAGGCCGTGGTCGGCGGTGTGCGGACTACAGCCCGACGCGGCGCATCCGAGGAGCGCGAAGGCCAGCCACACACTTTTATGCATGCTCGACAGTATTGAGGTTCACCGAAACCCGGTCAATGTACGTAAAAACGCTAGGGGTCCCTGTACGGAGGTGTGGAGCGGCCGTGACGGCGAGAAAGGGCGGGCGCTGCTAGGCGAGGTGGTCGCGCGTGAAATTGCGCAGCCCACCGTCGAGGACCTGGACGTCGTCCTCGATCCGGATGCCGCCGAGAGCGGCCAGCGCGTCGACCATCCCCCAGTCGATCCGCTCCGCCTTGGGCCCGTGGCGCAGCGGCAGGAGCAGCATCTCGATGAAGTAGATCCCCGGCTCGATGGTGAAGACCTGGTCGACGCTGATCTTGGTGGTGTTGCGCAGCCACGGGTTGTTCGCCTTGGGCTTGATCTCCGCGCAGCCGACGTCGTGGCAGACGAGCCCGAGCGAGTGGCCGAGGCCGTGCGGGAAGAACGCGCGCGAAAGACCGCCGGCGACGACCTCCTCGGCCCCGACCTTGGCGATGCCGACGTCATGCAGGATGGCGCCGATTTGCTGATGCGCCTCCTCGTGCAGCTCTTCGTACGGCTTGCCGGCGACGGCGCCCGCGCACAGCCGCTGCTGCATCGCCTCGGTGCGCGCGATCAGATCGGCGAACGCGCTCGCGGTCGCGGTCGCGCCCTTGACGTAGGTGCGCGTCACGTCGCTGCAGTAGCCGTTCGCGGCCGCGCCGGCGTCGAGCAAGAGCGACTCGGCCGCCCGCGCGCGCGGCTGCTTGCGGTACGAGATGTGATGCAGCGTGGCCGCGTTCTCGCCGAGCGCGACGATGTTCTTGTACGGCGTCTCGGGATCGTCCTGCGCCGTCGCCGCCAGGTACAGCAGGTGCAGATCGAGCTCCGAGCGATCGCCGGCGAAGAACGCATCGCGCACGGCGCGGTGGCCGACCGCAGCGATGCGATTCGCCTCGTCGATCGACGCCAGCTCGTACGCGGTCTTGTGCACGCGCGCCTGGTCGAGCGCCTTCATCAGCGACGGCGGATTGGCGTCGCCGATGCCCCACGTGTTGGCGCGCCGCGTCTCCTCGCCGACGAAGGCTACCTTGCCCGCCGGATGGATGTGTGCGCGCGCGTCGGCGGCGTCCTCGATGACGACGATGTCGAACTGCGGCAGCCAGAAGTCGCTCGCGGTCTCGGCCGGCTTCTCCCAGAAGTTGGGCGGCTGGGTCCAGATCAGCTTCGGCCGCTGCCCGTTGCGCACCAGGAGCGCGCAGTCCGGCTGCGCCAGCGGCAGCCAGTGCTGGAACGCCGGCGTCGGCCGCAGCGCCCAGAACTGGTCGTCGAATTCGGTGCGCGACTTTGGTAGACCTGAGTGGATGACGATGGCGTCGTAGCCGTTTTCCGACAGCGCGCGGGCGTATCGGCGCCCGAGCTCCACGACGTGCTCCCGATGCAGGCGGTCCCATCCCATGGGCGGCAAAGCTACCACGATCCATGCTATGACGCCCCCGTGGCAGGCGACGCATACGTCCTCATCATGGCTGGTGGCGGTGGCACGCGCATGTGGCCGGCGAGCCGCAAACGCCGTCCCAAACAGTTCCTTCCCATCCTCGACGGCGGACGCACGCTGCTCGGCGCCACCGTCGAGCGTGTGCAGGGCCTGGTGCCCGACGAGCGCATCCTCGTCGTCACCGCGGCCGATCAGGTGGACGAAGTCCTGCGCACCGCCCCGTCGGTGCCGCGCGAGAACATCGTCATCGAGCCGCAGGCGCGCAACACCGCCCCCTGCATCGGGCTCGGCGCGCTCGAGGTGCTGCGCCGCGACCCGGCCGCCGTGCTGGCGGTCTTGCCGAGCGATCAGTGGGTGCGCGACGCGGTCGGCTATCGCGCGACCCTGGCGCGCGCCATCGACGTCGCCCGCGACGGCGCCATCGTCACCATCGGCATCGTCCCGACGGCGCCCGAGACCGGCTTCGGCTACCTCGAGGTCGGCGCCGAGACCGAGCGCGGCGCGCGCGTCGTCGAGCGCTTCGTCGAGAAGCCCGATCGCGCCACGGCCGAGAAGTACCTGGCCGCCCGCCGCTATCTGTGGAACTCGGGCATGTTCTTCTTCGCCTGTAAGCGCCTCCTCGAGACCGTACGCATGCATATGCCGGAGCTCGCCAGCATCTTGCACGCCATCGAGCGGGAGCCCGAGCGCACCGCCGAGCTCTACCCGCAGGCGCCGTCCGTCTCGATCGACTACGGCGTCATGGAGAAGCTCCCGCGCGGCGACGTCTTCTGCGTCCCCGGCGAGTTCGGCTGGAACGACGTCGGCTCGTGGAGCGCGCTCGGCGAGCTGCGCCCGCACGACGCCGACGGCAACACCATCGCCACCGAGAACGGCGTCACCGTCGACGCGCGCGGCAACATCCTGTACAGCGACGGCAAGCGCGTCATCGCCGCGATCGGCGTCGAGGACCTGGTCATCGTCGCGACGGACGACGCCATCCTCGTGATGCCCAGATCGCGCGCGCAGGACGTGCGCGAGGTCGTCAAGTGCCTAGAAACGACGAATCGTAAGGAGTTCCTATGAACCCGCGTGTGTTTCGCGAATACGACATCCGTGGCAATGCCGATCGCGATCTCGACGACGGCTTCGCCAACGAGCTGGGCAAAGCGATCGGCTCGCACCTGCGCCGCTCGGGCGCCAAGCGCATCACGCTCGGCCGCGACTGCCGTGTCACCTCGCCGCGCCTGCACAAGGCGCTCAAGGCGGGCATCCTGTCGACGGGCGTGCACATCGTCGACGTCGGCATCGTCGCCACGCCGCTGCTCTACTTCAGCGTCTTCCACTTCGACACCGACGGCGGCGTGCAGATCACCGGGTCGCACAATCCGCCCGAGGACAACGGCTTCAAGATCCTGCGCGGCAAGTCGACCATTCACGGCGCCGAGATCCAGGAGCTGCGCAAGCTCGTCGAGTCGCGCGAGTTCGACACCGGCGTCGGCGTCGTCGAGGAGCGCCCCATCGAGGCCGCGTACATCGACATGGCGGCGTCGAAGATCAACCTCGGGCCGCGTCGCTTCAAGGTCGTGGTCGATGCCGGCAACGGCGTCGGCGGCACGGCGGTGCCCTTGCTCGAGCGGCTCGGCTTCGACGTCACGCCGCTCTTCATCGAGCCGGACGGCCGCTTCCCCAATCATCATCCCGATCCGACCGTCGAGGCCAACGTCGCCGATCTGAAGGCCAAGGTCGCCGAGGTCGGCGCCGAGGTCGGCATCGCGCTCGACGGCGACGCCGATCGCATCGGTGTCGTCGACGCCAAGGGGCGCATCGTCTGGGGCGATCAGCTCATGATCCTCTTTGCCCGCTCGATCTTGAAAGAGGTCCCGGGCGCGACCTTCGTGAGCGAAGTGAAGTGCTCCAAGGCGCTCTACGACGAAATCGCCAAGGCCGGCGGCCGCGCCATCATGTGGAAGGTCGGCCACTCGCTCATCAAGGAGAAGATGAAGGAGGAGAAGGCGGTCCTGGCCGGCGAAATGTCGGGCCACATCTTCTTCGCCCATCGCTACTACGGCTTCGACGACGCCATCTATTCGGCGGCGCGCCTCATCGAGCTCCTGTCGAAGGAAGACAAGACGCTCGCGGAGCACGTCGACTCCTTGCCGAAGTTCTTCAACACGCCCGAGATCCGCTACGAGCTGGCCGACGAGATCAAGTTCGAGGTCGTCAAGCGCGTCGTCGCGAAGTTCAAGTCCACGGCGGCCGCCGAGCACCACGAAGTCATAGACGTCGACGGGGCGCGCATCACCTGGAAGGACGGCTGGGCGCTGGTGCGGGCGTCGAACACGCAGGCGGCGCTGGTGTTGCGCTTCGAGGCCGAGACGCAGGCGCGGCTCGACGAGATCCGCAAGAAGGTCGAAGGCGAGCTCAAGCGAATCGAGGCCGAGGCAAAGAAGTAGATGCGCGCTGTCGGCGTGGACCTCGGCGCCACCAACGCGCGCGCGGCGCTCGTCGACGTCGAGACGGGCAAGATCGTCGCCGAGACCAAGACCCCCTGGCCCGACACGGCGAGCGGCCGCTCGCCCGAGACGGTGGCGTCGCTCGTCGGCGAGGCGGTCCGCACGATCGATCCCAAGAAGGAGCGTAGCGGCGTCGGCATCGGCTTCGCCGGCATGTTGCGCGGGTGGAGCGGCGTGGTCGTCATCGCCCCCAACTTCGGCTGGCGAGAGGTCGACTTCCGCCCGATGCTGCGCGCGCAGGTCGGCGAGTCGTGCGAGGTCTACAACGATCTCAACGCCATCGCCTATGGCGAAGCGGTGTACGGCGGCGCGCGCGGCTTCGACGACGTGGTCTGCGTCTACGTCGGCACCGGCGTCGGCGGCGGCATTGTCGCCAACGGCCGCCTGTACGCCGGCTCGACGCATCTCGCCGGCGAGATCGGCCACACCAAGGTCGTGCCGGCTGGACGGCTGTGCGGCTGCGGCATGCGCGGCTGTCTCGAGGCCTACACCTCCGGGCGCAACATCCAGAAGCGCGCGCAGGAAGAGCTGCGCGAGGGCGAGCGCAGCCTCGCGGTCGAGCTGGCGGGGGGCAGCATCGACGACGTGCACGCCGGGGTCCTCGACGAGGCGGCGCGGCGCGGCGACGTCTACGCCGGGCGGCTGTGGGAAGAGGTCTCGACGCTGCTCGGCATGGCGCTGGCCAACATCGTGACCACGCTCAACCCGTCGCGACTGGTGATGGGCGGCGGCGTGTGGAACGGCGCGCCGGAGCTGCGCCGTCGCTCGATAGCGCGGCTGCTCGAGCTGGTCAATCAGCCGTCGCGCGAAGGGTTCGAGGTGGTCGACACCACGCTCGGCGATACGGCAGGCATGTTGGGCGCGGCGGCGCTGATCGCCGGCTGGCCCGGAGGCAAGAAATGAAGCGCGTCGAATTCTTCTTCGATCTCTCGTCGCCCTACTCGTACATCGCGGCGACGCAGCTGCCGGCGCTCGTCGAGCGCACCGGCGCCGAGGTGGCGTGGCGGCCGATGGTCCTATTCGCGGTGTTCAAGAGCTCGGGCAACGACATGCCGGCGCGCGTGCCGCACAAGGCGCGCTGGATGGGCCAGGATCTTCAGCGCTGGGCCGACCACTACGGCATTCCGTGGAAGATGAGCTCGCACTTTCCGCTCAACACGGTCAAGGCGATGCGGCTCATCCTCGTCGACGACGCCAAGGCGGGCGCCGTGGCGCTGGCGGCCTTCCGCGCCATGTGGGCCGAAGATCGCGACATCACGCAAGAGGCGGAGCTGCGGCGCATTGCCGAGCTGGGCGGGCTCGACCCGACGACGGCGCTGCAGAAGATCGAAGAGCCGGCCATCAAAGATCGGCTGCGCGCCAACACCGACGAGGCGATCACCCGCGGCGCGTTCGGCGCACCGACGATGCTGGTCGGCGACGAGCTCTTCTGGGGCAACGACCGCCTCCAGTTCGTGGAGCAGGCTCTCGAGCGCATCGCTCTACGCGCGAAATAGCATCGCCAGGAGATCGCGCCCGTAGAGGATGTACGTGAGCGCGGCCGCGACGAGATAGGGACCGTACGGGATCTCGACGCCGATCACCTTGCCCCGCCGCGTGACCAGCAGCGGCACGACGATCACCAACCCGAAGAACGGCGCCACGAAGAAGGTGAAGGCGACGGCGCGCCAGCCGAGGAAGGCGCCGACGAGCGCCAGGAGCTTGGCGTCGCCGTACCCCATGCCTTCGCGTTTCAAGAGCCAGAAGGCCAGCTCGGCGGTGAGCGCGACGCCGCCGTACCCGACGACCATGCCGAGGATGAGGTCGAACGGCGCGACGTCCTGCAGCACCAACTGGCAGAGGAAGAACGCCGGGATGGCCGGATAGGTGAGCGCGTCGGGGATGATCTTGTGATCCAGATCGACGCCGGCGACGACGACGAGCGCGCCCACGAAGGCGAAATAGACGAGAAAGTGCGCCGCGGCGGAGACCGGATCGCCGAACGTCAGCGCCACGCGCCAATAGACGAGGAGCGCCAGGACCGTCGAGAGCGCCTCGACGATCGGATAGCGCGCCGAGATGGGCAGCTTGCAGGTGCGACACTTTGCGCCGAGCAGCATCCAACCGAGGATGGGAATGTTGTCACGCGCGAGGATGGCGGTGCCGCAGCGAGGACAGCGCGAGCGCGGCCGCACCACCGATTCGTACAGCCCGAGCCGATGAATGGCGACGTTGAAGAAGCTGCCCCACAAGGCGCCCAGCACTCCCGCGAGGACCCATCCCCATGGTGGCCACACCAGGAGAGCGAGCGGTCCGTCGACGTCGCCGGCCATGACGAGCCAGCATACCAAACCATGCTAGCGTTACCAGGAATGCATCGCTCGCTTCTACCGTTGCTGATCGGGATGGCGGCTTGTGGACGGCACGGCGACGAGAACCTCGGGCTCGCGGGGCAATCGGCGACGGTGAACGTTGCCAAATTGGCGCAGCCCGACGAGCTGGTGCGCGCGCTGTCGCTGACCGGTCATGAGCTCGATCAGCGGCTCGGCGCGCATCGCATGGATGCGACCTCGACGCTCAAGTTGGAGCTGGCCGATCGCCGCACCGAGGCGCTCGAAGAGAGCTTCACCGTGCAGTCCGACGGGCGCGGCGCGATCCACGTGCAGCACGACAACAGCCGTGGCAACGGCTTCGAGGCCACCGCGCTCGAGAAGGACCTCTACGTCAAGCCGCGCTTCGGCAGATTCGTGCGCCGCACCGTCGAGGCCGACGAGGTCGAGCGGCTGCGGGCGACGGCCGAAGGCGCCGGCGCGGCGTACATGAAGCTGCTCGAGCGGTTCGTGCAGGTGCGCGAGGCGGGCACGGCCACGGTGGCGGGGCACGCCGGCGTGAAGCTGGCGCTGTCGGCGCGCCCGACGCCGGATGCCGCGGTCGCCGAGAGCGAGCCGGGCAAGAAATGGCGCGAGAAGATGTTGGTGCGCTACATCGATGGCGACGTGGTCCTCGACGCCAAATCGGGCGCGCCGCTGGCCGTGCGCATCGAGACCCAGTACACGTTCGAGCGCGACGGCAAGCCGGTCTCGGCCCGGGTGGCCTACAAGCAGACCACCGGCGCGGACGTCGGCGCCATCGCCGCGCCGGCCGATTGGACCACCTTGTCGCGCCCGCGTCCGATGCTCGACAAGCAAACGCTGCTCGAAGGACTTAAGTAATGGGGAGGAGCGCATGAGCGAGCCATCTCCAGCGGAGCATCTGGCCACGCACCGACGGACCATCCTGTTTCGCTCGCTCCTGGCGGGCGCGGCGGGGCTGGTGCCAGTGCCCTATCTTGACGACATCCTCGCCGGGCAGGTGCGCGCGGGGCTGGTACGGCGCATCGCGGACCTGCGGCGGGTCGACGTCGACCGCAACGCGGTGGCCGAGCTGTCCCTCCCGTCGGGCGGGCGGGTGCTCAACGCCGCGTCGATGGGCGCGATCCTCATCGGTGGCGCCAAGAAGGTGTGGCGGCGCGTGGCGGCCTCGCTCCTGGTGGTGCGGCGCGCCGACGAGGCGATGCAGACCTTCCAGATTGGGACGCTCTTCGATCACTACTGCGCGCGCCATCACGTCGGCCTCGGTCTCGACGGGACCAAGGCGCGGGCGCTCCGCGATGCGATGGACAAGGCGGTCCGCCAGGCGCGCAGCCAGACCATGGAGGACGCGTTTCAGCGCACGCTGAACACCTCGCGCAAGCTCGCCGGGCGGCTGTCGCGCCGCTTCCTCGTCGAGAAGGTGGAGACCGAGCTGGCCGGTCCGGCGACGCAGTACGTGGCCGCGCTCGTGGGCGCGTTCGACGTGGCCTGGGCCCCGCACAAGCAGGCGCAGCTCGAAGGGCCCAAGCCTCCGGAAAAATGAAGAGCCGGGGGGAGCTGAAGAGCGCCGGGCGCGTCATCATCAAGATCGGGTCGCGCCTGCTCGCCGAGGACACCGACGCGCGCGTGGCGGTGCTGGCGGCCGAGACGCGGGCGCTGCGCGATCGCGGCGTCGACGTCGTCATCGTCACCTCGGGCGCCATCGCGCTCGGCTGGCGACGGCTCGGCTACCCCGAAAAGCCGCGCACCATTCCCGGGCTGCAGGCCGCCGCTGCCGTCGGTCAGGGCCATCTCATCCATGCCTGGCAGACCGCGCTCGGCGCCCATGGCCTCGCGGCGGGGCAGGTGCTGCTCACGCACGACGACGTGCGCAACCGCCGCCGCTACCTGAACGCGCGCCTCGCCTTTTCCGAGCTCCTGCGCGCCGGGGCGGTGCCGGTGGTCAACGAGAACGACACCGTCAGCGTCGACGAGATCAAGTTCGGCGACAACGACCGCCTGGCCGCGCTGTGCACGTCGCTCATCGAGGCCGACGCGCTCGTCATCCTCACCGACGTCGACGGGCTCTACGACGGCGACCCCGCCTCGGGCGCGAAGTTGATTCCCGAGGTGCGCGACATCGACAAGGAAGCGGTCGCCGTCGCCGGCAGCGGCTCGACGGGCGGCTTCGGCACCGGCGGCATGGCGTCGAAGGTCCAGGCCGCGAAAATAGCGGGCCGCTTCGGCGTGGTCACCATCGTGGCCTCGGGGCGTCGCGAGCGGCCGGTCACCTCCATCCTCGACGGTGGCGACGCCGGCACCGTCTTCTGGCCGTCGGTGTCGCGGCTGCAGTCGCGCAAGCACTGGATCGCCTACGCGCTCAAGCCCGCCGGCTCGCTGGTGGTCGACGCCGGCGCCAAAAAGGCGCTCGTCGACGGCAAGAAGTCGCTCCTCCCCTCGGGGATTCGGCGCATCGAGGGTCGGTTCGGCGCCGGAGATCCGGTGCGGGTCGTCGATGAAAGCGGCGCCGAGTTCGCGCGCGGCCTGTGCGCCTTCGACGCCGACGAGGTCGAGAAGATCGCCGGCCGCCGCTCCTCGGAGGTCGCTGCGCTTCTCGGCTACGCCGCCGCCGAAGAGGTCATCCACCGCGACGATCTCGTACTACTATGAGGATGTCGTGACCGAAATCGAACAGCTAGCCCGAGACGCGCGCGCCGCCGGCCGCCTCGTCGCCCGCGCCGGCGCCGAGCGACGCACCGCCGGGCTACACGCCATCGCCGACGCGGTCGACGCGCGCCACGCGGCCATCCTCGCGGCCAACGCCGAGGACCTCGCCGCTGCCGAGGCGAGCGGCCTGGCCAAGCCGATGCTCGACCGCCTGCTCCTCGACGAGAAGCGACTCCGCGGCATCTCCAAGGCGGTCCGCGAGATCGCGGCGCTGCCCGATCCGGTCGGACAGTCGGTCAAGGAATGGACCCGCCCGAACGGGCTGCGCATCGCCCGCCGCCGCATCCCGCTCGGGGTCATCGCCATCATCTACGAGGCGCGCCCCAACGTGACCACCGACGCGGCCGCGCTCTGCCTGCGCGCCGGCAACGCCACCATCCTGCGTGGCGGCTCCGAGGCGTTCCGCTCCAACCGTGCCCTCATGGAGGCGGTCGCCGCCGGTCTCGAGGCCGCCCGGCTGCCGCCGGCAGCGGTGCAGCTCATGCCGACGACCGACCGCGCCGCCATGGCCGAGCTTCTGACCCGCGACGAGGAGATCGACCTCGTGATTCCGCGCGGGGGCGAGAACCTGATCCGGTTCGTCTCGGAGCACTCCCGGATCCCCGTAATCAAGCATTATCGCGGCAATTGTCACGTCTTCGTGGAGCGCACCGCCGACCCCGGCATGGCTCTTGAAATCTGCTACAATTCGAAGGTGCCACGACCGGGCGTGTGCAACGCCGCGGAGACGATCCTGATAGACGAAGCGATCGCACATTCGTTCCTGCCGCAGCTGGCCGACCGCCTCGGGCGCGCCGGCGTCGAGCTGCGCGGTGACGACCGTGCGTGCGCCATCGTCCCGTCGCTGAAGAGCGCCACGCACGAAGATTTCGCTGCCGAGTTCCTCGACCTCATCTGCACGGTTGGCATCGTCGGCGGCGTTCCCGGCGCCGTCCGTCACATCGAGCGCTACGGCTCGTCCCATACCGAATCGATCGTCACGCGCGACCAGGAAGCGGCCAAGCGCTTTGTCGACGATATCGACAGCTCGTGCGTCATGGTCAACGCCTCGACCCGGTTCGCCGATGGCGGCGAGTTGGGACTCGGCGCGGAGATAGGAATTTCCACAACACGATTGCATGCCTACGGCCCAATGGGCGCCGAGGAGTTGACGACCACCAAGTTCGTGGTCATTGGAGAAGGACAGGTTCGACAATAGATCCGAAACCTAGGAGGCTGAGACGGATTTGAGAAGCAGAGAGTTGGCGATGGCGGCGATGGAGGCGGCGCTCGACAAGAAGGCGCTCGAGCCGGTGCTCCTCGACGTGAGCGAGCAATCTACCTACACCGATTACATCTTGGTGCTTTCGGGGCGCAGTGACCGCCATGTTCAAGCGGTCGCGGATGCCGTTGCCGAGACACTCAAGAAGCAGCGCGGCGTGAGGCCGCTGGGCGTCGAGGGCAACCGCGACGGCCAATGGGCGCTGCTCGATTTCGGTGATCTGGTTGTTCACGTGTTCTACCACCCGATACGCGACTTCTACGACCTCGAGGGTCTGTGGATCGACGCGCCGCGGGTTCCCGTCGACGTGCCGCCGGACAGCCGGATCGCCGCCGACGAGATGTACGGCACGTAAGCAGCTCGCTTTTTCCATATAGTGAAGCTCTCCATTCTCGCCGTCGGCAAGATGAAGGAGGCCTGGGTGCAGGAGGCCTCCGCCGAGTATGCGAAGCGCGTGCGCGGCAAGCTGCCGCTCGACCTCGTCGAGGTCAAAGACGACGCCGAGTTGGTGCGCAAGATCCCCCCTCGACACAAGCTGTGGGCGCTCGACGAGCGCGGCAAGGAGCTCACCTCCGAGGAGCTGGCCGCGACGCTCGCGCGCGTGATGAACGGCGGAGAGCACGGCATCAGCTTTCTCATCGGCGGCGCCGACGGGCTGCCGCGCGAGCTGGTCGGGCGCGCCGACTTCGTGTGGTCGCTGGGGCGGCTGACGTTGCCACATCGGCTCGCTCGAATTATTGTCCTGGAACAGCTCTACCGTGCGCTCAGTATCCTGCGCGGGGAGCCCTATCACAGGGCCTAGCCATGACCGTAAAGCGCACCGTGCTCATCGTTCTCGACGGCTTCGGCGAGCGCCCCGACAAGGACGGCAACGCCATCCGGCTCGCGCGCACGCCCGCGTTCGACGCCCTCTATCGCGAGTTCCCGCACACGCTCATCAACACGTCGGGGCTGGCGGTGGGACTCCCCGAGGGTCAGATGGGCAACAGCGAAGTCGGCCACATGAACATGGGCTCGGGCCGCATCGTGTATCAGGAGCTGACCCGCATCAACAAGTCGATCAGCGACGGTGATTTCTTTGCGAACCCGGCGCTGTGCGAGGCCATCGATCGATCGAAGGCGGCCGGCAAGGCGCTGCACCTCATGGGGCTGACGAGCCCGGGCGGCGTGCATTCGTCCCTCGAGCATGCCTACGCGCTCGTGGAGCTGGCCAAGCGGCGTGGCCAGACGCGGGTCTACTGGCACGCGTTTCTCGACGGGCGTGACACGCCGCCCAAGAGCGGCGCCGGGTACCTGCGCGACGTCCAGGCGGAGCTCGCGAAGATCGGCGTCGGGCGCATCGCCACCGTCGTCGGGCGCTACTGGGCCATGGACCGCGACAACCGCTGGGACCGCGTCGAGAAGGGCTATCGCCTCCTGACGCGCGGCGAAGGCGAGCGCGTGGCCGACCCGGTCGCGGCGGTGACCGCGCGCTATGCCGCGGGCGAGACCGACGAGTTCATCAAGCCCATCCTCGTCGACGACGGGGCCGAGGGGGCGCCGACAATCGGCGACGGCGACAGCGTGATCTTCTTCAACTTCCGCGCCGATCGTGCGCGCGAGCTGACGCGGGCCTTCACGTTCGCGTCGTTCGACGGCTTCGATCGCGGACCGCGCCTGAACCTGGGCGCGTACGTCTGCATGACCCAGTACGACGGGTCGTTCGGCCTGCCGGTGGCGTACCCGCCGCAGTCGCTGAAGATGATCCTCGGCGAGTACCTCGCCAATCAGGGGCTGGCGCAGTTCCGCACCGCCGAGACCGAAAAGTACGCGCACGTGACCTTCTTCTTCAACGGCGGGCGCGAGGAGCCGTTCGCGCGCGAGGAGCGGCGGCTGGTGCCGTCGCCGAAGGACGTGGCCACCTACGATCTCAAGCCGGCGATGCATGCCGAGGATGTCGCCGACGGCGTCTGCCGCGCCATCGCCGCCGAAGCGTACGCATTCGTGCTGGTGAACTTCGCCAACCCGGACATGGTCGGGCATACCGGGGTGCTGCCGGCGGCGATCTTGGCCATCGATACGATCGATCACTGCATCGGGCGGATCATCGCGGAGGCGCGGGCGCACGACACAGCGGTCGTGATCACGGCCGACCACGGCAACTGCGAGACGATGCTCGACGAGAACGGGCACCCGCATACGGCGCATACGACCAATCCGGTGCCGTTCATCGTCGTCGACGAGCGGCAGAAGGGGCACGCGCTGGCGACGGATGGGCGGCTGTGTGACGTGGCGCCGACGGTGCTGGCGCTGATGGGCCTCGGGCAGCCGCCCGAGATGGAAGGCCACTCCCTCCTCCGCTGATCGTTTTCCGCGGCGTGTTTTTTCGCGCGCTCTTTTTATTTAGAAACCCACGCAACTTTTTCGGCCGTCTGCCGATGAGTTCTTATGTTCGAAAAATTGAATCGCACGCCAGGGCTCGGCGTGCGCCTCATGCAGGCGGCGCTGGCGCTCATCTATCCGGCTCGGTGCATCGCGTGCGATCAAATCGTCGACGACGACTTGATCTTTTGCGCGCCGTGCGCGGCGACGCTGGTGCCGAATGACAGCGCCTGTCCGCGTTGCGCGCTGCCGTCGCCGATCGTGCTCGAGCGGCCGCCGCCCTGCGTCGGCTGCCTGACCAGGCCGCACCGGTTTCGCGGAGCGCTGGCCGCATACGAGTTTGGCGGCGCGCTGGCGGAGGCGATCCGGCGCATGAAGTGGGCGCACATGCCGGAGCTGGCGCCCCAGCTCGGGCTGCTGCTCGACGAGGCGCTGGCGCAAGCGCCGCCCGAGTATGCGGACGTCGACGTCATCGTGCCGGTGCCGCTGCACAAGCGGCGGCTGCGTCTGCGCGAGTTCAATCAGGCCGCGGAGCTGGCGGCGGCCATGCGCGAGGCGGCGCGTGCGCGCGAGGCGACGATCGCGCGGGTGCCGATCGAGCTGCGCGCGCTGCGACGGCTGCGCGACACGCCGCCGCAGACCGGGCTCGATGCGGCGGCGCGGCGGCGCAATGTGTTCGATGCCTTCGTCGTGCGCGATGCCTCGCGGATTCACGGCCGCCGGGTGCTGCTCGTCGACGACGTGTTGACCACCGGCGCCACCGCCGACGCGTGCGCCAGCGCGCTCGAGCGGGCCGGCGCCGCCGAAGTCCTCGTCTTGACTCTGGGGAGGGCGGTGACATGATGACGCGCTCGCATGGCCAGCGACGGCAAATCGAAGGACGACGAGGTCAAGGTGCTGTTGCGCAACAAGCGCGCGCGCCACGACTACTTCGTCGAGCGCACGATCGAAGCGGGCCTGGTGCTCCAGGGTTCCGAGGTGAAGTCGTTGCGCGAGGCCAGGGCGGTGATGAGCGACGCCTACGCCATGGTCAACAACGGCGAGGCTTGGCTGGTCAACTTGCAGGTGACCGAGTACCCCTGGGCCAACCACTGGAACCACGCGCCCAAGCGCGATCGCAAGCTGCTCCTGCACCGCAAGGAGATCGAGAAGCTCGACGAGGCGGCGAGCCAGGCCGGCTATACGCTGCTGCCGCTCGAGGTCTACCTGAAGAATGGGCGGATCAAGGTCCTGCTCGGCGTGTGCAAGGGCAAGAAACAGTACGACAAGCGTCAGGACCAGAAGAAGAAAGACGCTCAGCGGGACATCGAGGCAGCGCTCCGCCGTCGCTGACACGGCACATCCATTGCTCGGTTCCATGTATATGGAATACGGACGCGACCACGACGAGAGAGAGCAGAAGTTCGGCACCCGCATCGACGAAGAGCTCAGCCGCGGCAGCGGTGACGAGGTCGAGGAGCTCGACCGACGCGCCAAGTCGACCGACCCGGCCCCGACGAAGAAAGCGCAAGAGGAAGAGCGCGCTCGTCACGCGCGTGAGGGTACGACCGGCGGCAACGTCGGCCCCAAGCTGCGCCCGTAATCAGATTGCCGCACCGCTGCCGTGCGTTTCCTCCCTGAATGGAGGTTCGCATGAGACGCATTCGCAAGCTGCTCAACTGCACGACGTCCGAGGCCCTCGCGACGATCGGCGGCAAGGACTTCGAGCGTTGGGATCGCGGCATTCGTCTGCGCCTCGCGCACATCCAGCGCGACAACGGCACCCGGCGCGGCGATCACCGCATCACGTCGACGTCGTTCTGCCCGGCGGCGTCGCTGATCACGCTGACGGTGAAGCCGCACCCGGTCAAGGGCGCGGCCTCCCATCAGACGTAATCAGTCGTCGCTGCGCCGAAGCGCCGAGCTCAGGCTTCGCGCTTCCTCTTCAAGCCGCGCTGCACGCCGCGCAAGAAGCCGAGGCCCGCGGCGGGAATCTTGCCGAGCTGCTTGGCGACACCAATCATCTGCAGCGGCAACGCCAGCAGGCGGCCGAGGTGCGGCATCACGCGCGAGCTGATGCTTCCCTGCGTCGGCAGCTCCGTCAGCGGCATCGGAGCCAGCGTCTGGAGCGGCACGTCGAATCGCGGACGGCCCTGCTGCAGCTCCGCCATCGTCGACGTCATTTCCTGACCGAGCGCCTCGAGCTGATCGGCGTCGAACAGCGTCCGCACCTTCGGGAAGAGCTCCTCGCGCTCTTCCTTGACGTGGTGCTGCACCTCTTCCTTGAGCTCGCGCAAGAGCTCGAGGAACTTGGCGCTCGCCGACGGCAGCGCCATGCAGATCGAAAGCTTGCGCTTGATCCCGACATGCTCTTCGGTCGAGTGCTCGAGGATCTCGTCGGTCTTGGCCGCCTTCACCGCCGGATAGAAGTGAAGCTCTTCAATCGACGCGTGGATCGCGAGCATGTCCGCCAGATCGTCGAAGAGCTTGCCACGCGCCTTGCCGCTGGCGCTCTCGATGCGCGCGAAGAGATCATCGACGTCGCGGTGCTGCGTTTCGAGCAATTCGATGGCGTTCATGTATTTGAATCCTCCTCGCCTGAAGAAGTGCAAAGGCCAGGCCGCCCGCGCGGAGGCGCGGCGCTTGCTTCTCCCCTTGGGCATGGCGATTTTGCAAGCGCTGTTGACCTTGATTTCCCGATCAGCGGGAAAAATCCTCAACGCGATCTTCGGCTGGGCCGTCCGCGCGCTCTTTGGTCAGCCATCCCCGAAGGAACAGCCGTTTCTCACGGGCGTTGTGGCCGCGGCTGCGGCCTGGCCGATCCTTCTGCTCGGCGTCGCCTTCCCGAAAGTGGCGGCGCTGTTGGTGGCGTTCGTCCCATTCCACAATCGCGCCCCCGGATGGGTGATTCGCGTCATCTGGCTGGCGCTCGCCCTGTTCGTCCCGATGATCGTCGGTCTCGTGGTCGCGTCCAAGGCGCCGGAAGGCAGCCTCCGAGAGCCGACCTGGAAAAGAGTCGCGCGCGGCTGGCCGATCACGATCGGCCTGGCGGCTTCGTTCCTCGTCATGTTCGTGACCGTGCCTGGGCTGAAGATCGCGTCGATTGTGCGGAAGCGGCGGCAGGAGCAGGTGCCGCTGGTGACGCACTCGTCGATCTATCACGAGGTCGCGCGCGTCATCGTCGAGACACTCGGCCGCCACGGGATCGAGCTGCGGCGCGCCAAGCCGGGCTGGTGGATCACGGTGCCGACGACGATCCTACTGAAGCTCGGCGGCGACGCGTTCCGCGGCTACGTGCCGGACAAGCTGGAGTACTTCCGCCAGGGGCCGCTCGAGGCCGCGCTCTATCCCTCGGGACTCCTCCTGCGCGGACCGAAACAGCTGGTGGCGCGTGCGCACGGGCTGGTGTCGGAGGCGCTGACCCATACGGAGGCGCTGCAGACCCTCGACGCCAATGCGCAGATTCTCGAGAAGCGCATCCACAGCCTGTGGGCGCTGTTCGACCGCGATCCGGTGGGCAACGTCGGCTCCGACGAGATGCGTGCCGCGGTCGATCACCTCGCGCACGAGCTCACCGAGGTGGACATTCCGTACGAGGATTGGCAGATCATCTATCGCGAGCTCCTGCAGCTCGATCGCGAAGTGATGGGACAGGGGCAGCTGCTCGACGCCCGCCGGACCGTCTACTCCATGCACCAGGCGGCACATCCCGACGTTCACTAGCGCGAAGGCGGAGGAGCGGTCCGCTACGCGCCGTCGCGGAGGATGTGCAGGAAGGCGACCATCGCGTCGGCACGGCCCACGAACGCACGTGCCACGCGAGCGGTCAGACGCGCCGCCGGCGTACCCTTCTCGGCGACGTCGTTGAGCGCCTGTTGGGCGGCAGTGCCGCGCGGACCGTCGGCCTGTCGCGCGAGCGCCAGGCCCGCGGCGTAGCGGACATCGGCGTCGGTCTCGTCACCGAGACGTGCGACGAGCTGGTCGGTCGGCAGATCGGCCCACGCCATGCCCAGACCCGCGACCGCCGCTTCGCGCACGTCGCGCGACGAATCGCCGAGCGCCCGCATCAAGAGGCCCGCGGCGTCCTTACCCATGCGCGACAATCCGCGCACGGCGGCCACGCGTACGCGCTCGCTGCCGTCGCCGAGCGCAGCATCGAGGGTCTTCTCCGCGACCGGTCCGCCGACCTGACCGATCGCTTCCAACGCCGCGGGACGCACGTCGGGGTCGGGGCTGCCGGCGGCCTGCGCGAGCGCCGTCGCCGCCTTGGCACCGACGAGACCCTTGACCGCGGCAACCCTCACCGCCGCGTCACGATCGCCGAGAGCACCGACGAGCGACGCGATGTTGGCGGCGCCGAGGCCGCCCGCGTATTCGGCGGCCGCACGTCGCACGCCCGGATCGGGATCGGCGAGCGCCGCGCGCACCGCACCGGCGGCACCGACGGCACCAGCGGTCGTCGCGATGTCGATCTTGTCGGAAGATCCGCCGCTGGCGAACTGCGCCAACAGCACCTTGTCGAGATCGGCCGCGCCGGGCCCGATCTCGCGAGCGGCGTGACGCGCAGCCGCGCGCACCGAGGAATCTTTATCGCCGACGAGCTGCGCGAGCGCCCCACCGGCTTCCTTGCCGGCGGAGCCGAGGGCGCCCATCGCCGCTGCCGCCTCGGCGCGGACCGACGGGTCGGCGTCGCCGGCGAACGAGGCCAGGGCGCGCGCCGCCTGCGAGCCGAGCGGCCCTTTGCCGGCGCGACCGAGCGCACCGGCTGCGCGCTTGCGGGTGGCTGCATCCGGATCGTGTCCCGCCGCCTTGAGCGCCGCGATCGCTTCCTTGCCGCCGTGCGCCAGCACGTCGCCGAGCGCTCCGGCGGCATCGGCGCGCACATCGGCCACCTTGTCGTGCATGAGCCGGCCGAGGGCGCCTGCGGCGAGCGCCGGCTTGGCCTCCGCCAGGCGGCCGAGCGCATCGATCGCGGCCTTGCGCGTCGACGGCCGAGCGCCCTTGACCGTGGTCTCCAGCGCCTGCGCCGCCTGCGCCACGCCGAGCTTGGTCGCCTGCGCACCGATGGTCTCGACGGCCGCCTTCTCCACTTCGGTGCCGCCGCCCTTCGCCTCTTTGATCAAGAGCGGCAGCGCTTCGCGTCCCAATACCGGCAACGACCGCACCGCCTCGGCGTGCACTTCGGTGGCGCTGTCGTAGGCCAGCACCTTGAGCTGCTTCGGCGTCTCGACCGTCTTCGGCAAGAGCCCGATCGTCGCTGCGGCAGCGGCGCGCATCTCCTTCGGACCCTTCATCGCCTCGACGACCTTGGCCTGCGCCTCTTCGGGCTTGGCGCGGGCCAGAAGCGGCATGGCCATCGCCATCACGCGATTGCCGCCCTGGATGGCCGACAGCGCGTCGGGGGTCTTCGGCCGGCGGCGCAACATGCGCAGCGCGTCGAGCCGCGTTTCGTCGGGCGCCTTGACGTCGAGCGCCACCTGCGTCACCGCCTGCTCGGCCGCTTCCGCCGAGGGGCCGCTCCCATCCATGAGGCGCGACAGGATCTGCGTTGCCTCGGCACGCGCCGGTCCCAGCATGGCGCGCCCGAGGGCCGTGGCCGCACCGGGCGTGCGCGCGGTCTGCGCGCCGATCGCTTCGAGCGCATTGCGCCGCACCACCGGATCGCCCGTCTGCGAGAGGGCACCAGCGAGAAGCGGCGCCGCCAGCTCGTCCGGCAGCTTCTGAATGGCGTCGAGCGCCAACGCGCGCACCGAGGCGGATCCGTCCTTGAGCGCCGCCGACAACAGTGGCGCGCCCGTTCCGGCCTGGCGACGCTCGAGCGCCGCCGCCGCCTGCACCGCGCGACGCCGCACGTCCTCGGACGGATCGGCCAGCGCCTTTTGCAGCAGCGCCAGCGTCTCCGGTCCTCCCTTGGCCGCGCCAGCGAGCGCCTCGACGACAGCGGGCCGCAGCGACGAATCTTCGTAGGCGTCGGCGAGCAGCTTGACGTCGCCTTCGACGATGAGCGACATCACCGCGCGAGGCAGCGGGCGCAGCGCACCGACGAGGCGGCGGAGCCAGTCGTCGCCCGAGCGTGGACCCACGCCCTGAGGCACGCCGCCGGCGAGGGCCGCACGCGCGAAGCCGGAGTCGGCGATGATGGCGCCGAAGCGGGGGCTATGCGGCAGAAAGCCGAGCGCCATCGCCGGCCGACCGAGCCGCACCACCACGCCGGCGCCAGGATCGGGTGCCGCGTCGAAGAAGTAGTTGCGCCCGTAGCTCGAGTAGAGCGCGAGCAGCGCAATCACGGGCACCGCCAGGAGCGCGCCGGTGACCGCCCAGCCGAGCTGCTTCGAGCGGCGGACCAGCGCCTCCTCTTCGTGGCCGAGCGCGCCGGCGAAGCGTTGCACCTCGCGCACCTGACCGATCGACAGGAGCGAGTTGGCTTCCATCTTCTCCCGCATGAGCAGCCGCGCCGCCACGCCACGTCCGCGCGCTTCGCCCGTATAGGCGCGCGCATGCGGTCGCGCCCACTCGCTCGCCATCGTCCAGCCGCCGTCGACCGCGCGCACCAGATGCTCGGCGCGCAGGTCGTCGACCAGCTTCTTCGCCTGGCTGTCGCTGACGTCGGCGGCGCGGGCGATCTGATCGAGCGTCGCCACTCCGCGCTCCGGCAAGGCTGCGATCTCCGCGAGCGCTCGCGCCGCCGGACGTCCGCCGGCGTGCTGGCAGGCCTTTTCGAAGAAGCGCCAGGCAAGGACCTCGGCGCCACCCGAGCGGCGCCAGGTCTTGGCCGTGTTGATGCGCAGGTTCACCGCCGTACCGGCGACGAGCTGCAGCTCCGACGGCGACACCGATCCGCCCTTGGCCAGATCGAGCGCGATCTCGCGCGACAGCCCGCTCTCGAAATAGGCACCACCGCCGAGGACGGTTCGCTCGATGGCGTCGGCGATCCGCGCCTCGTCCATGTGCTCGAGGTGCAGCCGTGCCCCGCCGCCACCGACGTGGCCGAGGAGCTTCTCCAGCTGCTCGAGGCGCCACAGGTCGTGGTCCTCGATCACGAACAGGATCTTCATGCCGCGAACGCTGCCGGCCTTGTGCAGGATGCGCAGCAGCTTCTCGAGCCGCGGGCCGTCGTCGAGCGCTGCGCCCAGGTCGTCCACGATCAGGAGCGCGCCGCCAGGGGCCGCCGCGGGGACGGCGTCTTCGTCGAGGCGCTCGCCGTCCATGAGGCCGCACGCGACGCCGCGCGACTTCAAGAGCGGTATCAGCCCGGCGCGAACCAGCGAGGTCTTGCCGATACCGGATTCACCGTAGAGCAGCGCCGAGGCGCGCTCGCCGGCGAGGAGCTCCGCGAGATCGGCGACCTCGCGCTCGCGCCCGAAGAAGAGCGCGCGTTCGGTTTCGGCAAATGGAAGGAGCGGCTTGAACGGCCCGAAATCGCGCGAGCGCGGCACCAGCAGGCTCGCCGATCGGGTAGTCGGTTGACGAGCGGTCACAGTGGCCACGACGCATCTTACGACGGGTTTCGAGCGTTTGAAAACCCGTGATCGAATGCTAACCTAGATAGTTCATGCGCTCCCGCCCCCGCTCGGGCGACCTCGTGCGCAGTCTCTGGCGCGCGGAGCTGTCCCGAGGACGCGATCTGGCCCTCGCCGGCGACGCCGAGGGCGCGCGCGCCGCGTATGCGCGGGCCCAGGCGATGGCGCCGACCGAGGCCGAGCCCGCGTTTGCGCTCGGGCGCTGCGAGGAGCAGCGCGGCCGCAGCGACGAAGCTGACCGCCTCTATCGCGTCGCGCTGGCCGCCCGCCCCGAGTGGCCGCTGGCGGCGATCGCCCTGACGCGCCTGGTGATCGCGCGCGGGCAGCCGAACGCCATCGCCGCCATCGCCGAGGCTCGCCGCGTGCTGGCGCCGGCCCGCGCGGCGCATCCGGCGCACCTGCTATTGACCATCGTCGAAGCCGAGCTGCTCGTCGAGGAGGGGCGCCCCGACGCGGCCAAGGAGCTTCTGCGCAGCCTCGGCAGCGACGCGGACTCGGCGCCGGTGGTCGCCTTGGCGCTGTCCCGCGCGGAGAACGCCGCGGGGATCGCGCTGTCCGACGAGGGGCGTCACGACGAGGCGCTGTTCGCCTTCAAGCGCGCCTGCGACCTCGATCCGCGCTGGGCCCCGCCGCGGGCGAACCTCGGCGCTCTGTGGCAGCGGCTCGGCAAGCGCAAGCAGGCGCTCGACCAGTATCAGCTCGCGCTCGGGATCGACCCGACGCACGGGCTGGCCTGCTTCAACCGCGGCATGCTGCTGCGCGACGAGGGCGATCTCGACGGCGCCGCGCGCTCCTTCGCGGCGGCCCTGACCGCCGACCCTCCCCTGCCGGCGGCGCGTATCGAGCTGGCGCTGACGCTCTCGGATCGTGGCGAGCACGCGCGCGCCATCGAGCTCCTCGAGGAAGCGCTGCGCGCGGGCAATGACCAGCCAGCGGTCCTGTGGACCAACCTCGGCGTCGCCTGCGTACGCGCCGGCAACGACGCCCGCGCCGAAGAGGCGTTTCAGGCCGCGCTCACCTGCCGCCCCGACCACCTGGCCGCGCTGCGCAACCTCGCGCATTTGTACGGGCGATTGGGACGGCTCGTGGAAGCGGCGGCGATGCTTCGACGCGCCGAGGGGAACTCCGGCGCGCCGCCGGCGTCCAAGTAGACATGCGCCGCCTCCTGGTCTGCTTGATCCTCCTCGCCGGCTGCTCGCGCCGCCACTCCTCCGGCGGCCGCGAGTTCGTGCAACCGCACTACGCCGACGGCGCCGCCGGCCTCAAGCAGATGTGGAGCGAGATCCTCGTCGCCGGCAAGAACGACGATCGCGAGCGCATCCACGATCTACTGGCGACGACGCTGTGCACCGACGTCGAGATGAAGCGGCTCTTTGGAGCCAAGGCCGACGCCCTCTTGCCCCGCTACCACCAGCTCATGGGGACGCTCATCAACCGCGGCGCCGTCGAGTTCGCGGGCAACGTCTACGAGCACAAGTACGACGCCATCGACACCTTCGCCGACGACAGCGACACCCCGCTCGAGGCCGCGATGGTCGAGACCCACCCGCTCTTCTCCGCGCGCGTTCGCAAGAACGCCGATTCGCGCGGCCTCCGCTACGACGCCTTCTTCTACCTCGACGGCCGCTGGCGGACGCTCAACCAGCTCGGCAAGTTCGTCGATATCGTCAAGTAGCCGCTTTTCGCTTGGCGAGGAAATTGCGCACGTCGTCGAGGTGCCGCGAGATCTGCACCTCGTGGTGGAACACCGCCTGGATGAGACCGGTCTCGTCGACGATGAAGGTGATCCGCTGCGGGATCTTGATGAGCGGCCACAACACGCCGAACGCTTCGCACACCCGCTTGTCCTCGTCGCCAATGAGCGGAAAGGGCAGCTTGTTATCGGTGGCGAAGCGACACTGCGAGTCGAAGCGGTCGGCGCTGATCCCGATCACCTCGGCGCCGAGCTTCTTGAGCTCTTCGTAGTTGTCGCGGAATTGGCGCGTCTCGACGGTGCATCCCATCGTGAACGCCTTGGGGAAAAAGTAGATGACGACCGGCCGACCACGCAGGTTGCGCAGGGACACGGTATCGCCGCTGGTCGCCTGGGCGGTGAAATCGGGTGCGTGATCGCCGATTTTCAACATGTTCCTGATTAGATGCAGCGGTTCGCTGCTGGTTTCAAGTTGACTTGTTTCATTGGGCGCGCTAATTGGAACCCCGCAATACGGTGGCTGTAGCTCAGTCGGTAGAGCAGTGGATTGTGGATCCACGGGTCGCGGGTTCAAGCCCCGTCAGTCACCCCACTCCTGGCAGCGACGACGCTGCGCCGCCCGTCGGAGAACCAGGGCGGCGAGGGCAATGAGGCCGAGCGCTCCCAGACCCGTCGAGACCGGCGCCGGAACGACGGCGCAACCCGCCGACGCACGATTACGCACTGCGTCGCCAGCCTCCTGAAGGTAGAAATTCCCCTGTACGGTGTCGTCGCCGTAGGGGTCCTGGTCGACCGCGGCGGTGCCATCGCCGCCGTTGCCGTCGACGGCGGCCACGTAGACGGTGACCGGGCCGGTTCCCGCGCGCGGCGCCGTCCACCAGAGGTGCCAGCGCGTCGCGCCGTTGCGCAGGAGCAGCTTGGGCGTGTCCGGGTTGGGCGAGCGAACGCGGTTCGAAAACACCGCGTCGCCGCCCGGCGCCACGAACGATTCGTCCGCGAGGTCGGCCGGTGGGCAGGCGCCGGCGGCGGGAGCGCGCGCGCACAGCCCGCCGAGCGCCACGCCCGCCGCGTCGACCTCGAGGGCGTAGCCGTTCGAGTTGCAGGGAACGAAGGAGAAGGTGTCGTCGGCGCTCGGGGCGTCGGTGCAGGTGGGGCTGCTGAACTTGCCGCCCGCCTGCTCGTCGGTCAACTGGACCTCGAGAGCGTAGGTCCGCCCCGGGATGTAGCCGTCGCTGAAGAGCGCCACGTCGTCGGCGTTGATGCGCAGCCCGACGCGCTCGGGACCGCCCTCGTGGCAGCTCTGGCAGGTGAGCGAGGCGAAGCGCGGCGCGCCGGTGAAATAGACCCCTTCGGCCGAGGCGCCGAGCGTGGCGGCGTGCGGGTTGGCCGCGTTGTCGAAGAACTGCGAGACGTCGGCGAAAGCGCGCGCGACCCCTGGCGCAGCGACGGCGGCGACGCAGAAGACGACAGCGGCGAGGGTGTGCTTAGAGCGCAAAGCCGACCTCCAGGGCGCCGCCGATCCAGTTGTCGGAGGCCGACCGGGCGAAGCGCGTGCCGGCACCGGCGAAGCTGAGCGCGATGCGATCCCAGTCGCCGGCGAGCCGGACCCAGAGCCAGTCGCGCGGACGCAGCGTCAGGGAGCCCGCCAGCGCCAGCGCCCAGCCGGTGCCGCGGCCGTACTGCGTATCGGCGGCGATGTCGCCCGCCGACGCGAGCCCCATGACGCCGACGCGCGCGCCGAAGACGAGCCAACGCACGCCGAGGGCGCGCTCCCAGCCGAGCCCGCCGCCGACGAGATCATAGCGCACGTCGGGTACGCCGACGTCGACGGGCGCGGCGTGCGACCAGCTCAGCTGCCACAGCCCCGTGTCGACGATGAGCGTGCCGCCGCGCGCGTCGTGACCGAGCGGGATGCGGCCCACGAGGAGGACGTCCCAGCGCGAGGCTCGCCCGCTCGAGCGCCCGGTCGACGCCGACGAGGTGAAGCTGAACGCGTACTCGTAGCTGCCGGCCAGGCCGAACGAGGCGAGCACCGGATGCTCCTGGGCCAGCTCGGCGGAGAGCGCGAGCGGAAAGACGGCACCCTCGGCGCGAATGCCGGCGATGGTGCCTCCGGAATAGCCCGGCGCCGAGGCGACGTCGAAGCCGAGCGAGCGCGTCAGCAGCGACGGACCCACGCCGGCCTGCACGCCTGCGACCGCGCGGCGCGGCGCGGCCGAGCGCTGCACCGCTGCTGCCGGCGTCACGTCGTCGCCGGGCGAGCCGGCGGCGCCGCTATCGTCGGAAGCCGCGCCGGCGTCGGATGGCGCAGCGGCCGACGGCGCCGAGCCGCTCGGACGAACGCGCTCCAGGGCACGCACGAGGTCAGCCGTGACCCGCTCGCGAATGACCGGCAGCGTGCGGCCGCCGAGATCGTAGCGCAGGCGCGACAACACGCGGCCGCTCTGCCCTTCGCGCACGGCGACGAGCAGCACGCGCGCGCGACCGCTGCCGGAGATGGCGCCGCCGATGATGGCGTCGACGCCGATCGCGGCCGCCACCTGGCGCACGTCGTCGGGCGAAGCGCCAGGATGGCCGAGCCGCGCCGCGGCGGCGCGATAACGCTCGCCGGGAACCAGCTCGTACAGCTCGCCAAGCTCGCGTTCGAGCGTGGTGGCGAAGCGCGCCCCGCCGACGCCCGACACGCCGAGCAGCGTCACCGTGCGCGCCGCCGCCAGCGCCCGCGTCGCGACGAGGAGGAGCGCCAGCGCGACCGCTACCCTAGTAGATGACATTGAGCCCGGCCTCGATGTCGGCGCCGTCGCGCGACGTCAACAGCGCGAAGTTCTGGTAGCCGAAGTGGAAGTAGTCGACCTTCGCCTCCAGCTCGAGCGCGCGATGCACCCACGGCAGTCGCCACGACAGCTTGACGCCTGCGACGTTGGACCAGAACGTCGACAGCTCGCGGTCGGCCGTGACGTAGGGCGTGAGCGCGTCGGCCGTGTAGTGCGTGCGATAGAAGCTCGCCGACGATTGGTAATAGAAGCGCTCGCGCAGCCGCACCGTCACGTCTTTCCAGGTGATGAAGTAGCGCAGCTGGACGGTGTGCGCGACCACGCCCCAGTTGTCGGAGTAGAAGCGATAGTCGCCCTGCAGCGCCGAGTCGCCGAAGAGGTGGCGGTTGAGCGCGATGACCGCGGCGTGACGATAGCGCTCCACCGGCACCGTCTCGGGCACCTTGAAGGCGATGGCGTCGAGCGCCGGCGTCTCGATGCGCACGAAGCGGTAGGGGCTGGCCCAGTAGCCGTTGCCGTAGCCGAACGTGTACGAGAGCTGCGCGACGGTGGCGCGATTGAGGACCTGGGTCCACGACGCGCTGGCGCCGGTGGTGAACAGCTTGCGGTGGAACAGTTGGTCACCCGAACGCGAGATGTCGTTGGCTGACACCGACCAGCCGAGCGCGAGGGTCGCGTTCTTGTCGAGCAGATCCTGAGCGAAGCCGAGCTCCGCGTTGTGCGACTGATAGTCGTTCTCGACGGAGTAGACGTAGGCGCCGGTGAGCGTGGTGTTGCGCAGCTTCTGGTGCAGGCCGGCGGTGATCTCGCTGCGGAAGTCGTTCATGCGCGTGGTGGCGTTGGAGACGACGTCGACGCTGGCTGACGATACGACGTCGGCCACGTAGCTGGCCGAGAGCGTGCCGCCCGACCAGGCGTCGCGCGACAGCGCCGCCAACGGCGAGACGACGGTAGTGTGATCGCTATCGGTGTAGATTTGCGTCTTGGCGACGAACGAGTCGTCGGCGACGGCGCGACCGGCCAGCGCCAGCATCGCCACGGCTGCGATCCACGACCTCAGTTGCACCCGCAGCCGCCTCCGGCCGAGCCGTAGCCGCCCGCCGCGCCCTCGCGCGCCTCGAGCATGTGATTGTCGAGGACGTCCTCGTGCGGATCGGGCTGGAAGGTCATGGTCGGCTTGGCCAGGAGCTCCCGCTCGTACGGCTTGACGCGCGCGCAGCCGGCGACGCCGGCGCCCAGGAGAGCGGCGAGCGCGGCGGCGAGGAAGCGCTTCATCGCGGCGACAGCCCCATGGTCGTGAACAGCGCGGCGCAGTCCACCGTCGGTGGCGAGGGCTGCTTCTTGCCCGCCACCCACGACGCCAGCGCCTGCCACTCGGGATCGTGATCGAGCGACTGCGCCGGCGGCACCGGGAAGATGCCGACGCCGTGATGCTCGGCGCCGCCGACGCGCGCCGCCGTCGGCTTGGCCAGGAGCGGCACGCGGTCGTTGCCGGCCGCGCGATCGTCGGCGCTGGCGGCGTAGACCGTGCCCACCGCCGATTCGAAGTTGGCCTCGACCTCGGCCGCGGTCAGGCGGCCGTCGCGCTGGTTGCGCGTCTCGGCCACGCCGGCCCGCAGCTTGCCCGGCGAGTAAACGCGCAGCGCGTGGTCGACGTTGCCATGGCACGCCAGATAGGAGCAGCGACGGATCAGCACCGGCTCGACGGCGCAGACGAACTCGTCATAGTCGAGCAGCTGCGCCGGCGGCTGCGTCGACGAGAGCCCCCGATTTGGATCCAATGCCGGGCAGCCCGTCAGCGCCAGCGCGGTGACGGCCAGCGCGAAACGGGTCACGTCAGACGCGGGTGGTAGCAGGCACGGTCTTCGTCGGATCGACGGTCACGTTGCCAGACGCGTCGACGCACAGCGCGTAGTGCTTGAGCGAGCTGAACGCGGGCGACGTCGGCTTCTCGCCGTTGAAGTCGAACGTCGCGCCGTGGCACGGGCAGTAGAACTGGCTGCCTTTGACCTGGTTGGTGCAGCCGGAGTGGGTGCACAACGCGGTCAGCGCGTACAGGCCGCCGGCGTCGCGCACGACGAACAGCTCCTTGGTGCCGCTCTTGAAATACTTCGGTGTGCCGCCGACCGTGTAGGTCGACGCGGCGCCGGCGCTGACGGTGCCCGGCGTGCAGCTCGGTGCGGTCGCCATGTCCCCGGGCGGCTGGCCCGCCAGATCCTGCGGCGGCTGGCCCGCCAGATCGTGCGGCGGCTGGCCCGCGAGATCTTGCGACGGCTGCGTGCTCATGTCGTGATTCGTCGAACCGTTACCCCCGGTTCCGCCGCCGCCCATGCCGTTGTTGTCGAGCGCGCCCTCGCCCAATCGCGCCGCGCCGGGATCGCATCCGGGCAGGCCTGCCAGGAGCAAGCCCGCGCCGGCGGCGGCGCAGAAGTGGCGACGGGAGGGGCACGTCTTTCCGCAATCTTCCATACCCGTATGTGATGCAACGCAAGTTCCAGTGCCACGCACGCGTGCGCGAGTGCGCACAGACGATTGCAGTCCTCTCCATTCCCGTCGAAGTTCGCGTACTCACGCGTGCGCTGCCGAGGCTGCGGTCAGTCGTGCGCATGCGGGTGACCAATTCCCCATGTCCCGCTTTGCGACGGTGCGGTGGCAGAATGCGACGCGGCGCCGCTAGCGGTAGAACTGCGTCTGCTTGCGAATCGCGTCGAACAGCGCGGGCACATCCTTGGCCGCGCGGCCGCGCGCCATCCACATCGGCAACGAGCCGCCGAGCTCCATGCGAAAGCGATAGATCGCATGCGTGCGCTTGCCACCGTCGAGCGACTGCAGGATCCAGCTTCCCTCGTGTAGCTGCACCCGCGTGACGCCCTTGTCGGGCGGCCCCGGACAGCGGTCGTTGGTCGTCTTGAAATGGATCTGCCGCCCGTCGCCATCCTTCTTCCAAATGACGTGCATGGCGAAGTCGCGGTCGTCGAGCATCGGCAAGTGGAGCCGCTGGTAGACGTCGATCGAATCGGCGCTCTGGCCCAGCACCTTGCTCACCGACAGCCCGTGCACCCACTTGGGATGCGACGCGTAGTCGGTCAGCACCTTCATCACCACCTCGGGTGTCGCCGCGACGTCCCCTTCGGCGGCGAGATCGATGGCGTGACCATTGCGCCGGTAGACCACGACGTCCGACTTCTGGCCGATCTGTTCGTAGCCCTCGTTCGAGAGCGACACCGTCAAGAGTAGTAGCAGCACGGCTTGCATGCAGAGGTTCTAGGTCCGGAAGAGGACGGTGGCGATCTGCCAGGGGCCGAGCTGCAGCTTGCAGACCCCGTCCTTCCAGTCGATGCGCCGGTCGATTTCGCGCTCCATCGGGTCCACGGCCAGCGCCTCGCGCGCCGGGAACCCGAGCCGTAGCGTCGCCTCGCACGCCGTCGCCGACGCGTTGACCACACGCACGACCGTGCCGCGCCCGGTCTCGGCGGCGTGCACCGAGGTCAGCGTCACCTCGCCCGGGCCGACCTCGACGAGCGCCCGCGCCGCGGCGACGTTGTTCTTGCCCGACGGGTTCACCGGGATCGGCGGCGCCGCGAATCGACGCGCCTCCGACATCACGCCGCCCGCGTGCCAGTCGCCCGCGTGCACCACCACCGCATACTCGAAACGGTGCGCGCCGAGCTCCTGCGCCTGCGGCGTCGGCAAGATCGGGCCCGCCGCCGAGTCGATCACGTTGAGGTCGCCGCGCGAGAGCCAGCCCACGCCGCGGAACAGCGTCAGCGCCAACCCCGTGCCGCCGTCGGCGTCACGCACGACCTCGTGCTCCGGCAGCCCGCGCGCCAGCATGGCCACGCCGCGTGCACCGTCGGAGATGTCGACGAAGCGATGATGCTGCCCCGTCGGTGCCGGACGCTCGAGACCGGCCCCGAGCGCGGCCACGTCGAGCGGACGCGCCACCACGCCGAGCCCCTGATCGATATCGAGCCGCTCGGCACGGAACGGCGCATGCACGAAGGCGCGCACGCGATGGTCGGTCACCTGGTTGTCGAACATCGTGGTCAGCTCGACGGCGCGCGCGTCGGCGCTCAGCGTGACCTCCGTCGTGATGGCCATCGCCTTGGACGACGCGTGGCGCGTCTTGCGATCGTCCGACAGACCGATCGGCACATCGATCTCCTGCTCGATCACGATGCGACCGCGCAAGGGGCCCGCCTCGGTCACGCGCGCGCGCACCAGCCGCGGCCGCAACACCGGCGCCACCGGATCATAGTGGTAGAGGTCGCCGCGATCGCCGTCTTCGACGAGATCGTTGGCGCGCACCTTGAGGTCGCTCTCGGCGTCGTGGATCTCGACGCAGCCGTCGGCCAGCACCGTCACCGTGATGGGCCCGCACTTGACCGCCGCGTCGGGGCCGTCGACCTTCGACACCGACGGTAGATTCGTCGCCGGCTTGCCGCTGACGAAGGCGATCGGCACCAGCGACAGCTCGGGCGCCGGTCCGCCTTGCACCAGCGCCGGCCGCGACAGCGCGCCCGCGTGCATCAAGATCTTGAAGCGCTCCGCCTTCTTCAGGAGCGGCTCGAGGCGCTGCTGATCCTTGACCAGCGACTCCGCCGTCACCGGCGAATCGCCGAGCCCGACATCGAGCCGCACGGTGCCCGGCGACAGCTCGGTCGCCGTGATCCCCTGCAGATACTTCCCGAACAGCGGCGTATTGGGATCGACGCCGCCGAGATATTGCGAGATCTCCGACGCCGGGAACTCGCCCTCGAACACCGGGCCCGCCCCCGCGCCGCCGAGGATCTGGATCGGCCGCAGCACCCCATCCGGGCCGCGCGAAGCCAGATCGCCGTCGAGCAGCGCCACCGGCACCATCGTCTCGACCATGAGTGACGGCCGCGCCGCGCCGGCGTTGAACGCCACCACCTGCCCGCGCGCTCCCGCCGGCGTCTCGACCCGCAGCTGCGCCAGCGCCTGATCGCGCGCCGCCACCGCCAGCTGCTCGGCCCAGCGATAGCGCGCCTTGACGTCCTCGTGCGCCGCGTCGATGCCGCAGCCAGCCGCCGAGTCGTGCGCCTGATTATGGAAGAGCTGCTTCCACGCCCTTCGCACCAGCTCGCCGGCCGCCGAGCCACTGGCGCCCGCCAGCCGCGCCATCGTCATGAGCGGCTCGGCGTAGCGCAAGAGCAGCGTGGTCGCCTTGAACGCCGCCTGCTTCTCGCGAATGCGCGCCGACGCCACGCCGGCCAGCACCGGCGAGAACGCGGGCGAGCGCATCTCGCCGCGCACCACGTGCGTGGGCGTGCCCATGCGCGGCAGATGATCGTGATAGCCGCCGATGCGCACGTCGACGCCCGGCAGCCGCGCCTGCAGCGCGGCCGCGCACTCGGGCAGCCAGGTCGCCAGCTTGACGTGATCGTCACCGACCGGGAAGAGGATCGGCATCTCGCCGATCCAGTTGCCGAGCCGCTCCAGCGTGCGCTGCACCGAATCGGCGAAGCCGTTGGGATCGGACGGCAGCCGCCGCCCCGAGCCGTAGCCGTCCTGCAGCCACAACGCCGTCACTTCACTGCCGTCGGGACCGATCCAGCGAAACGCGTGCGGCGGCCGATCGGGACCGACGCCTCGCCACATGACGGCGCCGTCGATACCGAAGAGCCGGAAGATCTGCGGCAGCTGCGCCGCGTGCCCGAACTGATCGGGCATGTAGCCCACGCGCATTGCGCCGCCGAGCAGCTCCGCGCGACGCAGCCCGAACGCCAGGTTGCGAATCAGCGCCTCGCCCTCGGCCAGGAGCGTATCGGCCTGCGTGTACCACGGCCCCACGTGCAGCCGCCCCGCCTGCACCAGCGCGCGAATGCGCGGCTCGGCCATCGGCCTCAGCTCGAGATAATCGTCGACGAGCGACACCTGGCCGTCGAGCGTGAAGCTGAGCCGTTCGTCACGTTCCAGCTCGTCGAGCGCCTCGTCCAGCATCTCGACGAGGTGCGCGCGAAAGACCTCGAACGGCTCGTACCACTCGCGGTCCCAGTGGGTGTGAGCAACCAAGGTGATACGGGAGGGCGCCATGGTTCCTAATAATGCACCATCGTTCCCGTAGGGCCAGCCCCCACCGCACGGCCCAGGGGATGCAAGGTAGCTCCCCCATGACGTTTACCTTTCTCATTATTGCGGTCAGTGGTCTGGTGATCCTGGAGATCGCGCTCAATCATCGCCAACAGTCGCGCGGCATTGCCGAAGCGCGCCGCCGACGGCAACGACTGTCGCAGTTTCCGTCCATCTCGGTGATCCGCCCGGTCCGCGGCGCGGACGTCGGCGCCGCCGAAAACTACGCGGCCGCCCTCGACACCGGCTACCCCGGCGAGGTCGAGACCATCTTCGTGTTCGACGACGAAACCGATCCGGGCTATCCGATCGCCGCGGCCGCCGTCGAGAAGCACCGCGCGAGCGGCGGCCACGGCAGCGCCTCGCTCATCGTCGCCGGCCAGCCGCCGCGCGGCGTCACCGGCAAGCTGCACGCGATGATGGTCGGCGAGCGCGCGGCCACCCACGAGCTGATCGCGTTCGGCGACTCCGACACGCGCCCGGATCAGGAGGTGCTGCGCGCCACCGTCGAGACGCTCCTCACCACGCCGAAGGCCGGCTGCTCGTTCGCGCCGGTCGTGTGCAATCAGCCGGCGCAGAAAGCCGGCGACGTCGGTTACGCCACGCTCATCAACGCCTGGTACGGCCCGTCGGTCGCCACCGCGTCGTGCAAGACGGGCGACGTGCCGTTCATCATGGGACAGCTCATGGTGTTCACGCGCGACTGCTTGCGTGACATCGGCGGCGTCAGCTGCGCACGCGGCCACCTCGTCGACGACATGGCCATCGGCCACTGCGTCGTCGAGAAGGGCTGGCGCAACGTGATGGCGCCGCATCCTCTCTATATCGCCACCGGCGGCATGGACATCATCGGTTTCTTCGGGCTGTTCCGTCGCTGGCTCCTGTTCTCGCGCAACGGGCTGCCCTTCGACTTCGTGCGTCCGATGTGGCTGCGCGGCATCGAGTTCTGGGTCGCCACCGCGTCGTTCGTCTTCGCGCTCTACACGCATCATTGGCTCGCGGCGCTGGCGCCGGCGGCGGCGCTCGGCGTGTTTCAATGGAGCTGCCTCTCCATCGGCCGTCAGTTCGGTGGCGCGCGTGTGGCGCTGCAGCACTGGTGGGTGCCGTTCTTCCTGCCGGTGATCGCACCCATCGAGGTCGGCGTATCGATGGTCCACAAGAAGGTCGACTGGCGCGGCCGCGCCTATGAGCTCGACGCCAACGCGCGTCTGGCCTGATTCGCCTCGTCCCCCCTATACTCCCCGCATGGATGCGCGCGACCGGGCCGCCGAGGCGGCCGTGCAGCACGTCGCCGACGACATGATCGTCGGCCTCGGCAGCGGCGACACGGCCTCGCGCGCGATTCGGCAGCTCGCCGGCCGGCGCATCACCTGCGTCGCCACGAGCGAAGCCTCGGCCCAGCTTGGCCGCCAGGTCGGGCTCGACGTGCGCGCCCCCGACGAGATCGACGTCATCGACCTCACCATCGACGGCGCCGACGAGATCGACCCGCAGCTGCGGCTCCTCAAGGGCGGCGGCGGCGCGCACACGCGCGAGAAGCTGGTGGCGCGGCGCTCGAAGGCGCTCATCATCGTCGCCGACCGCGCAAAGCAGGTCACGCGCCTCGGTGAGCGCATGCGCCTGCCCGTCGAGGTCCTGCCCTTCGCCCGTCGCTGGACCTTTGCAGCGCTCGAAGAGCTCGGCCTCGAGCCGAGGCTGCGCGCCGGCTTTACCACCGACAACGGCAACGTCATCGCCGACTGCGCGCTCGCTGCCGGCGTCGATCTCGACGCGTTGGCGGCGCTCGTCAAGGCGACCAGCGGCGTCGTGGAGCACGGCCTGTTCCTCGTCGAAGCGACGCTCGCCTATGTCGGCAGCGACGACGGCGTCGTTCGCTTGCAGCGTCCCTGAGGGCGGCACCCGGCATCGATCTTGCGACGCTTCCGAGCGGGATGCTGCGCTGATGCAACCGTCGACCGCGCCACTCGTCACAGCCGCGAGCCAACCGCTCGCTCGGCTCGTTCGTGACCTGTGCGCCGTCGGTGATCTGCGCCGGCACGCGAGCCGCGTCGGAGCGCTGATCCAACGGGTGACGCTTCGCATCGAGCCGCTCCTGCCGGCGCTCGCCTTTCGCCGCGACGGCTATGCGCGCACGCGCGTCTGGCGCGACGACGGCTTCGAGCTGCTCCTCTTGACCTGGGCGGCGGGCGCCGCGGCGCCGGTGCACGATCACGACGGTCAGGACTGCTGGTTCGTGCCGCTGACCGGCGCCTTCGACCTCGACGACTACGCCCTCCTCGACGACGAGCCGGCCGTCGCGACGCAGGCAGGCCGCGCGCGACTGACCTTCCTGCGCTCGCGCCGTCACGGCCCCGGCGACGTCGATCGGCGTGACGCCTACGACTCGGTCCACGCCGTTCGCGCCGCCACGCCGCAGGCGATCTCGCTGCACGTCTACGCGCGGCCCATCGAGCGCTGTCGCGTCTTCGATCTCGAGCGCGGCAGCTGGCAGCGACGGCGCATCCGTTGTGACGCAGAAGCGCTCTTCATCGCGGGAGGTTGACCTTGTCCGAGACGCGCGAGCCCGAGCTGACCCACGATGTTCATCCTGACGACAAACTGGTCGTCGTCAAAGAGTCGCCGTTCAACGCCGAGAGCGCGGCGCCCGCGCTGGTGGCGCCGCTCACGCCGCGGGAGGCCCACTACATCCGCTGCAACTTCGACGTGCCGCGCATCGATCCCGAGACCCATCGCATCCGCGTCGAGGGAGCCGTCGCCGGCACGCTCTCCTTCAGCGCCGCCGATCTCGCGGAGCTGCCGCAGCGCAGCGTGACCGTCACGCTCGAATGCGCGGGCAACGGCCGCACCGACATGGCGCCCCTGCCGGCGGGCGAGCCGTGGAGTCGCGGCGCCGTCTCGACCGCCTCGTGGACCGGAGTGCCGCTGGGCGTGCTGCTCGATCGCGCCGGCCTGCGCGATGACGTCGTCGAGATCCTGGCGACCGGCGCCGACCGCGGCATCCCGTCGGGGGCCGACGACGAGCTGCCGTTCGCGCGCGCGCTGCCGCTCGACAAGGCGCGCGATCCCAACGTCCTCGTCGCGCTGGAAATGAACGGCCTGCCGATTCCCGTCGAGCATGGCGCGCCGGCGCGGCTCATCGTGCCCGGCTGGTACGGCATGGCGAGCGTCAAGTGGGTCTCGCGCATCGCCGCGCTCACCGAGCCGTTCAATGGCTGGTTTCAGAGCAAGCGCTACGTCTATGAGCGCGGCAGCGACCGCCGCCCGGTCGACGTCATGCGCGTCAAGTCGCTCCTCGTCGCTCCCGAAACCGGCGGGACGGTACCGCGCGGCCGCGTCACCCTCTCCGGCTGGGCCTGGTCGGGCGCGGCGCCCATCATCGGCGTCGAGCTCTCCGTCGACGGCGGAGAATGGATGCCGGCCACGCTCGACGCGACGCTGGCGCCGCACGCCTGGCGCCGCTTCGACCTCGAGGTCGAGCTCGATGAGCCCGGGCGCCACTCGGTGCGCACGCGCGGGCGCGACGCGGCCGGCCGCACGCAGCCAGACGTCGCACCGTGGAACCATCACGGCTACGGCAACAACGGGATCGTCCCGACGCTGTTCTACGTGCTCTGATCGACGCGCTACGTCGTCGACGCGACGCGCTACGTCGTCAGAGCGGCGCGCGCGCGGGTCTGCCTGCGGAGCGACGCCACGCCCCACGCCACCGCGACGACGAGCGCGACGATGCCCTCGACGAGGTGACGGCCGCCGCCGTTCTGCGGATCGGCCGCGATCGATCGCAACGCCCGCGCGAGTGACGAGAGCGCCAGCGCCAGGAACAGCGCCGCGCCGATGCGCGCCGTCCAGGCGTCGAGGCGCGCCTGACCGCGCAGCGGATCGAGCCGCTGCACGACGGCGTGGAACGCCCACAGCGCCAGCGCCGCGGCGACGGCGATGACCAGACCGAACTGGACCAGCTCGCCGAAGTGGTCTTCCATGAGCGCCGCGTTGCACGTGGGCATGGCGCGGTGCAGCTTCATGAGCTGGAGACAGCGCGCCGGCGTGACCGCGACGAAGCGCTCGTCCCCGACGAAGAAGTCGCGGCCGACGAGCCAGGCGATCGGCTCGGCCAGAAAGCCGGCCAGCCCCATGGCGAACAGCCACGTCAGCACCACGCGCCCGAGGCGCAGCCCGATGCGCAGCGGCCAGACCGTCTCGACCTCGGCGGCGAAACGGCCGGCCACCGCGTCGACGCTGCCGACGCGCGCGATCGCTCGCGCCGCCGCTTCCTCCGCGCCGCATCCGGCGGCACGCTCGGCGGCGGCGATGTCGTCGAGATGCGCCCCGATCTCCGACAGCGCGCGCCGATTGTCCCGCGTCGTGCCGTCGAGCCGCGCCGCCAGCTCCTCCAGATACGCGCGCAGCCGCGGATCACGCCCGCTCAACCGAGCACCCCGGCCACGCCCTTGGCGAAGCTCTTCCAGGCGTGCCGCTCGGCCGCCAGCTGCTTGTGCCCCGCGGCGGTGACACGATAGACCCGCCGCCGTCGCGGCGCCTTGCCCTCCCAGCGGCTCTTGAGCCAGCCCTCGCGCTCCAGGCGATGGAGCGCCGGATAGAGGGTCCCTTCGGCGAGCGCGAACAGCCCGTCCGACTTCTCGCGCAGCCGCTCGATGAGCGCGTAGCCGTGCAGCTCGTCGTCGGTGAGCGAGGCCAGGATCAGGAGGTCGAGATGTCCATACACCGGCTTCATACCTAGGCAGACTATGCCTAGGCTACCTAGGTGTCAAGCCCCTCGCCGTTTCGGCGCCTACCGGACGATGCGCTTGGTCATGGCGACGACGTTCTGGTCACCCTCGCGATACCAGCGCACCTCGTCCATGGTGCGCATCATGATGAAGAGCCCGAGGCCGCGCTCGGGCAGCTCGTCCTCGTCGCGCGGCTGCACCTGACGTGGATCGAAGCCGCGGCCGCGATCGCGCAGCCGCACCGCCAGCTGGTCGCGCGCGATGTCGACCTCGATCTCCACCTCGCCGGGCAGGTCGCGATAGCTGTGCAGCACGACGTTATTGAACGCCTCGCCGAACGCCGACAGCACCGCGTGCTCCACGTCGACGGGGACGGCGAGCGAATGGCACACGCCGGCGATGAAATCGATGGCCATCGGCCGCGCCGCCAGGATGGCCGGCAGGCACAGGCGCATCTCGGTGCCCTCGTCGATTGGTAGGCTCATCGCCGCTTGCCACCTCATCGCATCCCTCCTGCGTGCGCGATCTGCCAGCCGGTCATGGCGCCGAGCGCCAGCGCCACCATCGCGGCCAGCAGCATCTGCCAGCGATGCGCGCGCACCCTCGCCCAGCGCGACGGCGGCAGCCGCAGCGCATCGAGCGACGCGCCGACGGGCGAGAGCTGCGTATCGCCGTCGGCGTCGGCGGTCTGGGTGGCTGCGTCGGCGGCGAAGAGGCCACGCAGCTGCAAGGCCAGCTCGGGCCCGCCGTAGCTCAGCGCCTCGACGACCGGATCGAGCGCCTCGGCCATCGCCGCCGCCGAGGCGTAGCGATCGTGCGGCGACTTCGACAGCGCCTTCAAGCAGATCGCGTCCAGCTCCGGCGTCACTGCCGGGTTCAGCGCCGACGGCGGCATCACCTTGGCCGCGCGCACCTTCTCGAGCGTCTGCAGCCCCGACGCCGCCTTGAAGAGCCGCTTGCCGGTCAGCATCTCCCACATGACGATGCCGGTCGCGAAGACATCGGCGCGATGGTCGACGGTGCCCGCCTCGATCTGCTCGGGCGCGAGATAGGCCCACTTGCCCTTGAGCACGCCGGCCTGCGTGCGCGCGGCGCGATCGTCGGCGAGCGCCTTGGCCACGCCGAAGTCGAGGAGCTTGACGCTGCCGTCGAAGCCGAGCATCACGTTCGACAGCGACACGTCGCGGTGAATCAGGTTCAGCGCGGCGCCCGCCTCGTCGGTGAGCGCGTGCACGTAGCTGAGCGCGCGGCAGACTTCGCGCGCCACGTAGGCGCCGAGACCGGCGCGCGGCGTGCCGCACTTCCTGGTCAGCTCCATCATGGCGGTGGTGACGTCCTTGCCGTGGAGATGCTCCATGGCGAGGTAGCGCTCGCCCTCGTAGTCGCCGTGATCGTAGATGCGCACGATGTTGGGGTGGCGCATGCGCGCCGACAGCCTGGCCTCGCGGTCGAACATCGCGACGAACTCGGCGTCCTCGGCCAGCGACGGCAGGATGCGCTTGACCACGAGCGTGCGGCCGCCTTCGTCGATGGCGCGCCACACCGACGCCATGCCGCCGACGCCGAGCCGCTGGCGCAAGAGGTACGGGCCGAACTGCATGCCGATCGTCTCGGCGGCGCTCATGGCCGCCCCCGTCCCGCGCGGCCCGCCGGCGCCCCGCCGACGACCGCCAATGTGATCTTCCTCGCCCTGTCGCTGCTCGCGCGCATGCTCGCCTCTTGATGGGGAGACGCGGCCTGAACCTTTTTGTCGCGAAAAGATTTTCCTCGGCGCCTAAGTGTCCGGTTTGCGCAGGATCTTGGCGACGCTGAGGTCGAGCTGGCTGCGGACGACCACCGCCAGCGAGTCGAATTCGCCGCCGGAGAGGCCGAGCTCCCGGCGCAGCGTCTCGCGCGCGCCCGCGAGGATCTCCTGCCGCGCGGCGGCGATCCAGCGCGCCACGGTCGCGCGGTGCACCTTGAAGAGCGCGCCGATCTCGTCGATGTTGAGCCCCTCCACGACGTGCAGCCGCAAGACGTTGCGCTTGTCGGGATCGAGCGCGCGCAGCGCCTCCTGGAACGCGACCTTGAACTGCGGGCGGTAGCGCTCCTTCAGATACTCGAGCTCCGGGCTCGACGCGGCGGCCGCGAGATCGTCCGGCTGCACCTCGCCGCCGGTGCGTACGCCGCCGGCGCGCAACAGATCGAGCGCCGTGCGCACGGCGGTGACGCGCACCCACGCCTGCAGCGGGCCGCGGCCGGCGTACTCGGCGATGCGCGGCCGCTGCCCCGGTTGGGCGACCAGCAGCTTCTCGCGCAGGAGCTGGCGTACCTCGTCGACGAGCTGCGCCGTCGGCTGCATGCGCCCGAGCAGCATCCTGGTCTGCGAGAGCACCTCGCGATCGAAGGCGGCGATGGCCGCCGGATCGCCGGACGCGCAGCCGCAGGCGAGCCACAGATCGGCGGCGTGCAGCGCCGCGAGCAGCGTCGCCACGTCGTTGCCCTCGATGCTGCGCGCCGCATGCTCGACGAAGCGCTCCTCGGATAGCTCCAGCTCGGGCCAGCCGGCGCGCGCGCGATCGATGAGCTCCTGGATCATCCACGCCAGCCCCTCGTCGACCGTGAAGGTCGCAGTCGCGGGCGCGGCTGCCGCGAAGCTGCGGGCGAGGCTGAGGGCGTCGGGCATACGAGCTTCTAACTTGGGTGTGACGATTTCGCGCTATTCTATCAAAGGTTTCGAGCCGAGCGATGAGCGCCTGTCCGTCCGAACAGATCATCCTGGATTTCCTCGATGGAAGGCTCGACGCTCAGCGGGGCGCCGCGGTCCACGAGCACGTCGACGGCTGCGCCTCGTGCCGCGCGCTGCTCGCGTCCTTGGCGCCGTCGATCAATCGCTCGACCATCGACCCTGACCAGCCGAAGACGCACGACACGCGCAACGACACGCCGGGGCCGGAGCCGCAGCATCGCACCGCGTCCCTGCAGCCGGGCAGCGACCCGACGGTGGCTGGCGGGCTCGCCGGCGCGGCCTCGGTGCTGCCGCTCGTGGCGCACGATCGCTACGACGTGCGCGACGAGTTCGCGCGCGGCGGCCTCGGTCGCATCTTTCGCGCGCACGACCGGAGATTGGCGCGCCCGGTCGCGGTCAAGCAGCTCATCGCCGGCGGCGCCGAGGCCGCGCGGCGCTTCATCCGCGAGGCGCTGATCACGGCGCGCCTGCAGCATCCGGCCATCGTGCCGATCTACGAAGCGGGACGCTGGCCCTCGGGCGAGCCGTTCTACGCGATGAAGCTGGTCTCGGGGCGCTCGCTCGATCAGGTCATCCGCGCCAAGAAGACGCTGTCGGAGCGGCTGACGCTCCTGCCCAACCTCATCGCCGTCGCCGAGGCGATGGCCTATGCGCACAGCCAGCGCATCATTCATCGCGATCTCAAACCGGCCAACGTCCTCGTCGGCAGCTTCGGCGAGACGGTGCTGATCGACTGGGGCCTGGCCAAGGATCTGAACACCGGCTCCGAGGTGGCGATGGACGCCATGATGGCGCCCTACAGCGACGATTCGACCGAGGTCGGCACCGTCCTCGGCACGCCCACGTACATGCCGCCGGAGCAGGCCGAGGGCAAGGCCGTCGACGAGCGCGCCGACGTCTACGCGCTCGGCGCGGTGCTGTATCACGTGCTGGCGGGCGGGCCGCCCTACGCAGGATCGTCGTCGGCGGAGACGCTGGCGCGCGTGCTCTCGGAGGCGCCGGTATCGCTGACCTTGCGCGAGCCGGGCGTGCCGCGCGATCTGGTCACCGTCGTCGAAAAGGCGATGGCGCGCGACGCGGCGCTGCGCTACCCGACGGCGAAGGAGCTGGCCGACGACCTGGTGCGCTTCCAGGCGGGACAGCTGGTGAGCGCGCATCGCTACTCGGCCATGGAGATGTCCCGTCGCTGGGTCGCCAAACATCGCGCGCCGGTGTCGGTGGCGGTGGCGCTCCTGACGGCGCTGGCAATGACCGGCGCGCTGGCGGTCTCGCGCATCGCCCACGAGCGCGATCGCGCTCGACGCGAGCGGGCCGAGGCGCGCGCGGCGCAGGCGCAGGCGGAGAAGCGCTCGAGCGAGCTGGTGTTGGCGCAGGCGCAGTCGTCGCTCGACGACGATCCCACCGCGGCGGTCGCCTGGCTCAAGCAGTATCCCGACACCGGCGATTGGCGCGCGGCGCAGTCGATCTTCGCCGACGCGCTCAGCCGCGGCGTCGCCGAGCGGGTGTGGAGCGGCGTGTCGCGCGCCCGCTTCTCTGCCGACGGGCGGCTCGCGCTCTGGGGCGCCGACGGCGCGGTGCGCCTCTGGTCGCAGAGCGGGAAGCTCGAGACCCTCGGTGGAAGCGGCGCGCGCGTCCGCGAGATCGCCTTTTCACCGTCGGGCGCGCAGCTCCTCATCCAGCGCGTCGACGATGCCATCGAGCTGTGGGACGTCAAGGCCGGCACCGGCAAGCCGCTCCATCGCCGCGCCGCCAGCTACGAGATGGTGCGCTTCGCCCCCGACGGCAAATGGCTCGCCGGCGTCGCCGACGACGGCTCCATCGATCTCTGGTCGCTCCCGCACGGCACCTTGAAGCCGCTGGTCGACACGCACGCCCGCGCCACCGCGCTGTGGTTCGTCGGCGCCGACAAGCTCGCTGTCGGCGGACAAGATCGTCAGGTCCGCCTCTACGACCTCGAGACCGGCGAATCGCGCGTCATCGGTGCCCACCAGGCGCAGGTCAACCGCGTGCGCGCCTCGGTCGACGGCCGCTTCGTCGTCTCGTCCGATCCGCTCAACCTGACCAACGTCTGGGATCTCAAGAGCGGCCGCTCGCGCAAGTTCTTCGGGCGCGCCGAGCAGGGGCTGATGGTGTCGGAGTTCGCCGCCGACGACACGCTGGCGCTGGCGCTCGGTGGCGGCGCGCTCGTGCTCATCGATCCGCAATCGGGCGCCACGCGCACCTTGCGCGGTCACGCGGCGCAGGTGACGCACGCCGAGTTCGCCCCCGACGGCAAGCACCTCGTCAGCGGCGCCGAGGACGGCGTGGTGCGCGTCTGGGACATCGCCACCGGCGAGGCGACCACGCTGCACGGTCACAGCGCCGAGATCTCGAGCGTCAGCATCTCGCCCGACGGCACGCACGTCGCCACCGGCTCGGCCGACAAGAGCGTGCGCCTCTGGAGCCTCGGCGGCGACCGCCACGTCGTGCGCCATCCCGACAACGAGCTCTACGCCGTCTCCTTCTCGCCCGACGGCAGCCGTGTCGCCGTCGGCGGCGCCGGCGGGCTGGTCGAGCTGTGCGACGCGGCCACGCTCGGCTGCCGCGCGCTCGCCGGTCCGCGCGGCGAGGTCGAGGCGGTCGCCTTTCTGCGCGACGGGCGCCTCGTCTCCGGCAGCTTCGATGCCACCGTCCACCTGTGGGATGCGACGGGAAAGCACCTCAACGCCTTCGCCGGCGAGGAGCCGATCTGGTCGCTGGCGCCGTCGCCCGACGGCACGCACGTGGCGTTCAGCGCCGCCGAGCGCACGCTCGCCACCGTCGACCTCGCCACCGGCGCCAAGAAGGAGCTGCGCTCCGACGGGGCGCTCTCGACGTGGGACGTGGCCTATTCTCCCGACGGCACGCTGATCGCCGTCGGCGAAGGGCCCGATGTGCGCGTGTGGGATTGGGCCAACGACACGTCGCGCCCCCTGCGCGGCCACGCGGCGCTGGTGCAGCACGTCGCCTTTTCACCGTCGGGCGACATGCTCGCCTCGGCGTCGGGCGACACCACCGTCGCGTTGTGGACGCTCGCCGACGGCAAGCCGCGCTTCCTCCGCGGCCACACCAACACCGTCAAGTGGGTCACCTTCTCGCCCGACGGCGCCATGCTCGCGTCGAGCGGCCTCGACGGCAACGTGCGGCTGTGGCGCGTCTCCGACGGCAGCGGCCGCACGCTCGTCGGTCACCACGGCGCCGTTCCCTGCGTCGCCTTCTCGCCCGACGGGCGCCTGCTCGCCTCGGGCGGCGACGACCGCACGGTGCGGCTGTGGGACACCTCGAGCGGGGAGAGCCGCGTCGTGCGCGGCCACGAGCGCCCGGTGCGCAGCATCGTCTTCTCCCCCGACGGCAAGATGCTGGCGTCGGTGGGGCGCGACGGCGCGCTGCTGCTGGTGCGTATCGAGGAGCTGCCGCAACCGCTCTTCGGCGGCCACGACGCCCGTACGCTGAGGCCGCTGGTCGACCGCGCGACGACCGCGCAGATCGGCCCCGACGATCGGCCGGTCAGCCCCTACTAGCGTGGGCGCGACTACGCGGCGCTGCGATCGGTCGCGTGCGCCGGCACCTGGCCGCGCGACTTGAACCACTCGTACGCCTCGGTGAACGCGTCGAGCACCGGTGTCGGCTCGAACCCCAGCTCGCGCCGCGCCTTCGAGATATCGGCGTGCTTGCCGCCGTTCAAGATCTTGATCGTGCCGGGCGTGAAGCGCGGCGGCCTCTCCGGCGCGAACGTGCTCAAGAAGAAATTCGAGACGTAGGCCATCGGCAGCATCAGCCCGACGGGGATGCGCAGCTTCGGCTTCTTCACGCCGCACAAGGTCGACAGGTGATCGAGGATCTGATCGAGCGTGAATTGCCCGCCCGACAGGATGTACCGCTCGCCGGGCCGTCCGCGCTCCATCGCCTGCAGGTGGCCGGCGACGACGTCCTTGACGGCGACGAACTCGAACTGCCCCTGCACGTAGGCCGGCATCTTGCGATTGGCGAAGTCGAGGATGGTCTGCCCCACCGACGACGGCTTGTAGTCGTGCGGCCCGACGATGCCGCACGGGTTGACGATGCGCACGTCCAGGCCGCGATGCACCGCGCGATGCACCTCGAGCTCCGCCATCGCCTTGGACAGCTCGTAGTCGAGGTGGGTCTCGAACGGATTGACCGTGAAGGTCTCGTCGCTGGCGCCGCCGGTCGGATTGTGGCCGACCGCGCCGAACGAGCTGCAGAAGACGGTGCGCTCGACGCCGGCCCGCTCGGCGGCCGCCAGCACGTTCTTGGTGCCGGTGACGTTGACGTCGAAGACCTGCTGCTGATCGCCGCGCCGCAACGACACGTACGCGGCCACGTGATAGACGCGGTCGCAACCGGCGAGCGCCCGCTCCAGCGAGGTCGGATCACGCAGGTCGCCTTCGACGCGCTCGAGGTCGAGCCCCTCGATCCCCGCGCAGTCGCCGCGCACCAGCGCCTTGACGGCCACGCCTCGCCCGATGAGCTCGCGCACCAGGTTGGCGCCCACGTGTCCGCTGGCGCCGGTGACGAATGTTTTCTTGGCCACGATCAGTTGGCGGCGGCGCGCGACGGCGTGGCCGACGGCATCGCCGCCTCTTCGTCCGGGATCGCCGAGCCGGTGAGGTGCGAGCCGGCCAGCGCCGAGCCGAGCGCCCACGTCGCCACCTTCTTCACCGACGGCGAGTTGTAGGCCAGGGCGATGGCGTCGAAGAGCGGAGTCTTGAGCGCGCCGCGCAACACGTGCCCCATGACGAAGCCGAACGTGAAGCGCTGGCGGCACTGCCAGGTGTAATGCGCCCAGGCCTTGGCCTCGGTGGCACGACCGCTGACCACGTCGGCGACCGCGTCGGCGGCGTACATGCCCGACTGCATCGCCTGAAAGATTCCCTCGCCGGTGGCGTTGTGCGTGATGCGCGCCGCCTCGCCGAGGAAGAGGATGCCGTCGTCGCTACAGTCGCGGATCCAGGTGGTGTACGAGATCGGGTGGCCCTTGAGCTTGCCGATCTGGCGCGTGCCGGCGAGCCGGCTGGCGTAGTGGTCCTCGAGAAAGCGCGCGAACACGTCGCGCACGTTGCGCTCGGTCTTGCGCCCGTCGGGACCTTCGCCGTCCATGCAGATGCCGATGTTCACGCGCGCGTCGGTCTCGGGGAACATCCAGCCGTAGAGCGGCGACAGGTTCTTGTCGAAGATCATCTCCATGGTGCCGGGGGCGAACTCCATGCCCTCCCACCAGCCCATCAGCGTCGAGATGGTGCGCTTGGGGCGCTGATCGTTGGAGAAGATCGAGTGCGCCCCGTCGGCGGCGACGACATAGTCCGCGTGGATCTCGTCGTCCTTGCCGCGCACGCCCACGACGCGCCCGCCGCCGTCGCGCACCAGCTCGGTCGCGCGGAACTCGGAGCGGAACTGCACGCCCAGCGCCTTGGCGCGCTCGACGAGCAGGTTATCGAAGTGCTTGCGCAAGAGCACGACCGCGGCGCCCTCGGTGGTGCGCAGGTGCATCTGCCGCTTGCCCGGCGTCACCACCACGAGCGAGTGGATGTGATAGCCGAGCCGCTTGACGTCGACGCCGATGCCGAGCTCTTCGGCGATCTTGAGGCCGTTGGGCGAGAGCGCGCTGCCGCAGGTCTTCTCGCGCGGGAAGCGGTCCTTGTCCACCAGCACGATGTCCTTGACGCCGCGCTGGGCGAGCCGAACCGCAGCCGCCGCGCCGCCCGGACCCGCGCCGATGATGACCGCTGTATTCCGCATGGGCCACCGGGTTACATGGTTTCCCCGTCGCGGTCAAGGATGTCCCGCACGCGCCGAGTTGAGCTAATTAACCGAACGGTCAGCGCATTTTCTCCACACGCCGCTCCGCCGCGCGCCCGCGCCAGGCCAGATGCGAGCTGCCGTGGATGAAGAGCGCCAGGTGCTGGAGGTGGACGACCCCGTCGCCTCGTTTGACGTAGTCGTGCCAGCGCGTGAGCAGCTCGTCGGCGTCGAGCCACGAGTAGCCGCTGTCGGCCGAGGGGTCCATCGCATAGAGGCGCCGCCCGTCGATGGCGACGAGGACCACGTAGTGGCCGTCGTCCCAGTCGCTGGCCCAGGCGCGGTCGTCGTCGCGCCACGCCTGCAGGTCCAGGATCACGGTCTCGCCGGCGGCGAGCGCGCGGCGCAGCTCGGCGACGGTGGCGCCGACCCGGACCTCCGCGGTCAAGCCGCGGGCGCGCGCGAACGCCTCGAGCGGCCCGGGCTCGGTGCCGTCCTGGACGCTGGTCTGGAGCGGACCGTAGAGGTCCTGCTCGCGGCCGTCGAACGCGCGCCAGTAGCGCAGCACCGCCAGGAGCGTCGCGGGCCCGCAGCTGTAGTCGGTCTCCTGCCGCACCACCGGCACCGCCAGCGCGTCGGCGGGTACGTGTGCGCAGCCCGGCGACAGCGCAGCCGCGACCAGAACGAGGGTCACGCGCGCCGCGTGCGCGCGCGATGCGCCCCGCGCGACGGAAGAGCCGGCGCTCATGGCCGACGTTTGACGAAAATTGTCATTGTCGGACATTTCTTGTCTCCCGTGAGGCGGGCGACATGTGCAAGCCGGCGCCGACGACGAGCGCTCGGGATCGGTCATGGCCGATCGCTCCGTCTCCGGCGGCTCGGGGCTCTTCAGCAAGAACGAACTCGAATCGCGCGACCGCGCCGCCCTCGCTTCGGCCGTTAGCCTTCGAGGCGCTCCTCGACCAGCCGCACCACCGCGTCTTCGCTCACGCGCTCCTGCTTCATCGAATCGCGCTCGCGCATCGTCACGGTGCCGTCCTTCATCGTGTCGCCGTCGATGGTGAAGCAGAACGGCGTCCCGATCTCGTCCTGCCGCCGGTACCGACGCCCCACCGCCGCCGACTCGTCGTAGACCACCGGCCAGCGCTTCTTGAGCGCGTCGTAGAGCTTGCGCGCGCGCTCGGGCATCCCCTCTTTTTTCACCAACGGCAAGATGGCTGCCTTGACCGGCGCCAGCCGCGGGTGCAGCCGCAAGACCACGCGCACCTCGCCGCCGGCGTCGTCCTCGTCGTAGGCGTCGCACAAGAAGGCCAGCGTCGCGCGGTCCGCTCCGGCGGCCGGCTCGATCACGTACGGGATGTAGCGCCGCTTCTCCTCCTCGTCGAAGTAGCTGAGCTTGCCGCCCGCGAACTCCGGATCCTCGTCGACGAGCTGGAAGTCCTGCAACTCCTCGCCCTTCCAGCGCCCGACCGAGCGCATCCCGATCTGGTGCGCGCGCAGATCGAAGTCGGTGCGGTTGGCGATGCCCTCGAGCTCACCCCAGCCGAACGGGAACTGGTACTCGACGTCGGTGGTCGCCTTGGAGTAGTGCGACAGCTTCTCCTTGTCGTGCGCGCGGAAGCGCAGCTTCTCCATCTTGATGCCGAGCGACGCGTACCACTTCTTGCGCTCCTCGACCCAGTACTCGAACCACTGATCGTCGCTGCCGGGCTTGCAGAAGAACTCCATCTCCATCTGCTCGAACTCGCGCGAGCGGAAGGTGAAGTTGCGCGGGTTGATCTCGTTGCGGAACGACTTGCCGACCTGCGCGATGCCGAACGGCACCTTGATGCGCGTCGAGTTGGTGACGTTGATGAAGTTGGCGAAGATGCCCTGCGCCGTCTCCGGCCGCAGAAACGTCTTGTTGGCCGAATCGGCGACGGGCCCGAGCACCGTCTCGAACATCAGGTTGAACTTGCGCGCCGGCGTCAGCTCGCCCTTGCACTTCGGATCCGGGCACTGGGTCGGCACGATGCCGGTCTCTTCGTAGTCCGGCTGGATCTCGTCGACGCGATAGCGCTTCTTGCACTTCTTGCAGTCGATCATCGGGTCGGCGAAGTTCGCCACGTGCCCCGACGCGCGCCAGACCATCGGATGCATGAGGATCGCGCTGTCGAGACCGACGACGTCCTCGCGGTCGCGCACCATCGCCTTCCACCACGCGTCCTTGACGTTGCGCTTGAGCTCGACGCCGAGCGGACCGTAGTCCCACGCGCCGTTGACGCCTCCGTACAGCTCGGACGACTGAAAGATGAAGCCGCGCCGCTTCGTCAGCGCGACCAGTTTCTCCATTAATTGCTCGGGGGCGACAGGCATGAAGCCCGCAACATAATCCAGTCGGCCAGTCTGTCAACCGCTGTCGGCAGCGCCCACGTGGTCGCTGAAGCTACATTCGCCAGGCATCGGCGACTGCGCGGCACCCTCATCGGCGCGATTTTCGCGGCCCCCGGCTCGGCACGCGCGCTGCACAGGCCGCGCCTCATGCGTAGACTATTGACCCTCGCCCTCCTCGTCGCCGGCTGCGGCGATCACTCCCTCGATCACGAAATCCCCTACGTGCCGCCGGCCCCGCCGCCGATGACGCCGGACATGGCAACCGAGCCGCCACCGTCGACGAACGGCGGCCCCCAAGAGACGCGACTCTCCAAGGAGGCCGGGCTTCGCGCGCTGACCGTCGACCGCTCGCACAACGCGTTCTGGGTCGGCGCCGGCGACGGTGCGGTGTGGAGCGCGTCGATCGACTACCCGCAATCCGCGCGTGTCGTGATCCCGCGCACGACCGAGGTCGCCTTCTCCAACGACGTGCTGCTTGCCTGGAACAGCGTGCGCGGCACCAGCACCACCTCGACGTCGCTCGCCAC
>JAQBQH010000392.1 GCA_028287105.1 Myxococcales bacterium
CCTACAGCCAGAACGCCCAGCTCGGCGAACGTCGTGCCGGCCCGCTGCCGCCGACCGGAATGGTCGCGGTGACCGTCAATTTGCCGGCCTCGCTGTGCACACCCAGCAACTGCTCGCGCTTACTGTCGACGAAGTAGGCGTCGCCGGCGCGATCGGGAATGGCCAGGACATACTGGAAGTCGCTGCTCGCCCGGTCCGGCAGTGCCGCGATGTCGCGCGCGATCTCGCTGAAGCCGGCGCCGTCGAAGCGCAGGATCTTGTCGAGCCTGCCGTCGCGCGCGTCGAATACGAACAGGTGCTCGCCCGAGAACTGCAGCACGACGAAATGATCGGCGTCGAGCGGATAGGCGGACCCGGGCGCCGCGTTGCGCGGCAAGCGCACTTCGGCGTCGAGCGTTGGCGGGTCGACGTCACGGATCTGCTGAATGCTGCCGTACCCACCGCTGTAGTCGCCGGCGTTGAGCAGCCAGACGTCGCCGCTCGGATGGCGGTACAGCCCCGAGGCGTTGACGTTGCTCGGTTTGGCATCGAGGAATGGCCAGCGAACGTTCCTCAGTGGCACCGAGTAGAGGTGCCCGTCGTGAAAGTGGCCGCGCGGGCAGTCGCGCGCGAAGCAGAAGAAGCCGCTGGCTGCGACCACGAGACGTTGACCGATGATCATGAGATCGGACAGACCGAGGTTCTCGTGCGCGTCGAAGTGGATGTCGCGCACGAACATGACGTTGGCGGCGCCCTCGTCGTGCCCCGGCGCGACGGTGTACTCCTCGATGAGATTGTCGCCGAAGAAGCTGATCAGCAGCCGACCGTCGGCGATGATGCCGCGGTAGGGCACCTTGCCGCTGTGCAATGGGAAGCGACGCACCGGTGAGCTGTCGCCGGCGGTGCACGGCTCCGCCCCTGCCGCGACGCGCCGAAGGAAGTCGTGCGAGAGCAGCAGCACCGCCGGCTCCTTCGGATCGAGCATCACCTGGTCGTCGTCGCGGGTGCCCACCTGCAGCGCCCACTGCGGAAGCGCGACACACGCAGCAGCGCGCGTCACCGGTGAACGCGCCCGATAACGCATGGGATCGCGCACCAGCGTCAAATCATGCGTGATCGCTCCGTAGACTGCGATCCAACGGTCTGGCAGCGAGACCGGCCCAGCCGGCGATACCTCGTGGCGGCCGAAGCGAGGTGCGATCCAGATGACCGCGACCACGCCGGCCGCGGCCAGCATCAGGGCAAGGCGCTTCAATTCGGAATGTCGTCGAACGTCAGCGACGAAAAGTTGGTGAAGTCGCACGACTCGACCAACACGGGCAGCTCACCGACGAAATAGGTATTCTCGCCTTCGACAATGAGATTGAAGACGTCGGTCGCCGTCGCGCCGTCACCGCGGTAGCTCGACGACAGCGCCGCGATCGCGATGAGCGTTCCGTCGCTGGTGCGCAACCTGTCGGTCGGCGCCAACTCGAGCGCGCGCACCCATCCTGGCCCCGCCACCCAGAAGTAATGCTCCGGCGTGACGACCAGGGTCGAACCGTCGGTGAGCCCGATCTCGACCAGCGCGCGCGACCGCCGTGACTGAAGGTCGAGCACCTTACGCATGGCCTCGCGTCCCGAGCGCACGTCGAACGCCCGCACCATCGTACCCGGCTCGATCGTTTCGATCGCGCGCGGTCCATCGGCGGTGTCGACCATGGTACCCGCCACGAAGCAGCCGCTGCCGCAATGACCGTTGCCCGCGCAAACGTCCGCGACGCCATCGCTGCGCGTGCAAGCGTTGCCGCTGGGGTAGTTGCCGCAGGTGCCGCTGCCCGTGCAGGTGCCGTAACAGCCGACACTGGAGCCGCACGCCGCGCGCCCATTGACCGGCGCAACGCCGTTGCCGGTGTTGCTGCACGTGCCCGGTGTTGCGTCGCAGCGGGTACATTGGCCGGTGCAAGCGGCGTTGCAGCAATAGCCGTCGCTGCAGAAGGTGCTGGTGCACTCGCCCGCGCCCCCGCACGCGCGGCCTTGCGGCTTGGTCGCGAGGCAGGTGGGGGCGTTACAGTACGGCGTGCCCGGCGCGCAGTTGCCGTCGGCGTTGCAGCTCGACAGACACGCCGTACCGCTGCAGAGATAGCTGCCGCAGCCGGTCGTCGTCGGTGCGTTGCAGGCGCCGCTGGTGTTGCAGGTCGACGCGTTCTGCTGCGTCGTGCCGTTGGCGCAGGTCTGCGCCGAGCAGACCTTGGTCGTATCGAACGTGCAGATGGCGCGGTTGCCCGCCGCGCATACGCCGCCGCAGGTGCCGGGCGCGCCGGCGCAGTTGCCGCCATGGCCGGCATGCGGCTGCCCCGCGGTCAGCGCGGTGCAGGTGCCGACGTTCGGCGCGATGTCACACGCTTCGCACTTGCCCGTGCACGCCATGTCGCAGCAGAAGCCGTCGGGCGAGCAGCTGTTCGACGCGCACTGAGTCCCCATCGTGCAGGGGCTGCCGTTGGCTTTCGGGCCGCACGACCCGGCATTGCACGAGTTCGGCGGCTTGCAGCCCGTCGACGTGCCGGAGCAGGTCGGGTAGCACGCCGTCATATCGGGCAGACAAAGGAACGGATCGCAGACGATGGCGTTGGGCGTCACGCACGTGCCCATGCCGTTGCACTTCGACGCCGCGGTTGCCTTGTTCGTCGTCGGATCGCACGATCCCGGTTTGCAGATGACGTCGTTCCAGAGGCGGCACGCGCCGGCGCCATCGCAGGTGCCGTCGCGCATGCAGGTCGACTGCGCGTCGGGGCCGCAGCTGTCGTGGCTCGTCGTCGGCGCCATACCGGCGGGCACTGGAGAGCAGACGCCTGGCGAGCCGGGCAGGTTGCACGCTTCGCAGCCACCGGTGCAGGCGCTGTTGCAGCAGACGCCCTCGGGCGCACAGAAGCCGGAGGTGCACTGGTCTGCCGTCGCGCAGGGCTCGCCCGGCGCGAGATTGGTACCGGTGGGGCCCATATCGTCGGTGCCGCCGCCGCCGCCCGGCTCCTGGCCGTTGCGCCAACAGGTGCCGTCGCTGGCGCAGTGAAATCCGGCCGGACACTCCTTCGTGCCGAACGAGCATTGAAGCTCGCCGTTCTGGATCGACGGTTTGTAACAGCCCGTCATCGTGGATCCCGTCCACAACGCCACGGCGCAGACGGTGAAGAGGATCGATTGTACGTGGCGCATCAGAAGCTCACCTGCATGAACGCGCCGACGTGCTGCGGCGAGATGGACGGCGCGACAACGACGCCGTGATATCCCGCGCGCGCTGCCTCGCGGCGACCGAAGTAGTAGAGGACGGCGCCCCCCGCGATCGCTGCTGCGCCGACGCCGATGAAGACGCCTTCGAGGATCTGGTTCGTCTGGCCGGCGCTTTCCTTCGCCGGCTGGAACGGCTCGTGCGCCTTGGCCTCGGCGGTCACGGCGTCGCCGGCATTCTTCGCGAGCACGCCCATCGCGATACCGGCGCCGACCGCGCCGAGTCCCACGACCGCGAGGGCGAGACCGCCGATCTTCTTGCCACGTCCGGGCACGGCGGGACGATCGGGACGAGTCACCGGCGCGGGCTGCGCCGTCGTCACGACGGGCTGCGCCGTCGTCGTCGTCACTGTCGGGGTCGTCGGTTGCGCGCTGCTCGGCTCCGCCTGCGTGGATGTCGACGGACCGCTTCCGGGGCGAATCGGCTGATCGGGAGGGATGTTCTGCGAGCGGCGCTGCTCTTCGACGACCTTTTCGAGCGCCGCGATCTTGGTCTGCACCTCGACGCGGTTGGTCGCTTTGGGCGCGCGATTCAAATACACCTTATAGAGACGAAGCGCGTCGGGCGTATGACCAGCGAGGCGGTGCGCCTGAGCGAGGTTGTAGAGGAGAACGGGGTCGTCGAAGTTGCGGTACGCCTCTTCGTATTCTTTGATCGCCTCATCGTAGTGGCCGAGGTCGAATGCCTTCGTGCCTTCCTGGTAGTGTCTTCGCGCGGCCGCTCTCCGTGGGTCATCGGTACCTTGTGCCCACGCGTGTGCGCTGACGCACATGCATACGGCCAGAATAATTGCCTTCCTCCCCATCGTTCTAGAACACCATCGCGGCTGCGACAGATCAAGTCCAATGATCGGACCGCACGTTCGTCTTGACGCGTTGCGCGCGCGGGCGTAACAGTGTCGCCGACAACTGAATAGCGTTCCGAGGCCAAGGGAAGCCGGTGTGAATCCGGCGCGGTCCCGCCACTGTAAACGGTATGCCTTCTCCGCAGTACCACTCGTCGACGGTTCGTCGACGGGGAAGGGGAGTG
>JAQBQH010000028.1 GCA_028287105.1 Myxococcales bacterium
GATCAGCGCGACGTAGGCGCGGCGGTGACGATGCGCATCGGGGCGCGCTCGTCGCCGTAGATGCAGAGGCCGTGGGCGCGCTCGCTCGGCTCGACGGCGAGGCGGACGACGTGGCGGCCGGCATGCAGCTTGCCGAGCGCGATGTGCTCCTGGCGGCCGAGGCCGTCGTCGGCGATGACCCCGAGCGTGGCGACGCGCACGCCGTCGACGGAGACGACGACGTCGGAGCCGCCGTCCGCCGGAGCGCTCGAGCCCGGCCACTCCGAGGACAGCCGCGCCACCAGCGTCGGCGACGCGCCGCGCGTGAGCGTGAAGCTGTAGTCGAACCAGCCGTCGGCGGCGCCGTAGGCGTGCGCGGTCGCGCCTGCGCCCCAGCTGCCGAGGCGCTCCCAGCGGCCGGACGCGAACGCGCCCGGCGGGATCTCGACCGCGCCCGGTACGTCGTGCTGATGCGGCGAGCGCGCTTCGGCGACGTAGGGATCGTAGAAGAGCGCGTCGCCGTGCGCCTCGCCGAGGAGCGGGTTCTCGCGCGCGGCCGGCGCGGCGGCGACGGCGGCGAAGCGGCGTAGCTCGGCGCGCACGTCGTCGGTGTCGGGGCGATCTACATAGATGCCGAAGTCGCGCGCGTGGCCGTTCCACGGCTGGTAGATCCAGGCCAGCGCCCCGCCGGCGCCGTCGAAGAGCGCGCGTGCGAGGAAGGCGGCGAACCAGTCGGCGCGCGGCCGCTCGAGCCAGGCCGGCGCGTCGGTGTGGAAGCCGAACTCGCCGAACACGATCGGCTTCTTCGCCACCCAGCGCGCCAGCTGCACGCGGTCGTCGATGTACGCCTCGAGCCGCGCCTGCGTGGTGACGCGGTCGGTGGTCTCGGGATAGAGGTGGCTGTCGCAGTAGTCCACCGACGGCAGCCGGCAGATCGCGAGCCACTCGGCGCGCTCGGCGCGGGTGGTGTAGCCCATCACGCCCGGCGTCACGAGGTGCTGCGGATCGCGCGACCGCAAGAAGGTCGCCATCTCGTCGATCCAGGCGCGTCGCGCGAGCGCGCCGTCGGCGGTGGTGACCTGCGACTCGTTCATCAGCTCCCAGGCGAAGATGGTCGGATCGTCGGCGTAGCGCACGCCGGTGATGCGATTGGTGCGCTCGACGAGGCGCAAGAGATGCGCGCGAAACCAGGTCCGCACCTTCGGATCGCTGAAGAAGCGATCGCGGTTGGCGAATCCTTCCGTCGAGAGGCCCGCCCACGCCAGATATTGGCGGATGCCGCCGAAGTCGTCCCAGTAGTTCGACAAGGTGATGATGAGGCGCAAGCCGCGGGCGCGCGCGGCGGCGAGCACCCGGTCGAGCTGATCGTAGCCGGCGTCGAGCCAGGCCTCGGGCGCGACGCGGAAGAGCTGATGCGCGCGTGACCAGGGCGGCGAGGCCGCGTCGCCTTCGCCGAGCGCCCAGACCCGGCCGACGGTGAGCCCATCGGCCCGCGCCGCCCCGAGCGTGTCCTCGACGCGCGCGCGCTCGCCGGCGCCGTGCATGACGTCGAGGTTGGCGCCGACGAAGACGAACGGCTGACCCCCGACGGTGAAGCGGCCCCCTTCGGCGCGCACGAAGGCGCCATCGGGGATGGCGGCGAGGGTGGTGAGCGCCAGCAGCAGCGAATGCACGAGGCAAGTGTAGCAGCGCGCGGCGCTACGGTCGGGCGATCTGCAACCGCGGTCCGGTGACGAGATCTACGTCGGTGGAGCGGAAGAGGTCGCCGTCGAGCGTGTAGGTCTGGGGCTGCATGAAGCGGATGTGGACGCGGGTGGCGAGCCGGTCGAGGTGCGGCGCGCCGACGAGCGGCCGGCCGGCGAAGACGCGGTGCAGCTGCAGCGCCATCGCGGTCGTCGACAGGCCCGATGCCACCAGGTGAAAGCGCCCCTCCTCGGTGCCGGCCTGCCACGGCACCTTGAAGCCGAGCCCGACGTCCTTGACCACCGACGCGACCAGCAGGCGATAGGGCTGCGGCGGCACACGCTCGCCGTCGACGGTGAGCTCCATGTCGACCGGCGAGAAGAGCCAGCGCGCCAGCTTGCCCTGGATGAACGAAGAGACGACGGTGCGCGCGGTCAGCATCGCGGCCCAGGTTGGCCCGGGGCGAAAGCCGCCGTAGTAGGCCTCGAGGAAGCGCGCGCCCATGAGCGAGGCGAAGAGGAAGCCGTAGAGACCATTGACCGCGAGGAGGTCTTGTCCGACGGCGGGCACCTGGCCCGCGCGCGCGCGGGCGACGAGACGCGCCAGGATCTCTTCGGGGCGGCCGCGGATGTCGAGGTTGCGCGCGATCGTGTTGACGGTGCCGCCGCGCAGGATGGCGAAGGTCGGCAGGCGATCGGCGCCGTAGGCCTGGACCAGCTCGCTCACCGTCGACAGCAGCGTACCGTCTCCACCGCAGGCGGCGACCAGCTCCACACCCTCGGCGGCGAAGCGGCGCGCCGCCACCGCGAGATCGGCGGGCGTCCGTGTGACGACGATGTCGCCGCCATCGCCGAGGACGGCGCGCAGGCGATCGGCCAGGCCGGGGGCGCGGCGCACGCCGAGCGCGTGGGGATTGAGGACGACGGCGAGCCTGGTCACGGCGCGGCCGGGGCCGCGTGCGTGGCCGGCTGAGTGGCCGGGTCCGTGGCGGGATGCCTGGACGGATGCGTGGCGGCGAAGTCGCAGCGGGCGCGCCAATCGGCGGAGTCGAGGCGCACCGCTTCACCGGCCTCGGGATCGGCGGCGAGCTTGTCGAAGATCGCGCGCGCCTCGGCGAGGCGCCCCAGCCGAAACAGCGCCGCGCCCTCGACCCGCGCCGCCTCGCGCTCGAAGCGCGCGTCGGGCAGCCGCTCCTCGGCGGGCGCGTTGAGCTCGGCCACGACCTCGGCCCATCGCGCGCGCGCGAACAGCTGCTTGGCCAGGAGGTAGTGGTAGAGCGCGCGATGCGGATCGCGGTCGACCAGCTTTTGCAACGTCGCCAGGTCGACGGCCGGATCGTGATTGGCGCCGGCCAAGAGCAGCGCCAGCTGCGTCTGTGACGGGCCCGGCGGCCAGCGCAGCACCAGCCGCTTTACCGTGGTCAGTCGCGCCGTCGCCTCGTCGGCGGGAAACTTCGACGCCGCCTCGTAGTGCACGCGCGCGCCGTCGAGATCGACATTGTTGTCGACGAGCGCCAGATCGCCGAGCGCCATCTCGACGCGGCCGCGCACGACGCCGTTGAGCTCCTTCACCGCCAGCACCGCGCGCGCGCGCCGCCGCGCCTCGGCCCATTCGCCGGCGGCGATGGCGGCATCCATGGCGTCGAGCTGGTTCTGCGGATCGCCGGGCTCGTCGCTGCAGACCGCATCCCACTCGGCCAGCGCGCGCGCGCGATCTCCCGCCTGCGCCGCCTCGCGCGCCGACTGCTTCCTCAGCGCCACCGCGTGCGCGCAGGCACGCTGAAAGACGCTCGGCCGCTTCATCCGCTCGAGCGTCACCGCGCGCTCGGCCGGCGGCACCACCTCCGCATCGAGGCGCTGCTGCCACTCGACGCGCAGCGTATCGAAGCTGACCCCGTAGACGCGCTCCCAGCTGCCGGCGGTGCCCGCGGCGCCGTAGATCTCGAGCAGCTTGGCCGTGCCGCGCGTGTCGGCCAGAAAGCGGCAGAACGACCCGGCGACCGCGTAGGCCTGCGCCGCGGCGATGCCGAAGAAGCGCGGTCCCATGACCTGGCCGAGCGTGGCGTCGTCGATGAGCCCGGCGTCCTTCAGCACCTTGACCTGCTGATGCGGCGTCAGCGGATTGCCCGACCACGACGCGGCGACGGCGACGCCCTCGATGAGCCCGACGTTGAACCGCAGGCCGCGACGCGCGATGCCGAACAGCCGATCGCCGAAGGGCGCTCCGAAGACATGCGCCAGCTCGTGCCAGGTCACCTGCTGCGGCCAGGCGTCGTGCTGCAGGTAGATCTCGCGACGCCACGGCTTGGCGATGAAGGTGTGGCCGGCGCCCATGAGCGCGCGCTTCTGCGCGACGTTGTCGAAAAGAAACGCGTGCACCGGCGCGGCGGGCGCACGCCCGAACCAGCGCTCGAGCTGGGACCAGCGCAGCTCGTCGTCGGCCGCGTAGAGCTCGATGTCCTTGGCGAACGGCCCGCCCGGCGAGTAGTGCAGCACGAAGTGCTCGGTACGCTTCTCGCCGCCGAGCCGCTTGGCGATATCGGCCGCGTCGAGGTGGAAGCCGAGATCGGCTCGCCGCGCCAACAGGAGCGCCACCGCGACCGCGGCAGCGACCAACACGGCGAGCACGCGCATCCCATGCGGCCGCAGCCTGAGCGTCAGCGATCCGCCGTCGAGGTGACGCGCGCACAGCGCCAGCATCAGCGTCAGCCAGGCGACGTGATACAGCCGCGCCCACAAAAACGCGCGCGTGATCGCGACCTCCTCGTCGTACAGCGTCCCCGCGAAATAGCCGACGAACGGGTCGTAGCCGAAGATGGGCGGCGCGGCATAGAAGCGCCACACACCCCAGGCGACCGAGGCGACGACGACGCCCATCGCCGCCGCCGTCAGCGCCACCCGCCCGCGCCACGGCCGCACCAGGCCCACCACCACGCCCGCCCCCGCGCCGGTCGCCGCCGACAATACCGGCAGCATGACGAACCAGCCGATCCCGGCCCCCAGATCGCAATTTCGTACCCTGAGGGCGTTGGCCAGCACCGCCAAAAGCGGCAGCGCCAGCGCCAGCCAGACCCGCGCTGTCGCCGTCCACCAGAGCCGCGCCACCGTCGAGCCGGGCCGGGCGTCGGCCGCCGTCACCGACGAGGGCGGCCGCTCCCGCCGTTCGCGCCACGTGCGCACTGCCCCTACATGCGCCCCGGCCAGCGACGAGAAAACCGCCATGGCAAGGCACCATTCGTAGCCCAGCACGTCGAAGAGCGGCACCAGACAGAGCCCCGCCCCGAGGAGCAGAAGTCCGATTGTCCAGCCCCTCTCGACTCGCACGCGCATTGTGGATATCCTCAAACTCCAAGGTCTGCAATCCATGTCCGACGACGATCGTCGCGATTCACTCCGCGTCCCGATACAACTCAAAGTCGAGTACAAGAAGCTAAATACGTTCTTCGCCGACTACACGAAGAACATTTGCAAGGGCGGGACGTTCATCCGCACCAAGAAGCCGCTCGACGTCGGCACGGTGTTCCTCTTTCAGCTCGGGGTTCCCAAGATGACCAAGCCGATCGAGATCCGCGGCGAGGTCAAGTGGGTCAAGCGCGAGGGTCAGCCGTCGCCGCCCGGCGTCGCCGAGGACCACGAGCCCGGCATGGGCATCCGCTTCATCTACGACGGCACCGACGAGCGCGAACGGCTCGAGGGCGCCGTCGAGAAGATGATGATCGACAGCCTCGGACAGCTCCTCTATTCCAAGCTCATGGGCAAGGACCGCAACAAGGGCTGATGGCCGAGGCGAGGCGCATCGCGTGGTGGCGCCTCGCGACGCCGAACGCGTTCACCGCGGCCAGCATCGTCTTCGCGGTGCTCGCGATCGAGGACGCCATCGCCGGGCGCATCCTGGCCGCCGCCTGGTGGGGGCTGTACGGCACCTTGACCGATCGGCTCGACGGTGCGGCGGCCAAGCTCTTGAAGGCGTCGAGCGAGTTCGGCGTGCAGTTCGATTCGCTCGCCGACCTGACCATCTTCGGCGTGGTGCCGTCGGCCGTGTTCTACGCCTTCTACGCGCGCCACCCTGAGCTCGGCTGGTCCTCGCCGGCCCTGCGCGCCGCGCTCGTGGCCATGTGCTGCGCCTGGACGCTGGCGACGGCCGGGCGGCTGGCGCGCTTCAACGTCGCCTCGGCGCACGGCCACACCGACTACTACCGCGGCACGCCGTCGACGATGACGGCGGGGATCGTCGGCGTCGCGTTCCTGACCGTGCTGAAATACTCCGACCCGGCGTGGACCGCGCCCGAGACCTCCGACCCCTGGCGCCTCCTCGGCGGCGCGCGTCTCGATGCGCTCCTGCCGTGGATGCCGCTCGCGCTCCTCATCGGCGCCATCGGCATGCTCTCGCCCCTGCGCGTGCCCAGGCTCGGTCGCCTGCGCAGCCGCGCGCTGACGGTGCTGCTGGCCGTCATCGTCGCCGTCGGCTACACCGCGGGCCTGTTCCACCGCCTGCCCGAGTACATGCTGGCGGGCGGGCTCGTCTATCTAGTCGCCTGCGTCGTCTTTCATCTGCGCACGCGCTAGCTCTTTGCGCTCGTCCATCTCGTCGAGCGAGCGCGGCCAATCGCCGTG
>JAQBQH010000032.1 GCA_028287105.1 Myxococcales bacterium
CGGTGCGCACGGTCTGTCTCGCCGGCGAGCCGCTCACGGCGACGCTGGCCGCCGCCATCCATCGCATCCCGACGGTGGAGCGGCTCTACAACCTCTACGGCCCCACCGAGGACACGACCTATTCGACCTTCGCGCTCGTGGCGCGCGAAGACGACGGCCGCGACGGCACGGCGCCGACCATCGGGCGCCCGCTCGCGGGCGGGCAGGCCTACGTGTTGGACGCGCGGCTCGAGCCGGTGCCGATCGGCATGAGCGGCGAGGTCTATCTCGCGGGCGAGGGCCTGGCGCGCGGCTACCTGCATCGCGCGGCGCTGACCGCCGAACGCTTCGTGCCCAATCCGTTCAGCGAGGCAGCCGGCGCGCGCATGTATCGCACCGGCGATCTGGCGCGCTGGCGTGACGACGGCGACCTCGACTATCTGGGCCGCATCGACCACCAGGTCAAGGTGCGCGGTTATCGCATCGAGCTCGGCGAGGTCGAGTCGGCCATCGAGGCGCTCGACGGCGTGCGCGCGACCGCGGTGCTCGCGCGCGAGGACGTGCCGGGCGACAAGCGGCTCGTCGCCTACTTCGTTGCGGCGAGCGAGACGGCGCCGGCGCTGTCGGCACTGCGCGAGGGGCTGCTCCGCAAGCTGCCCGAGTACATGGTGCCCTCGGCATTCGTGCAGCTCGAGGCGCTGCCGCTGACGCCCAACGGCAAGATCGATCGCGGCGCGCTGCCGGCGCCGCCGATCGGCGGGCGCGCAGCGGGCGAGACGGTGATGGCGGCGCGCACCGACACCGAGCGCCGCGTGGTCGAGCTGTTGCGCCAGGTGCTGGGCGTCGCCGAGATCGGCCTGGGTGACGACTTCGTGCGCCTGGGTGGCCATTCGCTCCTCGCCGCACGCGCGGTGATGGCGCTGCGCCAGGCGTTCGGCGCGGCCGTGCCCATCGAGCTCTTGCTGTCGGCCGCCACCGTCGAGCGCATCGCGGCGACCGTGGACGCGCTGCTCGCGCAGGGAAGCCCGGAGCCGTCGGCCCCCATCGTCCCCGTCGACGCGGCGGCGCGGGTGCCGTCGTTCGCGCAGGAGCGCCTGTGGTTCCTGGCGCAACTCGAGCCGCAGCTGCTCGCCTACAACATCGTGTTCACGGTGCGTCTGCGCGGGGCGCTCCAGCGCAAGGCGCTCGAGCGCGCGCTCACCGAGCTTGTGGGCCGCCACGACTCCTTGCGCATGACGTTTCCAGCTGAGGGCGGCCGCGCGACCGTGCACGTCCAGCCGCCGTCGCCCGTCGAGCTGCCGCTGGTGGCGCTCACCGGCGGGGAGCGCGACAAGCTCACCGAGCTCGGCCGCCTCGAGCGCGACGAAGCCAAGCGGCCGTTCGACCTGGAGCGCGGCCCGCTCCTGCGCGCGAAGCTGGTGCGCCTGGCGCGCGCCGATCACGCGCTCATCATCGGCGTGCACCACATCGTGGCCGACGGCTGGTCGGCGCACCTGCTCGTCGACGAGCTGGCCGCGCTGCACGCCGCGTTCGCCGAGGGGCTGCCGTCGCCGCTCACGCCACTGCCGGTCGGCTACGCCGACTTCGCCGCCTGGGAGCGCACGCAGCTCGGTGGCGACGGCGCCGCGGCCGGCGTCGAGAAGCTGACCCGCTTCCTCGCCGGCGCGCCCACGTCGCTCGAGCTGCCGACCGATCGGCCGCGGCCGGCCGTGCGCTCGTCACGCGGGGGCTGGGTGAGCTTCGCGCTCTCGGCGGAGCTGCGCCACCGGCTCGAGGCGTGGAGCCGCGCGCGCGGGGTCACTCCGTTCGCCACACTGTTCAGCGCGTGGACGGCGCTCCTGGCCCGCTACTCGCGACAGGAAGACCTGCTCGTGGGCACGCCCGTGGCCAATCGCACGCGCTCGGAGACCGAGGGGCTCATCGGCTTCTTCGCCGACACCGCCGTCCTGCGCGCGCGCCCCGAGGCGGGCAAGACCTTCGCCACGCTGGTCGACGAGGTGCAGGCCGCTGCCGCTGCGTTCGCGCACACGCAAGTGCCGCTGCAGCGTGTCGTCGAGGCGCTGGGCGTGCCGCGCGATACCAGCCGCACGCCGCTGTTTCAGACCATGTTCGCGTTGCAGAACGCCCCGGTCGCGGCCGCGCAGCGCGGCGGCCTCGCCATCGAGGTCGCCTATGCGCGCCCGCCGGCGTCCAAGTTCGACCTCACGCTCGAGATCGAGCCGGTGCGCGACGGCTTCGCCGGCGTGCTCGAGTATTCCGCCGAGCTCTACGACGCGGCGACGGTGCGGCGCATGGCCGAGCATTTCCAGATGCTGCTGGCGGGTGCGCTCGAGGCGCCCGAGGCGCCGCTGCGCGCGCTGTCGCTCATGGGCGACGTCGAGCGGCGGCAGCTCCTGGACCGCTGGAACGACACGGCGGTCGACTATACGCGCGACGCCTGCGCGCACGAGCTGTTCGAGGAGCAGGCGGCGCGTACGCCGGCGGCCGTGGCCGTCGAGTGCGACGGGCAGCGGCTCACCTACCGCGAGCTGGATGAGCGCGCCAATCGGCTCGGCCACCACCTGCAGTCGCTCGGGGTCGGCCCGGGGGTGCGCACCGGCATCTGCGTCGAGCGCTCGCTCGACATGGTCGTGGGCCTGCTCGGGATCTTGAAAGCGGGCGGCGCGTACGTGCCGCTCGATCCTGCGTATCCGGCGGACCGCCTGGCGTTCATGCTGGAGGACGCGCGCGTGCCGGTGCTGGTGACGCAGCGGCGGCTCGAGGCGAAGCTGCCGGCGCACGACGCGCACGTGGTGCGGCTCGACGACCCGCAAGAGTCTGCCGGCTGCCCTACGACCCCGCCGCCCGCGCGCGTGAGCGCCGATCAGCTCGCGTACGTCCTGTATACGTCGGGATCGACCGGCCAACCCAAGGGCGTGGCGATTCCGCACCGCGGCCCGGTGGCGCTGATCCGCTGGGCGCAAAAGGTATTCTCGCGCGACGAGCTCGCCGGCGTGCTCTTCGCGACGTCGATCTGCTTCGACCTCTCGGTGTTCGAGCTGTTCGTGCCGCTCTCGGTCGGCGGCAAGGTCATCGTCGTGGCCAACGCGCTGGCCCTGCCCAAGCGCGCCGCCATCGGCGACGTGACGCTGCTCAACACGGTGCCGTCGGCGGCGCAGGAGCTGGTGCGCTCCGGCGGGCTGCCGCCGTCGGTGCGCACGGTCTGCCTCGCGGGCGAGCCGCTGACGGCGACCCTGGCGGAGGCGCTGCACCGCATCCCGACGGTGGAGCGGCTCTACAACCTCTACGGACCCACCGAGGACACGACCTATTCGACCTTCACGTTGGTGCCGCGCGACGGCACGGCGCCGACCATCGGGCGCGCGCTCGAAAACGGCCAGGCCTACGTGCTGGACGCGTCGTTCGAGCCGGTGCCGATCGGCGTCAGCGGCGAGGTGCATCTCGCCGGCGAAGGCCTGGCGCGCGGCTACCTGCATCGGCCGGCGCTGACCGCCGAGCGCTTCGTGCCCTGCCCGTTCACCAACGAGCCGGGCGCGCGCATGTACCGCACCGGCGACCTCGCGCGCTGGCGCGACGACGGGAACCTCGAGTACCTCGGTCGCATGGACCACCAGGTCAAGGTGCGCGGCTACCGCATCGAGCTGGGCGAGATCGAGTCGGCGCTCGAGGCGCTCGACGGCATTCGCGCCACCGCGGTGCTCGCGCGCGAGGACAGCCCCGGCGACAAGCGGCTGGTGGCCTACATCGTGGCGGCAGGCGAGCCGGCCCCGACGGCGGCCGAGCTGCGCGAGCGGCTGGCGTCCCAGCTGCCCGACTACATGGTGCCGTCGGCGTTCGTGCGTCTCGACGCCCTGCCGATGACCCCGAACGGCAAGATCGATCGCACGGCGCTCGGGCGCAGCGGCCCGGCCGCCGTCGACAGCGAGGCTGCCTTCGTCGCGCCGCGCACCGACACCGAGCGGACCTTGGCGCAGGTGTTCGCCGAGGTGCTGCGCCTGCCGCGCGTGGGTGTCGACGACGACTTCTTCGCGCTCGGCGGCCACTCGCTCCTCGGCACGCAGGTGATCTCGCGCGCCCGCGCCGTCCTCGACGTGGAGCTGCCGGTGCGCGCGCTGTTCGAGCGGCGCACGGTGGCGCGGCTGGCCGAGGTCGTCGACGCGGCCCGCGCCGGCTCGACGCCGAGCGGCGCCGCGCCCATTCGCGCCGGCGATCGCCAGCGCGCCTTTCCGCTCTCGTTCTCGCAGGAGCGGCTGTGGTTCCTCGACCGGCTCGACCCGGGGCAGAACGCCTGGCACGTGCCGTTCGCCCTGCGCATGCGCGGCAAGCTGGCGCGCGCCGCCCTCGAGCGCGCGGTGGTGGAGCTGCTGCGCCGTCACGAGGTGCTGCGCTCGACCTACGCCGACGGTGAAGACGAGCCCTCGCAGATCCTCGGCGCCATCCCGGTGGCGCCACCGCGCTTCGTGGATCTCGGCGACGTTCCCGCCGCCGCGCGCGAGGCCGAGCTGCAGCGCCTGCTCGAGCGTGAGGCCGGCCAGCCGTTCGACCTCGTGGCCGGACCGATTTGCCGCGTCATCCTCGTCCGCAGCGGCGACGAGGACCACACGCTCTCGATCGTCACCCATCACATCGCGTTCGACGGCTGGTCGATGGGCGTCGTGGCCGAGGAGCTGGCGGCGCTCTACCGAGCCTTCGCCAATGGGCAGCCCTCGCCGCTCGAGCCGCTCGGGCTGGCCTACGCCGACTTCGCCGTGTGGCAGCGGCAGCACCTGCGCGGCGAGGTGCTGGTCGAGCAGGTGGCCTACTGGAAGCAAGCGCTCGCGGGGGCGCCGCTCGTCCTTCCGCTGCCGCTCGATCGGCCGCGCCGCGCGGTCAACGGTCGCCTGCGCGGTCGCCCCATCGCCATCGATCGCCGCGTCTACGCCGCGCTGGAGGCGCTGGGCCGGCGCGAAGGCGCGACGCCGTTCATGGCGATGCTGGCGGCGCTGCAGATCCTCCTCGCGCGCTACACCGGTCAGGACGACATTCTCATCGGCACGCCGATCGCCAATCGCCACCGGCCTGAGCTCGAGCCGCTGGTCGGCTTCTTCGTCAACACGCTGGTCTTACGCGGCCGCATCGACGGCGCCGACGGCTTCCGCGCCATCCTCCGGCAGGCGCGGGAGACGGCGCTGAGCGCCTATCAATATCAGGAGCTGCCGTTCCAGCACGTGGTCGAGGCGATGCACGTCGACCGCGATCCGCACGTCTCGCCGCTGTTCCAGACCATGTTCACCTTCCACAACACGCCCGCGTCGCAGTTCGAGATGGACGGCCTCACCGTCGAGGGGTTCCCCATCCAGACCGAGCACTCGCAGTACGACCTGTCGATCGAGATCGTCCCCGACGCCGACGGCATCAAGGGCGCGTTCGAGTACAACGCCGACCTCTTCGACGACGAGACCATCGGATCGCTGGTCGACAACTTCGCGGTGCTGTTGACCGCCCTCGTGGAGCAGCCGGACGTGCCGGTGGCGCGCCTGCCGCTCGTGACCGCCGGCGAGCAGCACCGCCTCACGCGCGCCTGGAACGAGACGACGCGCTCGTTTCCCGCGTACGACTCGATGGCGGAGCTGTTCGCCGCGCAGGCGGCCCGCACGCCGCGCGCCGTAGCCGTGCGTTGCAACGGCCGCGCCCTGACCTACGCGGAGCTCAACGCCCAGGCGGAGCAGCTCGCCCACGTCCTCGGCGCCCGCGGCATCGGTCGCGAAAGCATCGTCGCGCTGCGGCTGCCGCGCGGGATCGATCTCGTGGTCGCCATTCTCGGCGTGTTCAAGGCGGGCGCCGCCTATCTGCCGCTCGACCCGGAGCATCCTGAAAAGCGGCAGCAGGAGGTGATCGACGACAGCGGCGCCGCGCTGGTGGTGAGCGCGCTCGATCAAATCGTCCGTCCGTGCGAGCCGGTCAGCCGCTCGCGCGACCGCGCGCTGCCGTCTTCGCTGGCCTACGTCATCTACACCTCGGGCTCGACCGGCAAGCCCAAGGGCGCGATGGTCGAGCAGCGCGGCATGCTCAACCACCTCTACGCCAAGGTGGCCGACCTCGAGCTGACCGCGGGCGACGTGGTGGCGCAGACGGCGCCGGCCTGTTTCGACATCTCGGTGTGGCAGATGCTGGCGCCGCTGGCGGTGGGCGGTTGCGTCGAGGTGCTCGGCGAGGAGACGGTGCGCGATCCGGTGGCGCTCCTCGACGAGATCGACGCCTGCCGCATTTCGGTCGTCGAGATCGTGCCGTCGATGCTGCGCGCCATCCTCGACGAGATCGAGCTGCGCGGCAAACCGGCGGCCCCGCTCAACGCGCTGCGCTGGATGATCGCGACCGGCGAGGCGCTCCCCGCCGACCTGTGTCATCGCTGGTCGGCCAGCTTCCCCGACATTCCGCTGCTCAACGCCTACGGCCCGACCGAGTGCTCCGACGACGTGACGCACCATCGCGTCGCCGCCGACGATGGGTTCGACGGGCCGGTGCCGATCGGCCGCCCCATCGCCAACACGCAGCTCTATGTGCTCGATGCCGAGCTCCAGCCGGTGCCGCGCGGCGTGGCGGGCGATCTGTACGTCGGCGGCGTCGGCGTCGGTCGCGGCTACGTCGGTGACCCGGTGCGGACCGCGCCGGTCTTTTTGCCCGATCCGTTCGCGGTCGAGCCGGGCGCGCGGCTCTATCGCACCGGCGACCGCGGGCGCCATCGCGCCGACGGCGCGCTGCAGTTCCTCGGCCGCAATGACGCGCAGGTCAAGGTGCGCGGCCATCGCATCGAGCTCGGTGAGATCGAGAGCCGGCTGCGCAAGCTG
>JAQBQH010000054.1 GCA_028287105.1 Myxococcales bacterium
CACCGGCGCGCCAGCCCCCCGCACCGGCGCGCCAGCAGCCCCCCGCGCCGGCTCGCACGCCCCGCGCGGCAGCTCCCAGGGGCCGCGCAGCGGCTCGCACCCGCCCGCCCGCGGCGGCCACCGGTCACCACCGCGTGGCGACGGTCATCGCCCGCCGCCGCGACGCCATTAGGCCGGGCATTTCGCGTCGCGACTGCTAGACTACAGGGAGAGATGGTCGACAAAATCCGAAGAATTCGTTGCGGCACGAAGAAGTGCACGGGCTTCATCGATACGAAGCTCTCCTCCGAGCCCAAGAGCCCCGAGGGCAACTGGCAGTTTCACTGCACGCTCTGCAACTACTGGACGCTCGCCGTCGAAGACGGCAGCGTGCGCGCCACCTCGCGCGAGCGGTTCGACCTCGACCGCACCGGCGGTCACCTGCGCATGTCGACCGGCGTCCGGCGCGAGCCGCCCGGCGGCGTCTGATCTCCCGACCTAGATCGATCTCGCTCGCATCGGCGACAGCGACGCGGCCATGAACAGCGCGGCGGCGACGGGCACGAGCAGCACGCCCGCCTCGTACGTGGCGACCAGCGCGCGCACCCACCAGGGTACCGAGAGCGACGCATACGTGAACATGGAGACCTCCGCGTTACTGTAGGTTCCGTCGCGGCGACCGCAACTACGCGGCGACTGCGGCGTCGTCGACCGTGCGACGCGCGCCCGAGGGCAGCGCGACCGGCCGGAGCGTGCGGCTCGTCGGGCGCAGCGCCCACGAGGCGGCCGCGATCGCCAGGATGACCAGCGGCGTCAGCACCTTTGCCGCGCCATCGCCGCTGACGCCGTGCGAGACGGCAGCGCCGCTCAGGTCGAAGAAGATGCCGGCGTAGGCCCATTCCTTGAGGCGTGGAAAGCGCGGCGCGAGGAGCGCCAGCACGGCGAGCACCTTCCAGGCGCCGAGGAGCGCGGCGAAATAGGCGGGGTAACCGAGGTGGCCCATGGCGGCAACGACGTCGGGCGAGCGGCTGAGATCGGCGACGCCGCCGGCGGCAAAACCGAGCGCGACCAAACCGGTCGTCGTCCAGTACCCGATGTTTCTGGTCTTCATGAGCGTTCCTCCGTGAGTACCTGCAACATGCGTCGGCAGGGCGGCCGACACAATGCCTCAACAATGGGCATCATTTGCTACAATTTGATCCTAATGAGCGACCCCCTCGAAACGGCCGAGCTCCTCGCCTTCGCCAAGACCGTCGACTCCAAGTCGCTATCGCGCGCCGCCGCCGAGCTGGGCGTGCCGCGCGCGACGGTCAGCCGACGGCTGGCCCGCCTCGAGGAGCGCCTCGACGCCCGCCTCCTCAAGCGCACCACGCGCAGCCTGGTCCTGACTGACGCCGGCGAAGCGCTCTACCGCCACGCGCGCATCGTGCTGGACGCCGTCGCCCAGGCCGAGTCGAGCGTGCGCCGCAACGACAAGACCGTCCGCGGCGACCTGCGCGTCTCGGTGATGCCGATGATGAACGACTCGTTCGACGAGATGGTGAGCACCTTCGCGGCGAAGTACCCCGAGCTGCGCTTGCAGATCCATGTCGCGAGCCAGCTGGTGGACCTCAAGCGCGACGCCTACGACGTCGCCATCCGCGCCTCGAACGAGCTGGAGCCGGGCCTCGTCGTGCGCGTGCTGGCGCGCGATCCGGTCATCGTCGTGGCGTCGCCGGCATACCTGGCCACGCACGGCACGCCGCGCACGCGCCGCGACCTGGCCCGGCACCGCTGCATCATGGGCCTGGCGCAAGGCGACCTGCCGGCGACCCAGTGGCCGACCAGCGACGGCGGCAAGATCCACGTCGACGGCTCGTTCTTCTCGAACGACATCGTCTTGCGCTGCCACGCCGCCCTGCGCGGCCTCGGCCTGGCGCTGATGCCGCTCATGCTCGTGCGCAGCTTCGTCGAGAGCGGCGCGCTGGTGCAGGTGCTGGCGGGGACGATGCAGAGCGAGGGGCGCATGGCGATCGTCTATCCCGAGCGCGAGTTCGTGCCGCCCCAGGTGCGCGCCTTCGTCGACGCCGTGCTGGCGTGGGCGCCCAAAGCGCTCGGCAAGGGCATGCCCACCGCCGACGAATGTGACCGTCGCGGTCCCGCGCGCCGCCCTCGCCGGGGCTGAGCGTCGCGGCTGAGCGCAGCGGCGCAGACGGCTGCTGCGGACGCCATGTCCTGAAAAGCGACGACGGCCGCTACGTAGTGCTGCGCAGTTGCGCCGGCTTCCGGCTGGCGTGGGGATTGCGAAGGAACGCGCCATGTCGCAACGCCACATCCTTCGCTCGTTGATGCTCATTGCCGTCGCCACGGCTTCATTCGGGCTCGCCGGCTGCGGCGCCTCGCCGCTGGCCACCGAGGTCGGCGACGCCGCCCCCGTCGACGAGACCACCTCGGCCCTCGACGCCAAGGAAGATCGCGGCGCCACCGACCTGACCGCCGCCCAGCGCAAGGCGGCCCTGTTTCAGCTCAACCAGATCTGCGGCGACACCTGGTGCAGCGGCGACTGGAGCTTCACGTTCAAGAAGCTGACCTGCAAGCTCGACGCGGGCAGCTGCACCTGGACGGCGCTGATCGAGCCATCGGTCCCGGTGGCCAAGCCGGTGCCGGTCTACTGGCGCTCGTGCAAGGTGACCGGCCTGCGCTCGTTCGCCGACCTCGTCTCCACCGCGCCGAACGGCTACCAGTCGATCAACCAGACCTACTACATGGCGTCGACCGACTGCGTCCAGCAGATCGAGCCCAAGCTTCCGCCCTACACGCCGCTTCCCTGATCGCGGCACCGCCCGTCGGGCGGCACGAGCTTCAGCGCGCTCCCCCCGGGTCCATCTTGGTCGATACGATCGGATCCTCGGCGCCCGACTTCCACGGCACCTCGGGCCACCAGCGCTCCGGCGACGGCGGCGCATCGGGCTCGACCGGCTGCCCCGGTCGCGGCGTCAGGATCATCACGCCCGCCTGCTTGGCCGCCACCGCCGCGCGCTCGATGGGCTCGGTCCAGCCGTGGAACGCGAGCGTCAAGAGGCCCCAGTGAATCGGCAGAAGGACGCGCCCGCGTAACAGCTCGTGCGCGCGCACCGCCTGCTCGGGGCCGATGTGCCAGTCGGGCCAGGCGCGGTTGTACTGCCCCACCTCGATCATGGTCAGATCGAAGGGCCCGAGCTTCTCGCCGATCTCGCGCATCGCCGGAAACAGGCCGGTGTCGCCCGAGTAGTAGGCGCGATGCTTCGGGCCGACGAGCGCGTAGCCGGCCCACAAGGTCGCGTCCTTGTCGAAGAGCTGCCGCCCCGAGGCGTGACGCGCCGGCGTGCAGACGATCTCGAGGCCGCGCACCCGCACGCGATCCCACCAGTCGACGTCGATGATACGCGACTCGGGCACGCCCCAGTACGCCAGGTGCGCGCCGACGCCGAGCGGCGCCAGGAAGATCGTGTTCCAGCCTTTCATCGCGCTGATGGTCGCGCGGTCGAGGTGATCGTAGTGGTCGTGCGACAGGAGCACGGCGTCGACCGGGCCGATGGCCTCGAGCGGGATGGGCGGCGGGTACCAGCGACGCGGCCCGATCCAGCCGAGCGGCGACGAGCGCGCGGAGAACATCGGGTCGGTGAGGATGCGGTAGCCGTCGATCTCGACCAGCAGCGTCGAGTGGCCGAGCCAGGTGACGCGCAGCCCCGTCGCCGGCGGACTCTTCGGCGGCGCGCCGGTCACCGTCGGCAGCGGCTGGCTGGGGGACGTGTTGGGATCGACGTGGAACATGCCGTCGAGCATTCCCCAGGCGTCGTTCCACAGCGGCTGCGGATTTTCGAAGTGGCCCTTTTGCCACTGCGACGACTTCTCCATGCGCGCCCGCCGTGCGCCCGCGGCGCGGTGCCCGAACGAGCTCCAGCCGCCGACCAGCGTCGCCACCAGCACGACGAGAACGAGCGCGCCCGTTGCTTGCACGCCGCGCCAGATCCACCGTCGGAGGCCTCTCTTCTTCACGGCACTGGCAATATTGTTCGCACAAATTATGCTGCTCGCGTGCGCATTCGTTCCATGACCGCCGCCGACACGACGTCGCTAAAACGCATCCACGCTGCCGCCACGATGTCGTCGTACGGCAAGATCCTCGGCTGGCTGCAGCCGATTCTGGAGGATCCGGCCACGCCGCTCGAGGCGGTCGAGTGGACGCTGGTCGCGGTCGAGGAGCACGACGACGCCGCCCTCCTCGGCTACGTCGCCGTCACCGCGCGCCACATCGAGAACCTGTACATCGATCCGGCGGCGCAGGGTCGCGGCGTCGGGGCGGCGCTGCTCCGTGCCGTCGAGGCGAAGGTGGCGGGGCCGTGGACACTCCGCTGCCTCCTGCACAATCCCAACGCGCGCCGCTTCTACGAGCGCCACGGCTACGCGGTCGATCGCGTCGAGCGCATCGTCTATCACGGCGAGCCGCTCGTCGCGTGGTTCATGGTCAAGCCGGCGCCGCGAGCGTAGGCGTATACTCGCCGCCCATGCTCGCGTACTCCCATGGCGCTGTCGACGTGCCGCTGCGTGGCGAGACCATCGGCGAGGCGCTGCGCCTGACCACCGAGCGCCACGGGGAGCGCGATGCGCTCGTCGTGCGCGCGCAGGGCTACCGCGCCACCTGGCGCCAGCTCAGCGACGAGACTGCGCGGATCGCGCGGGCGCTCATGGCCCACGGCGTCGCGCCCGGCGACCGCGTCGGTCTCTGGTCCCCGAATCGCTACGAGTGGGTGGTGACGCAGCTCGCTTGCGCGCGCGCCGGCGCCATCCTGGTCAACCTCAACCCCGCCTACAAGACGTCCGAGATCGAGTACGCGCTGGCGCAATCGTCGACGAGCGTGCTGGTCCACGCGCGCGCCTTTCGCGGGAGCGACTACGCCGCCATGACGGCCGAGGTGCGGCCGCGCTTGCCGCTCTTGCGCCTGACCGTCTGCATCGACGACGACTGGGACGCGCTCGGCCGCCGCGCCGACGAAGTCACCACGGCCGAGCTGGCCGCGCGCGAGGCGCTGCTCCAGTTCGACGATCCCATCAACCTGCAATACACGTCGGGCACGACCGGCTTTCCCAAGGGCGCGACGCTCACGCATCACAACCTCCTCAACAACGGCTACTTCGTCGGTCGCTCGCTCGGCCTGACCGCCGAGGACCGGGTCTGCATTCCGGTACCGTTCTACCACTGCTTCGGCATGGTCATGGGCAACCTCGCCTGCGTCGCGCTCGGTGCCGCGATGGTCGTCCCCGGCGAGGCGTTCGATGCCGGCCTGGTGCTCGAGACGGTCGCCGCCGAACGCTGCACCGCGCTCTACGGCGTGCCGACCATGTTCATCGCCGAGCTGGACCATCCGCGCTTCGCCGACTTCGACCTCGGCTCGTTGCGCACCGGCATCATGGCGGGCTCGCCCTGCCCCGTCGAGGTGATGAAGGCGGTGCTGACGCGCATGCACATGCCGGGCGTGACGATCTGTTACGGCATGACCGAGACCTCGCCGGTCTCGACGCAGACCGCGGTCGACGATCCGCTGGCGCTGCGCGTCGGCAGCGTCGGGCGCGTGCACCCGCACGTCGAGGTCAAGGTGGTCGACGAAGACGGGCGCATCGTCGCCCGCGGCGCGCGCGGCGAGCTGTGCACGCGCGGCTACTCCGTGATGCTGGGCTATTGGGACAACGACGAGGCCACGCGCGGCGCCATCGACGCCGCCGGCTGGATGCACACCGGCGACCTCGCCACCATGGACGCCGAGGGCTACGTCAACATCGTCGGCCGCATCAAGGACATGATCATCCGCGGCGGCGAGAACATCTATCCGCGCGAGGTCGAGGAATATCTGCACACGCACCCGTCGGTGTCGGAGGCGCAGGTCATCGGCGTGCCCAGCGAGCGCTACGGCGAAGAGGTGATGGCGTGGGTGCGGCTGCGGCCGGGCGCGGCGCTCGCCGAAGGGGAGCTCGGCGAATACTGCAAGGGACGGATCGCGAGCTACAAGATCCCGCGCTGGTGGAAGGTCGTCGAGTCCTTCCCCATGACGGTGACCGGCAAGGTGCAGAAGTTCCGCATGCGCGAGATCTCCGTCGAGGAGCTGGGGCTGGCGGCGGCGGAAGGCATCAAGACCGCCTGATCAGCGCGCGGCGTGGAAGTTGCCGTGGAAGGTGAACGGGATGTGGTGATCGAACCACGCGCAGGCGAGCGGGCCACGCGTCAGCTCGCGCGCGTCGAGCACCGCCACGCCGCTGCGGTCGCTGGCGGCGTCGTAGACCAGCGTCAGGAGCCAGCCGTCGTTCTCGGCGCGGCCGTCGGGGCGCCGCACGAACAGCGGCTCCGACGGGTACTGGCCGTCGCCGAGCGCGAGCGACTCGACGCCGCCGCGCTCGACGTCGATGCGCGCCAGCTGGTCGAACATGCCGTGCGCGGCCGCCTCGCTCGAGTGGGCGGCGACGTAGACGTAGCGGCTCGCGGCCGAGGTGCGGGCGACGCGCGGAAACTCGCAGTGCACGGCGGCGAGCGGCTGATCCACGAGCGTGCCCCGCGCCGGGTCGACGATCGCGCGATGGAGCGTGCCGCCGATGACCGAGCGCGTAGGGCCGTCGAGCACCTCGCCGAGCCAGCGATTGGAGGCGAAGTCTTCGTAGCGGACATAGTCGACCACCAGCTCTTCGCCGCGCTCGAAGGCGGCGGCGAAGTGCCACTGGTAGAAGGCCGGCACGGTGAAGCGACGGACCTGATCGGGAGCGTCGATGGGGACGACCAGCACCTCGGTGCCCTCGGCGGGGTCCCAGCGCAGGTTCTCCGAATAGGAGCCGAGACCGAGGAGCATGCGGAAGAGGCGCAGGCGCAGCGGCGGCGCGAAGAAGACGAGGTGGCGCTCGGTGGCGATGAAGTCGTGGATCATCGTCGCGCCGGCGAGCTCGAGCGTCGTCAGGCGGCGGGCGGGCCCCTCGTCGGGCAGCGCGTAGAGGTCGAGCTCCGTGTGGCGCCCGTAGCGGACCCCGAAGTTGTAGGCGCAGCGGCGCGCGGGGACGTAGTGCGGATGGGCCGAGAAGGTCTTGAGGACCGCGCCGTCGAGATCGCGCTCGCCGAGGGTGGTCAAGTCTTCGACGGAGAGCTCGGTCGGGCGCCCAGCTTCGAGGAGGGCGTAGAGGCGCCCCTGCCACACCATGACCGAGGTGTTGGCGTTGTTCTTGAGATCGCCGGTGAGGCCGGCGACGAGGCCGCGCCAGACGGAGGGAGCGCGGGTGCCGTAGTTGCCGTAGTGGGCGCGTCCGCGGCGGCGCTCTTCGGCGCGGCCAACACCGTCGACGAGACGGACAGCGCCGGCGGCGGTGCCGTCGCCGTCGAAGCGCACGGCCGAGACCGCGCCGTCGCCGTCGAACCAGTGGCCGTAGCGGCGGCCGAAGGTAGAGAAGAGGCTGGGGCCGTTGCGGTAGAGGGTGCCTCGGAGCTCGGCGGGCAGCTGCCCTTCGATGGAGAGCCGCTCGAAGC
>JAQBQH010000158.1 GCA_028287105.1 Myxococcales bacterium
CCGCCGCCGCCACCGCCCGCGCCGCCGCCGCCCGCGCCGCCGCCGCCGGACTGGGCGAGGTCGTCGGTGGGGGTGGTCATGTCGGCGGGCGAGGCCATGTCGGGAGGCGAGGCCATGTCGGCGGGGCCGGTGCCGCCGGCGATGGTCGGGAGCTTCTTGCCGTCGGGGACGCCGAGGCCGGTGGGGCCGTCCCAGCCCGTGCCGGACTTGCAGAGCGCGCCGGTGCAGGAGCCGTTGCTGCCGCTCACGATGTCGATGAACGCGTCGGGGTGCGCATAGATGAACGACGCCCCGTCATAGGCGTGGCCGGTCAGTGCGAAGATGCCGGCGACCAGCGGCGCCGAGGCGCTCGTGCCGCCGACGATCTGCCAGCCGCCCTGGTACACGGCCACGCCCGTCGACGGGCTGCCGACCGCGCTCACGTCCGCGGTCGCGCGGAAGGTGCACGTCGTCGTTGCGCCCTGGTAGCTCGGCTTCGGAATCGACTTGCTGCACGAGCTGCCGGCGCTGCTCCACGCGGTCTCGGTCCAGCCGCGGGTCGTGGTCGTCGACTTCTTGAGCGCCGTGCCACCGACGGCGACGGTCAGGGCCGAGGTGCTCGGATAGTCGGGCGCCGTGCCGGTGTAGCCGGCGTCGCCCGAGGCCACGAACACGGTCGCCTTCGTCGAGAGCTGGAAGTATTTCTCGTAGGTCGCTTCCATGCCGTCTTCCGGTCCGCCCCAGCTATCGCTGACGACAGCGGCGCCGAGCTTGGCGGCGGTCTCTTGCGCGAGGAAGAGGCCGGTGTCGTCGGCGTTGTTGGCTTGCACGAGGAGGATCTTGCACTTCGGGCAGGTGGCCGAGGCCATATCGAGATCGAGGGCGGTCTCGCCGGCCCAGCCCGCGTCCTCGGCCGGCAGCGGTGACGGCAGGCCGTCCTGATTCACGATCCGCAAGCAGCCGTTGGCGAGGCTGCACTCGGGCAGGCCGTACTGCTTGCGATAGACCTGCAGGTCGGCGTCGGCGTTCTTGTAGCCGAACGCGTCGGTGATCCCGATGGTCAGGCCGGGGTCCTTGCTCGTATCGAGTCCATAGGCGGCGGCGATGTCGGCCGCGCCGAGGCCGCTCGGCGTCGCGTTGGGAAGGATCGACTCCTGACGCAACGGCACGCCGGCCGCATCGGTGCGGATGCGCGCGTAGCAGCGCCAGCGGTGGCCGGGGCCGCAGGCCGCGACGTGATACGTCGGCTCGTCGGGGGCCGTGCCGAGCGCCTCTTGCGAGGTCTCGAGAACGGGGACGGTCGGACCGCCGAGGCAGGCGGACATCGTGAGCGAGCAGACGAGCAGGGCCAGGCGGTTCATCGGCGCTCCTTGAGAGAACGAACGATGCGCCGTTCAGCAAGGCCCTTGCCAAATGCAATGGCGCGCGAAAGGTGCGCAATCCCCGCGTCTTTGGGCGGTGAGCACAATCGGCCGCGTGGCGAATGGCGACGGCCACCGTCGCTGATCTGTTCCGCCTGGGGAGGGGCTCCCCGCCCGTGCGCACCCTCGGTTGCATCAGCGAGGCCGCGGTTTGCCGCGCCGCGCCGCGTGGTCGCGCGCTCCTCGGAGCGCCCGCGCAGCTGTCCTAGTCCCAGGACCTCACGTCGTCGGTGGTACCGAGGTCGCCGTCGCGGCCGCGCGAGACGACGTCGACCGCGTGCCCCTTTTGCCCCGGGCACAAGATCACGTAGCTCCGACCCCACGGATCCCGCGCGCTCTCGACGTCGGCGGCCGTCGGACACTTGCCGTGCGTCTTCATGAACGCCTCCGCCGCGCCGCGCAGTCGCGTGAGGTCGACGCGCGCCGCCGCCACGTTCTCCGCCATCCTGGGATCGCGCTCGGGCGCACAGCCGCCGCTCGCGCCGACGCCTGCGATGACGATGACGGCGACGCGGACGCCGACGAGCATGACGAACCGCGCGCTCACCGTCCCGTCAGCTTCTTGTACGTCCGCAGATGGCGAATCGCCGCCGCGCGATCGCCGAGCCGCTCGTACAGCCCCGCGAGATTGTAATGCGCGTCGGCCGACCGCGGATCGGCCTCGATGGCGCGCCGATACGCCGCCAGCGCATCATCGACGCGGCCGCAGTCCTCGAGCGCCACCCCGAGGTTGAACGCCGCCAGCGGATCGTCCGGCCGCAGCGCCAACGCCCGCTCGTACAGCGCCCGCGCCTCGTCGCCGTCGCCGCGCTCGTGCAGCAGACGCCCGAGGTTGATGTGCGCGTCGACCTGCCCGCTCTCGGTGGCGATGGCCTGTCGGTACGCCGCGATCGCGCCCTCGGCGTCGCCCTCGTCCTCGCGCGTGCAGCCGACCTGATACCAATCCTCGGCGATCTCGGCCGGCGTGCGTTCGATGGCGCCGCTCGCCTTCCGCGGCTTGAGCTCGCGAACGTCGTCGTTACGCCGGAGCGACGCCGCCTCCTTGGCCAGCTCCGCCACGCGGAAGTCGAACAGCACCTGGCCCGACTCCGGGTTCCACTGCGCGCCACCGTCGCGCACGACGATGCGATTGCCCTCCGCCGCGATGGCCACGCCGGTGAGCGGCCGCCCCTCGGGGAGCTGCTGCTTCAAGCGCGCCAGCGCCCGCTTGACCCGCGACGGCGCGATGCGCGCACCGACGAGCCCCTTGGCCGTCCGCAAGAGCACGACGTCCTGGAACGTGAAGCGCGGCTGGCCGTCCGAGTCGGCCTCGGGCGCGAGGAATCCCGCGCGCACGTACGACTGCACCTGGCGCACCGACACGCCGAGCAGCTTCGCGACGTCTTCGGCCGAGTAGCCCACGCGCTCTGTGTAGCAGAGTCGCGCCAGTGATCGCTAGCTCTTGGAGCCGCGCTTTTTCGTGGATTTTGTCGGCGCGGGCGCGGCGCTTTCGGCGCGCTTGGCCTGCTTCTTCGGCGCCGGCGGAGCGGGCTGCTTGGCCAGGCTCGCCTTGAGCGCTTCCATGAGGTCGATGATCTGCGCCGGCTTCGCCTCTTCGTGCGACACCGCGATTTCCTGCCCCTCGACCTTGCGCTGAATCTGCGCCTCGACGCGCTTCTTGACCTCGTCTTCGTAGGCGTCGGGGTTGAACGTCTCGCGCGCGATCTGCTCGACGAGCTGCTTGGCCAGCTTGAGCTCCTGCTCGCGCACCTCGGCGTCACCGACGGGAACGTCGCGGATGTCGCGGACCTCGTCGGCGTAGAGCAGCTGCTGCATCACCAGCTTGTCCTCGAACGGACGCACCAGGACGAGGTACATCTTGCCGCGCGCCGCGTAGCGGGCGAGGGCGGCGCGGCCGGTCTCGGTCATGGCGCGCGCCAGGAGCTTGTAGGGCTTGTCGCCGCCCTTGTCGGGTCCGAGGTAGTAGGCGCGATCGAAGTAGACCGGGTCGACCTTGTCGAGCGGAACGAACTCGGTGATGTCGACGGTCTGGGTCGCCGTCTCCTCGAGCGCCTTGAGCTCGTCGCTCGAGAAGGTGACGTATTCGCCCTTCTGGAACTCGTAGCCTTTGACCATCTCGTCGCGCGGAACGACGACCTCTTCCTTGATACAGATGTATTGCTGGCGCAGCCGCGAGCCGCACGGCGGCCGGTGCAGCAGGTTGAACGAGATGGCGCCGGACGACTCCGTGGCGGAATAGAGCCGCACCGGGATGCTGACCAGGCCGAAAGAGATCGTCGCCGAAGCCATCGAACGCATCGCCATGAAGCAAATGCTAACACGGGCTGGAACGTGTATGCCAATTCCCTACATTAAACTCTGTAAGAGCGAGGCGTATTTCGGGCCCTTGGCTTCGTCCTCGTGCTTGAAGTAGACGAACGCGCGTTTCCATTTTTGCGCCGATATCCGCTCTGCCCATTCGCGAATATCGGCTTTGACGTAATCCTCGCGGCGCAGTCGCAGATATCCCCAGCTCGCCGTCGCCACCAGCGGCGTCGCCAGCTTCTCCGATTCGGCGATGCAGAGCGCGGCTTTGCCCTTTTTCAGCGCGGCATAGGTCTCGTCGTCGAACCAGCTGGCGTGGCGAAACTCGAACGCCGCGTCGCAGCCCTTCGGGAGCTCGGCGAGAAATTGCGTCAAGAGCGGCACGTCCTTCTGCAAGAACGGCGGCAGCTGAAACAGAATCGGCCCCCGCTTCCGCTTGAGCGGCGCGATGGCCTCGAGGAGCTCCGCCGTCGCCTCGCCCGCGCCCTTCAAGCGCAGCTGATGCGTGATCCGCTGCGGCGCCTTGATGGCGAAGATGAACGTCGCCGGCACCTCGTCGCTCCAGCTCTGCACCAGCTTCGCCGTCGGCATCTTATAGAAGGTGTTATTGATCTCCACCGTCGGAAACCTGGTCGCGTAGTGCTCGAGCATCTCGCGCGCCGGCAGCTTCGGCGGATAGAACGCGCCCTTCCACTTCGGATACGAGTAGCCGCTCGTTCCGATCAGCGTCTCCATCAATCCACAATATACAAATCCCAGCGCACGCGGCGCGCGATGCTCGAGGCGCGCACGCCGAGCGCGCCCGCGTCGAGGTCACCGCGCGCTTCGACCTGCACGCGCTCGAGACGCGGCGACAGGCGGGTCACGACGCAGCCGCTGCAGGCGACGTTGCCGCCGCCGCCGTAGCGCGCCGTCAATGTGCCGCCGTCGGCGAGCGTGAACGAGGCGCTCCCGGTCGCCGCCGAGATCAGCCCCACCACGTCGTAGACGTCGGCGACGTCGGTCGGCCCCACCACCGTCGGCAGCGACTCCTCCATGAGCGTCTCGATCGACGGATCGAGGAGCGGCAGGAGCTCGCCGTCGACGAGAAAGAGCGGCAGCTTGTCGAGCGGCGCCGGCACCGTCACCGTCGCGCCGCCGAGGCCGCCGTCGACGAGCGCCTGATCGCGCCAGTCGAGGAAGAGCCCCGGCGGCATCACGATCGCCCGCTCGCGCGCGGCCCGCGCCACCACCGGCGCCGCGAACAGCGCCGGGCCCACGTAGAACGCGTCTTCGACCGCCGCCAGCTCGCGCCGCTCGGGATGCACCATCCACGGGCTGCGAATCACCGGCGCGCCCGTCGCGTGCGCCACGCCGGCGAGCGCGGTGAAGTAGGGCAGCATGCGCGTGTGCAGCCGGGCGTAGGTGCGCCACGCGGCCTGGGCGTCGGGCGAATTCCACACGTTCGCCTTCTGCCCGCCGCCGCCCGAGCAGGAGTCCTCGTCGTGCATGTTCGACGACATGGCGCCGGCCTCGATCCAGCGCGCCACCAGCTCGCCGTCGGCGGCCTTGAAGCCGTCGGTGAGGCACTTGAACCCGCTGATGTCCGAGCCCCAGTGCGCCACGCCCGACATCGACGCCGTAATCCCCGCGCGCAGCTGCGCCGGCAGGCCCTCGGCGTCGCCGAACGAGGCGTCGGGATCGCCCGACCAGACCATCGGCGACCACTGCGACGCGCCGGTGTAGCCCGAGCGAACGAAGGTGTACCAGTCGCCGGGCATCAGCTTCTCGAGCGCGTCGTGCGCCGCCTTCTGATAGAGCACCGGAAACTGATTATGAAACTCCTCGCCCGATAACCCATTCGATGTTTTCACGTCGGCCTGGACATATTCGCCGAAGTCGTACATCCAGCCGGCGTAGCCGAGATCGATGGCGCGCCGGAACATCCCCGTGAACCACGCCGTGGCCGCGTCGCTGGTCACGTCGACGGTATAGACGTCGATGGGCTTACCGCTGATGAGCCAGACGTCGGACGGTTTGCCGTCGCCGTTCTCGAGCATCCAGTGCTGGTCGAGCGCCTTTTGCACCTCGGGCGCCAGCGGCGAGGTCGCGTCGGCCGAGTAATACGGGTTGTAGTAGGCGACCATCTTGTAGCCGAGCGCGCTGCCGCTCGCGACCCAGTCGCGCAGCTCCGTCTCGTGGCCGAGGTCGTTGCCGTCGGGGGAGAAGTGGGTGGTGTCGTCGGCGACGGTAATGGCCAACCCGGCGGCGCGCATCGCCTGCATCTCCGGCACGCCGTCGACGGTGGCGCCGCGGTTGATGCGCCGGCGCGGGCCGAAGCTCCACGACGGCGGGATCATCGGCCGTCCGGTCGCTTCGGTGAACTGGTCGATCGCCTGCAGCGGCCACGGGCGGGCGTCGCCGGGGATGGGGACGTAGATCTCGTACGCCAGCGACGGGCCGATGTGCCACGTGCGCCAGGCGTCGGGGCGATCGCTGGCCAGATCGAACTGATTGCGCCAGGTCGAGTCGAGCCAGAAGGCGTAGCCGTGCGTCGAGAGGAAGAACGGCACCGGGTAGTAGGTCATCGTCTGGCCGTTGGGCCACGGGTTCTGCGCGCCGGCCGCGATCGCCTCCGACTTGGCCAGCCCGCCCTCCTCGGGCCAGCTGTAGAGCGACAGGCCGCGGTGGTCGACGCGGTCGAAGCGCTCGCCGAAGCCGAGGAAGCCTTCGTCGTCGGCCGTGCCGAACGCCGCCTGCCAGGCGCGTGGCGCTCGGTCGCCCTCGTCGAGGCGCGCTTCGACGCGCAGGGCGGCCCCGCGCAGCTGGTGGCTGACGTGCACGCAGCCCTTGCCCGAGCGCGGCTCCAGCGTCAGCTCGACGCGGTCGGCCGTCTGCGCGGCGGCGGTCACGCGCAGATCGTCGCGCCACGGGTCGAGCGCAGTGTCGAAGGCGAAGTAGCCGGCGTCGACGATGTTGCCGAGGAAGATCTTGCCGCTCGTGTAGCCGACCGCGCCGTAGCCGTCGCCGCTGCCGGCGCCGAGCGTGGACACGAGCGCGCGGCCGCCGGCGTCGGCGACGGAGTAACCATACGGTGCCGTATGGATCACGACCGTCATGCTGCCGTTGGTGAGCGTGTAGGAGGCCTCTGCCGGGCCGCCGCCGCACGGCGAGCTGCAGCCGGATGGGAGGACGACGCCGACGACGACGACAGACGCGAACAGGAGCCAAATCGATCGCACGCGCTATGATCGGGGGATGCTGCGCTGGCTGCAAGCGTTGGTGCTGGTGGCGGTGGCGCCAAACGCGTTCGCGAAGGCGCCACCAAAGCTGATCACCGTGGTCACCGACGACTGGCGCGCCACCACCGGCGAGCTGCAGCGCTGGGAGCGCGCGGGCAACAAGTGGGTCGCCGCCGGCGATCCGACCCCGGTCGTCGTCGGCAAGGGTGGGCTGGCCTGGCCCGCCGACAAGCACGAGGGCGACGGCCGCTCCCCCGCGGGCCGGCTCACGCTCGGCGACGCCACCGGCTACGACCAAAAGCCGCGCGGCATGCACCTCAGGTACTGGCACGCCGCCGACGACACGCTCCGCTGCGTCGACGATCCGCAGTCGGATCTGTACAACGAGCTGGTCGACACGAGCCTCCTCAGCCACCCGCCGGCCTGGTCGAGCGACGAGCACATGCGCCGCGACGACGAGCTCTATCGCTACACCATCTTCGTGCGCCACAACCCGACGCGCACGCCCGGCGCCGGCAGCTGCATCTTCTTGCACGTCTGGCGCGACGCGACGACGCCGACGGTCGGCTGCACGGCCATGCCGCTCATCGCGCTCAGCGATCTGCTGATCTGGGCCACGTCGTCGACGGAGCTGGTGCAGCTGCCGAAGGACGAATACAAAAAGCGTCAGCGCGCGTGGGACCTGCCCCCGCTGGCCCAGCGGAAGTGATGGGTCACCGGCACCCACGACAATAGATCCATCTCCGCGTCGGTGGCGCCGTCGGTCCAGTTGTTGATGACCAGCGGCAGCCCGCTCGCGCCGGCGCTGTCCGACACGACCCCGAGGTGATCGGGCCCTTCGCGCTGCGGGAAGGTGTCGAAGAAGACGACGTCGCCCGGACGATATTTCGTGCCGCGCGGCAGGGTCTGCCAGTGGCGGACGAACCAGGGAAGGAGCGTGCGGACGCGGCGATGATTGATGCTGGCGTCGACCTTCTCCACCATCGGGTAGGCGGCCGGCGAGCGCGCGATGTCTTCGTGGACCTCGCGCTGCAGGTCCAGCCCGGCGTTGCGCAGCGCGCGGATGACGGTGTCGCTGCAGACCCCCTCGGTGCGCGGCACGTCGCCGCCGGGATAGGCGATGCTGACGTAGCGCTCGATGTAGCGCGCGCCGTTGTAGAGGAGCTTCTTGGCGCCGAGGAGGACGTCGAGGCGATCGACGATGCCGTCGCCGTCGCGATCGTCGGCGCGCGGCGGGGCGCCGTCGACGACCTTGAGCCCCGCGGGCACGTCGGCGGCGCCGAGGGCGAAGAGGCCGATCGGGTCGTCGCCGTCGTAGAGCGTCACCAGCTTGTGCGCGCGATCGACGCGCAGCCAGCCGTGCGCCGGCTCGACCACGCGCGGCGCGTCGATGCTGACGCGCGCGAGGAGCTCGGGATAGATGCCGTGGTCGGGCAGGGCGCTCCCGAGGGTGAGGAGCAGGAGCGGCAGCATATCGAGAATACGCGAGCGATCGCGTCAATCTCCCTCTGATACAATCGCGGCCGTGAAGCACAAGTATTACATCGATGCCCATAAAGGGCTCACCGGCCCCTACGTGCTGGGCCTCATCGCCTGGTATCACGCGTGGGACAACGTGCTGGCCTGGATCTACCTCGGCCTGCACGGCACCTACGGCATCCTGTGGGTGCTGAAGTCGCGCTACTTCGGCGACAAGAACTGGGAGCGCGAGGTCGGCGTCGGCATGGGCCTCGCCACGTGGGTCGGGCTGTCGTTCTACTGGATCTCGCCGTGGCTCATCGTCAGCGGCCGCGCCAACCCGATCCCGCCCTGGCTCATCGGCCTCTGCATCGCGATGTATTCGTTCGGCGTGTTCCTCCATTTCGCGAGCGACATGCAGAAGCACATGCTGATGACGCACCGCAAGGGCGTGCTCATCACCGACGGGCTGTGGAGCCTCTCGCGCAATCCCAACTATCTCGGCGAGCTCATGATCTATCTCGGCTTCACACTGTTGCCGATGCACTGGGCGCCGCTGGCGGGAATGGCGCTCATCGTCGGCACGGTGTGGATCCCCAACATGATGCGCAAGGACAGGTCGCTGTCGCGATATCCCGACTTCGCGCATTATAAATCGAATACAAAACTGATTATTCCGTATCTCGTTTGATGTATTGCCCGACGTGCAAAGAGACCTTTCCCAACGGCGCCTTCTGCGCCAGGGACGGGACCGCGCTCGTCGAGGCCGAGCAGGCGACGCTGGTCGGCCAGGTGCTCGCCGATCGCTACCGCATCATCCGGCTCCTCGGCGAAGGCGGAATGGGGCAGGTGTACGAGGCGCAGCACCTCAACATCAACAAGCGCTTCGCGCTCAAGCTCCTGCGGCCAGAGGTCATCGGCTCGCCGCAGTCGCTGCAGCGCTTTCGCCAGGAGGCGTGGGCCGCCTCGTCGATCGGCCATGAGAACATCGTCGAGATCGACGACTTCGCGACGCTGCCGTCGGGGCAGGTCTATCTGGCCATGGAGTTCCTCGACGGGCAGTCGCTGGCCGAGCGCATTCGTGACGGCGCCGCGCTGACGGTCGAGGACGCGGTCGCGGTGATGATCGCCGTGGCGCTGGGTCTGGCCGCGGCGCACGACAAGGGCATCGTCCACCGCGACATGAAGCCGGAGAACGTGTTCCTGGCGCGGAAGGGCGGGCGCGTCGTCGCCAAGATCCTCGACTTCGGCATCGCCAAGATGACCGGCGGCGACGAACCGTCCAACCTGACCCGCACGGGCGCGATCTTCGGCACGCCGCTCTACATGTCGCCCGAGCAGGCCAAGGGGCGGCCCGCCGACGCGCGCGCCGATGTCTACGCCGTGGGCGTGATCCTCTACGAGCTCCTGACGGGGCGCGTGCCGTTCGGCGGCGAGTCTCACGTCGAGATCCTGAGCCAGCACATCGCCGCGGCGCCGCTGCCGCCGTCGCAGCTCGAGCCCAGGGTGCCGGCCGCGGTCGAAGCGATCGTGCTGCACGCGCTGCAGAAGGAGCCCGGCGATCGCATCCAGTCGATGGCGCAGCTGGCGGCCGAGCTGGAGGCGGTGGCGGCGACGCTGCCGCGGCCGCGGCTCGACGAGCTGGTGACGACGCCGCCGGCGCCGCCGACGGGCTTGAACGCGCAGCTGGGGCGGCCGGGCGGGACCACGCCGCGTCCG
>JAQBQH010000165.1 GCA_028287105.1 Myxococcales bacterium
CGTCGACGTGGTCGAGCGTCAACGGGTCGAGGCGCACCGCCTCGCCATCGAGCGTGAGCGGATAGAGCGTCGCTTCCATGTCCCAAGCGTGCCGTGCGAGTGGTCTATTTGAAAGTGCCAGATTGAAGAATCGGGTCAGACCAGGGGGCGCGGGCGCTTCGGGGCTGGGGGCTGAAGAACGGGTGCAATGGGCGGGTCCTGTCGCGGCGGGTCCCGTCCCGTCTGCAGTGCTCGGACCACGCATTGCACCGATACGACACGCAGTGCTCGGCGATCCGTCTGTCGCTTGTGCTCGCTTCTGGTCCTGCGCGCTTCGCCGGGCCCCACCCGCCGCGCCACCCGCCCATTGCACCCGTTCTTCAGCCTGCCCCTTCGCTTATCGGACAGTCGCCAGATCGATTCACTGGACGCGATTCTGCTCGAGTGTCACGCGCGCTTACTCAACTGGCGCTTTCGCCAGAAGGGCATTCAAGAGAGAAGGTGGATCGACGAGTCGCGGGCTGTCCTATCGGTGCAAGGTGTGGTCCGAGCACTGCAGACGGGACGGGACCCGACGACAGGACCCGCCCGCAGCGTCCGTCCTTCAGCCCCCCGCCCTACTCCGCACCGAAAGCTTATTTGCTGATGACGCGGTCGCTCGTGAACTGGAAGCCACTCGAATAAGCAGCTTTGTCCAAGCAATCGGGCCAGGCGACGCCGCCCGTGCAGCCCGTGACCGACTTGCCCGTCTTGGTCAGCTTGTACGTGTTGCCGTCGGTGGACTTGTCGGGCTGCGTGGCTTTGATGACCGTGATCGGCACGAAGAAGACCGTCTTCGTGCAGCCGTTGACGATGGCGTCGAGCAGCGTGTTCGCCGCCGTATAGCCCTCGTCGCAGTTGGTCTGGATCGCCATCGGCGCCGCGACCGCCTTGAGCGACGCCGCGCTGACGTTGCCGCACAGCTTGCCGCCCGACAGGCCGGCAAAGCTCTTGAGCGCCGGATCGAGATGCTCCGATGCCAGATGGCCCGGCGTCGCGCCCGACGACATGAGCGGCGCCGACGCCGCGTTGCTCGTCGCCGAGAAGCGCGCGTCGTACATCGTCAGCGCCGCGGGCGAGCCGGCCAGGACGAGGTTGAGCGTGAGCGTCCCCGGGCCCGCCGTGAACTTGCCGCTCGCGAACGCGCCGTTCGGCAGAAGGTTCTTCGGCAGCCGCGTCGCCGCATCGATCGACACCGCGTCGGTCGGATACCACCAGTCGAGATCGTTGGTGCCGTCGTACGCCGCGCCCGCGTCGGGCGATCCGTGCAGCGTGCCGACCGAGAACGGCGCCGTCGACTTCGTGCCCGTCAAATCGTCGAGACCGAAGAAGCTGAGGATGACCGTCATCGAGCCGTCCTTGACGCCGGCGTCGATGGTGGTCTGCAGCTGCCCCTGCGCGGTGCCGTTGACGATGGCCGTGCCGAGCGCGTTCGGATTGCAGATCGCCGTGTCCCACGACATCTTGAGCGAGTTGGCGCGCTGCACCTGCTCGAACTTGCACGTCGCCGAGCAGCCGTCGAGGTTCGACGTCAACCCGTCGTCGCACTGCTCGGAGCCGGCGCGCACGCCGTCGCCGCAGACGATCGAGTGGCACGACGCATCGCACGACGCCGTGTTCGGCGGCTCGCACGTCTCGCCCTTGCCACCGTCGACGTAGCCGTCGCCGCAGGTCGAATTCTGGCAGACCTTGTTGAGGCAGATCTTGCCGGCGCTGCAGGTCGTTCCGTCGGCCTGCGGCGTGCCGGGGTTGCACTTCTTGCCGCTGCCGGTCCCGACGGTGACTGCGTCGCAGCTCTCGGTGCCGTTGCAGGCGTTGCCATCGGCGCAGGCGGCCGCGTTGGCGCACGAGAGCTTGCAGTTGGCTTCGCAGCCGGTGTTCGGTCCGTTGTTGGCGGTGCCGAAGTCGCAGTCCTCACCGGTCTCGACGACGCCGTTGCCGCACGTCGACGTCGGTGGCGCGCACGAGCCGTCCTTGCACACGTAGCTCGCGCCGCCGGGGCAGCTCATGCCGTTCTTCGACGTATCCGGCACCTGCGTGCAGATGTGCGCCGTCGAGCAGGTGTACTTCTCGCAGGGATCGGGCGCGCCGCAATCGGTGGCCGGCGTCACGCACGCGAAGGTGCAGTCGATCTTGCAGCCGGAGCCCTTGGTGCCGTTGAGCCCGCCGTCGTCGCAGTCTTCGCCCGGCTCCTTCGTGCCGTTGCCGCACATGGGCGTCGTGCACTTGCCGCCCTTGCAATAGTTGTTGGGCATCGCGCCGCACATCGTGCCGTCGCCGAGCGGCGTGCCGGGCGCGCAGACGTGCGTCGTGTCGTTGCAGCTGCCCTGGCCGGCGCAGGTGTCGGCGGGGGCGCACTTGCGCGACGCATCCGTCGACACGCAGGAGAACTTGCAGTCGTTCTCGCAGCCGTCGCCGGCGGTCACGTTGCCGTCGTCGCACTCTTCGGGCGCGGTGACGATGCCGTCGCCGCACTTCGATGCCACGCAGGTGCCGCCGCGGCACAGCTTGCCGCTGCCGCAGGTGGTGCCGTCGTCGGGCGCGGTGCCGGCGGTGCACGCGTGGCCGACGCACTTCTCGGCGCCGTTGCACGCGTTGGCGTCGTCGCAGTTGATGTCGACCGCGCACGCGAACTGGCAGAACTGATTACAGCTGCCGCCAGCGACGCCGTTGTCCGCGCCGTTGTCGCAATCTTCGCCGGTGTCGACGACGCCGTTGCCGCACGTAACGCCCATGTCGTCAGCGCCGTTGCCGCCGACGCCACCACCCAGGTCGACGCCATTCACCTTGGAGCTACAGCCGACGACAGACAGAAGAACCAACGCGACGGTCCAGTGCGTACGCATGGCAACCCCTCCGCGACGCTGAATACGACGGAACGGGTCAGCGCTACCATTGCAAAAGGCACCAAAATTATTGGACCTTTTGCCGCACTGCATTAAAAAGAGCCCATGGACGCGCTCGCCTGGAGTCGCTTCCAGTTCGCTTTCACGATCACCTACCACTACCTATTTCCCCAGCTCACCATGGGGTTGGCGCTCCTCATTGTCGTCTTCAAATGGGCGGCGATGCGCTCGGGCGACCCGCTCTGGGGGGACCTCGCGCGCTTCTGGGCGCGCATCTTCGGGCTCAACTTCGCCGTCGGCGTCGTCACCGGTCTGCCGCTCGAGTTCCAGTTCGGAACCAACTGGGCGCGCTTCTCGAACTTCGCCGGCGGGGTCATCGGGCTGACGCTGGCGATGGAGGGCATGTTCGCCTTCTTCGCCGAGTCGGCCTTCCTCGGGCTCTTTCTCTTCGGCGAAAAGCGGCTTGGTCCGCGCGGCCACTTCGGCGCGGCGCTGATGCTGCTCGTCGGCTCGTGGCTCTCGGCCTACTTCATCGTCGTCACCAACGCGTTCATGCAGCACCCGGTCGGCCACCGCGTCGGCCCGACGGGGGCGCTCGAGCTGGTCGACGCCTGGGCCTACCTCTTCAACCCGTGGGCGATCTGGGAATACCTGCATACGATGTGCGCCGCGGTGATGACCGGCGCCTTCTGCGTCGCCGCCGTCGCCGCGGGCTGGCTCCTCCTCGGCCGCCACGTCGCGCACGCGCGCCTCGCCCTGCGCGTCGGGGTCATCGCCGCCGCCGCCGCCTGCGTGCTGCAGCTGTTCCCGACGGGAGATCGTCACGGCAAGCTCGTCGCCGAGTTTCAAAAACCGGCGCTGGCGGCGATGGAAGGAAAGTTCGAATCGTCGCAGCGCGCCGAGATGGCGCTCATCGGCCAACCCGACGTCGCGCACCGCAAGCTCGACAACCCGATCGTCGTCCCCGGCGCGCTCAGCTTCCTCGCCTACGGATCCTTCGGCGCGACCGTCTACGGCCTCGACGATTTTCCCAAGAGCGAGTGGCCGGACAACATCGAGCTCCTCTACTACGCCTATCACGTGATGGTCGGCCTCGGGACCATCCTGACCGCCATCGCCATGCTGTCCCTCCTGCTCCTGTGGCGCGGACGGCTCGAGCGGACCCGCTCCGTCTTGTGGATCTTGATGTTGGCCTGGCCCTTCCCGTACATCGCGACGACCGCGGGCTGGATGACGGCGGAGCTCGGCCGCCAGCCGTGGCTCGTCTGGGGGCTGCAGCGCACCGCCGACGGCACGTCGCCCAAGGTCTCGGGCGGCAACATCGCCTTCACCACCATCGGCTGGATGGGCCTCTACCTCGTCGTCGGCATCGCCTTTCTCGCGCTCGTCGGGCGACAGCTCGCGCGCGGCCCCGCCGAGGAGGGCGCTCATTAATGGAAGCGACCTGGTACGCGCTGCTCGCGCTCATGCTCACGGTCTACGTCGTCCTCGACGGCTTCGACTTCGGCGCCGGCATCGCGCACCTGATCGTCGCGCGCAGCGACGACGAGCGCCGCACCGTCCTGGCCGCCATCGGCCCGGTCTGGGACGGCAACGAGGTCTGGCTCGTCGGCTCGGGCGGCGTGCTCTTCTTCGCCTTTCCGCGCGCCTACTCGGCCGCGTTCAGCGGCTTCTATCTGTCGCTCATGATCGTGTTGTGGCTGTTGGTCGTGCGCGGCCTCTCGATCGAGTTTCGCGGCCAGCTGAAGAACCCGCTGTGGCGCGCCTTCTTCGACAGCGCCTTCGCCGGCTCGTCGACGGTGCTGGCGATCGTCCTCGGTGCGTCGCTCGGCAACGTCATTCGCGGCGTGCCCATCGGCGCCGACCAATCGTTCGCGGCGCCGCTCTTCACCGACTTCGGCGTGCACGGCGAGACCGGCGCGCTCGACTGGTACACGGTGCTCGTCGGCCTCTTCGCCGCGGCCGCGCTCGCCATGCACGGCGCCGCCTATCTGGTCTGGAAGACCGAGGGCGCGGTCTACGATCGCAGCCGCGTCCTCTTCGTGCGCGCGTGGGCGGCGACGGCGCTGCTGCTCCTCGGCGTCACCGTCGCCACGGCGGTGGTGCAGCCGGCGCTGTTCTCGTCGTTCGCGCGGCGCGCGTGGGCCTGGCCGGCGGCGGTGATGCTCGTCGGCGGCTTCGCGGCCTCCTTGTGGGCGTGGCGGCGCGGGCGCGATCGCGCGCTCTTCTTCGGCAGCGCCGCGTTCCTCGCCGGCCTGCTCTTGGCCACCGCCGCCTCGCTCTTCCCGGTGCTGCTGCGCTCGACCGTCGACGCCCGCTGGGACGTCACCGCCTACGGCGCAGCGACGGGACGGCGCGGCCTCATGCTAGGCCTGACCTGGTGGATCCCCGCTTTGCTCCTCGCCGTCGGCTATTTCGCTTACCTGTTCCGCTCTTTTGCGGGGAAGGTGCGGGAGCTTCACTACTGAAGCGCGTCATCGCCGCCGTCACGCCGAGGATGAACACGAGATAGAGGAGCGAGATGGCGACGTAGCGCTCGTCGTCCCAGCCGAGCCAGTGCGCCGATATCCAACACGAGGCCGCGCACACCACCGCCAGCGCGCAGCCGCTCCAGCGTAGGACCGGCCACAACGTCGCGTACGCCAGCATGACGATGAAGTAGTACGAGGTGAGCTGCGCCGAGAACAAGATGAGCCCGACGCCGAGCGTGAGCGCCACCCAGTCGTCGTGGCGCGGCACCGCCAGCCCCAGGAGCGCGAGGAAGCCGACGATGCCGGCGAGCCAGACGATGCGGCCCGCGCGGAAATTCTCGTTCTGGTCGTGCTTCCACTTGTGAAAGGGATCGAAGTCGCGAATGTCGCGATCGATCTGCGCGCGCGTCTCGCGCGAGTAGGCGATGACGGTGCGCCAGCCCATGTTGTTGGTGAGCGGGGTCGAAACGTGCTTCTTGCTGTTCTCGACGAAGCCGCGCCAGCAGTCGATACCGCCGCCATACCAGGTCGCGATCGGTACGAGCAGCGCCACCGCCGCCAGGCCGCCGAAGATGAAGCGTCGCTGCGCCGGCGTGACCGCGATCTTCTTGGCGCGCCACGACTGCACCGCGAGCTTGACGACGAACGCGCCCAGAAGGAGCCCGGGAAAAACGCGCAAGAGCGTCGCCACCGCGATCGCAACACCGGCGCCGAACGGGCGCCCCTTTTTCATGAGGCAGATGCTGGCGACGGTCGCGAACAGCCAGTCCATGCGCAGAAAGCCACCGCCCGTCCAGAAATAGCGAGCGGGGTAGTTGGTGCCGAAGAAGATCAGCGCCACGCACAGGGTCTGCCAGCCGAACGCCCACCACAGGACGAACCCCATGCAGGCGAGCAGGATCGGATCGAGCAGCGCCAGGTCGTAGAGTGTCTGGTCGCTCAGGCTGTTGCCGTTGGCCAGCATGCCGGCGGCGATGCGCCACACCGGCGTTGCGTTGTAGCCGTTGTCCTCGAGCGCATGGCTCCAGAACTGCCACGACGACGCGCGCCGGAAGAAGTCGGAGTCGACCATGAACGCCTGCCAGCGCTCGGGCGAGAAGTGCTCTTTGCAGCGCTCGGGATGCGCGAGCGCCATCGCCGACGTGCCCAGCTCGTTGTTGGTCAGGTCGCGGATTCGCAGGCGCTCGAGCGCCGGGCCGAGATGGGCGTACTCGTCCTCGGCGGCGACGGTGCAGTCGTAGAGCCGCGTGTAGCCGAGCTCAGGCGCGTATTTGGCGCCCAGGTAGTAGTGATAGAACTCGTAGTAGTGGATGAACGGGTTGAAGTGAAAGCGCCCGAAGTTCCACCACGCCCCCGTCGACAACACGGCGACGAGGATGAGCAGCCCGTCGCGGATGCGCTTGCCCGGGCGCGCCTGCTCGACGGTCTCGGCGAGCGCGTACCAGGCGAGCAGAACGGCGCCGGCGATGGCCAGGACGTACTTGACGTCGACCATGCGCCCGTCGTTGAGCTGCCACCACCACGCCGGCACGCGCGCATCTTAGCATTCGCGCTATCATCTGGTGCATGAACCGTATCCTCGTCGCGCTCGATGGCTCTCCGCAGCAGGCCCAGGTGCTCCACGCCGCCGTGACGCTGGCGACGAAGCTCGAGGCCAAGATCATCCTCTTCCACTCGGTGTCGCTGCCGGTGCCGCTGCCCGCGCAGGCGCTGGCGGTGCCGCCCGATCAAATCGGCAGCATCATGGCCGAGGGGTCGACGGCGCAGCTCGGCGAGATCGCGCGCGCGGTGCCGCCCGGGATGGTCGAGCGAATTCAGGTCGAGATGGGGGCGCCGTGGCGGGCGGTGTGCGACGCGGCGGCGGCCGACAAGGTCGACCTCGTGGTCATCGGGTCACACGGGTACGGCGGGCTCGATCGTCTGCTCGGCACGACGGCGGCGAAGATCGTGAACCACGCACCCTGCTCCGTGTACGTGGTGCGCTCGGTCGAAGAGAAGGCCCCGTAGCGCGGCGGTCCGTCGCTGCTTGGCGCGCGCCGTCGATACTTGGCGTCGCGGCGATCGGCGGCGGCGGCACCAGGCAGGGCGCCCGGATGCACCAGGTGATCGCGGATCTGCCAGAGGACGACCAGGATCCCGCACAGCGCGGTGAAGTTCAGCAGCAGAAAGATTTCGACGAAGAACATGGAACGAGGGTAAGCCCGCGGCCGGGCAAACCGCAAACGCGCGTGGGCACTCAGCGGGCGGCGAACTGGCGCAGCTTCTCGAACGCGGTCGGCTGCGCATGCGTGCGGACGTACTCGATGATGGTGGCCGCGCACTGGTCGGCGCTGGCGCGCGAGGTGTCGACCTCGAGATCGTAGACGCCGTGCGCGTGCACCGTCTCGTAGTGGCTGCGCGCGTGTCCCGCCGGCGACGTGGCGCGCGCGCGCTCGCGCTCCTCGAGCACCCTCAGCGGGATGCGCACGCCGACGAAGTAGGCGGTCAGCCCGGCGAGCGCGTCCGCCAGCTCGCGTACCCAGCCGCGCTCGTACAGGATGTGGTCGACGATGACCGGGTTGCCCTGGCGCGCGAACGCGGCGATCGCCTCATGCATGCCGGCGACGACGCGCCGCCCGGTGGGTCCGAAGCGCAGCTCGAACAGCGGCGCCCCCGTCGCGTCGGTCGACGGATCGGCCCACATCACCTCTTTGCGATCGAGCGTCGGGCCGGCGAAGTAGCGCGCGGGCATCATGCCGACGAGGATCGAATCGATCCCCATCGCCAGGTACGGCTCCTCGAAGCGCGCCTGCAGCGCCTTCTGGATGCTCGACTTGCCCGACACCGACGGGCCGTTCAATACGATCACGCGTCCGCTTTGTGACAGGGTCATTTCGCTTTTCCTCCTCCTCCGGGCACCGCGGCGCGCAGCGCCTTGACGATGGCGCGAATGGCCGGGCGGCGCGCGGCGTCGGCGCGCCAGATGGCGTGGATGCGCCGGCTCAACGTCGGGCGAACCGGCACGATGCGCACGCCGGCCGGCACCGGATCGCGCCCGAGCCGCGGTACGACGCCGACCCCGAGACCCGCGGCCACCAGCGCCAGCTGCGTCTGAAACTCCTCGGCCGTGTGCGCGAGGCGCGGCTCGACGCCTTGTGCGCGCAACGTCAGGAGCAGCCACTCGTGACAGATCGAGCCGCGACGGCACGAGATCCACGACTCGTGCGCCAGCTCGTGCAGATCGATCACCTTGCGCCGCGCCAGCGGGTGGTCGATGGCCAGCGCGATGTCGGCCAGGTCGTCGTGCAGCGCGCTCTTGACGAGGCCGTCGGGCACCGCCAGCGGCGCGTTGATCCAATCGGGCGCGATGGCCACGTCGAGATCGCCGCGCGACACCATCGGCAGCGCGGCTTCCGGCTCCATCTCGACCAGCTCGACGACGAGCTGCGGGTGCCACTGCGCGAGCATGCGCAGCGCCGCCGGCGCCAGCCCGCGCGCCGCGGTCGGGATCGCCGCCAACGACAGCTGGCCGACGACCGCGCCGCGATGCGCCTCGACGTCGGCTTCGGCCTCCGCCACCAACGACATGATGCGATCGGCGTGCTTGACCAGGAGCAGCGCGGCGTCGGTAAGCCGCACGCCCCGGCCGTTGCGCTCGACCAGCCGCTGGCCCAGCTCGCCCTCGAGCTTGCCGATCTGCTGCGACACCGCAGACGTCGTGACCGCCAGCACCTCCGACGCTGCGCGCACCGATCCGTAGGTCGCGATCGCGTGCAGCACGCGCAGCCGCTCGAGGTTCAGCATGCAAGCGATGCTACGTGAACAGTCGCAACATTACTAACTTGTCCTAAACGATCGCGCGCTGCATGTTGTGCCCATGCGCAGTCGCTTTCTCGCCCTGACCCTCATCTGGGGCGCCAGCTTCCTCTTCATCAAGATCGGCGTCGAGGCGCTGGCGCCGATTCAGGTGGCGTTCGGCCGCATGGCCTTCGGTACCATCGCGCTCCTCCTCGCCACGGCGGTGCGCAAGGAGCGACTGCCCGGCAGCCTGCGGGTCTGGGCGCAACTCTTCGTCGCGGCGGCGCTGCTCAACACCGTGCCGTTCACGCTCTTCGCCTATGCCGAGCAGCGCATTCCGTCGGCGCTGGCCTCGATCGGCAACGCGACCACGCCGCTGTTCACGCTGCTCTTCGCGCTCTTCATGCTGCCCGACGAGCGGCCGACCGCGCAGCGCACCGTCGGCCTCGTCATCGGCTTCGCGGGCGTGATGGTGGTGCTGCGCGCCTGGCGCGGTCTCAGCGCCGGCCCCGACGTCAGCGGCATGCTGCTCGTCCTCGCCGCCGCGGCTTGCTACGGTCTCGGCGGCGTCTACCTGCGCCGCAACCTCTCGTCGTCCGGATACTCCAGCCTCGCGCTCTCGGCGGCGCAGCTGCTCGTCGGCACGCTACAGCTGATCGTCCTCGTGCCGCTCTTGTCGACGACGCCCGCGCACATCCCGACGCGCGCCATCCTCGCCATCTTCACGCTCGGCGCGTTCGGCACCGGCGTCGCGTACCTCCTGCAATACGGACTCATCCGCACCGCCGGCGCGACGGTCGCCTCGACGGTGACCTACTTCATCCCGATCGTCTCCATCATCCTCGGCGTCCTTCTCCTCGGCGAGCACCTGGCGTGGAACGCGCCCGTCGGGGCCGCCATCATCATCGCCGGCGCGCTGGTCTCGCGACGAGGCCCGCGGCCCGCAACCGATCGCGCCGCCGTTACGCCGGTCGTCACCCGAGTTGGCTCGGGCTAACGCAGGAGCTTACAGCGGGCGTATTCACTGTCGCACTGGCGCACGTGCAAGGGTCTGGCGAAGGCGTGCTCGCCGAGCTCGCGGCCGACTTCTGCGAGCGCGCCGCCCGTGGTTGCGTCATCGACGTGATCGTCGGCAACGACGAACGACAAGACCAGCTGGTCGCCGTCCTGTCGCAGCTCGCACTCGGTCGTCCCGATCGCCGCGAAGCGCTTCGACGCGAGCAGCGCCTCGCCGAGCGCGGTCGCCTGCGCCACGGTGGCGCCATTGAGATGGTAGATGCGCATACCGCCCTTGTCGATCCGACCGGCGTCGATGATGCGCGTCGCCGGCGGGTCCTCGAAGTCGGTGGTGAGCGACAGTCGCAGCGGGGTCGGCGCATACATGGCGCCCAGATCCGCGGCCGCATGCTCGAACCCCGGGCGCAGCTCCGGCGTCGGATGGGCGTTCTTCACCAGGAGCACCACCTCGTAGGCCGAACGCCACGCGTTTGCCGAGCGGTTCAGCGACGAAGTAGGCCGCGGCGCCGATGGCGCTGACGACGATTACGGTCACGAGCGTGATGCCCACGACCGACCAGTTCGACGCGCGCTTACCGCCGCCCGCCACGTACGACTGGAAGGCGGCGGTTTGCG
>JAQBQH010000055.1 GCA_028287105.1 Myxococcales bacterium
ACCGACGCCGGCGTCCACTTCTCGGTCGCGAACGCCGAGGTGTAGACGAACGGCTTGAACGCCGACCCCGGCTGCCGCTTGGCCTGCAGCGCGCGATCGAACCCGCCCGGCCGATAGCCGTAGCCACCGACGATCGCCTTGACCTCGCGGGTCAGCGGATCCAACACCACCACCGCCGCCTGCGGCCCGAGCTCGAGCCCGAGGAGCGCCGGCTTGTCCTTCGGATAGTCGAGGATGCGCACGCGAATGACGTCCCCGACGGAGAAGCGCCGATCGGCGGTCAGCCCGCGCGGGTTGTAGCGATCGATGGCCGGCGACAGCGGCAGCCAACCTTCCTTGCCGCCCACCCACACCGTCGCGCCGTCGCCGTCGTGCTCATGATTCTCCGGCGGCTTCGCCGTCGTCGCCGCCGCGCCCGCTGCCGCCTTCGTCGCCGTCGCGGCCGTCGCCGCAGGGGCCACCGCTTTGCCTTCGCGTCTCGGCGCCGGCGCCCGCCCCTTGACGCGCTTCTGCACCAGCTCCTGCGGCGGGGTCGGCGACTCCTGCGTCACCGTGCGGCCGGCGATGATGAGCTGCGTGATCACGCCGTCGACGATCTTGTCGCGCGACGGCCCCTGCGGAAACTCCTTGGTCAGCTTCTTCTGATGCGCCGCGATCGCCGCGCCCTTCAGATGCGCCAGCGGTTTCCGATAGCCCTGGCGCGCATCGAGATCGACGAGCCCCTTCTCGACCGCGTCGCGCGCCAGCTTCTGGATGCGCGCGTCACAGGTCGTCACCACCGTGATGCCCAGCGTCGCCAGCCGCTTGGCGCCGAACTTCTCCACCAGCACCTTCTTGACCTCGTCGACGAACTCGGGCGCCGTCCCGAGCGCCGTCGCCGCCGGCTTCACCAGCCGAATCGGCATGCGCGCGAAGCGCTCCGCATCCGCCGCCGACAGATGGTTGTAGCGCACCATCTGCGACAGCACGTAGCGCTGCCGATCTTTTGCCCGCTCGGGATGCTTCCAGGGATCGATCTCGCTCGGCCCCTTCGGCAGCGACGCCAACAGCGCCGCTTCGCCGGCATCGACCTCGCTCACCGACTTGCCGAAATAGAAGCGCGACGCCTCCTCGACCCCGAACCGCTGATACGGGAAGTCGATCTGGTTCAAATATAGATAGAGGATCTCGTCCTTCGACAGCTTCGACTCCAGCCGCTTGGACAGGATCATCTCCTGGATCTTTCGCTTCACGCCCGCGAAGCCCGAGCGCGTGAAGTTCTTCAGGATCAGATTGCGCACCAGCTGCTGCGTCAGCGTCGAGGCGCCGCGAATGCGCGCCCCCGGCTTCAAGTCGTCGACGATGGCGCGGAACATGCCCCAGTAGCTCAGCCCGCCATGCTCGTAGAACTGCGCGTCCTCGGCATCGACGATGGCGTGAATCATCGTCGGCGGGATCTTGTCGCGCGGCACCACCGTGCGCCGCTCCTCGTAGATCTCGCCGATGACCTCGCCGTCCGACGACATCACCTTCGACACCACCTTGGGGCGGTAGTCGGCCACCGCGTCGATGCGCGGCAGCTCCGGGTCGGCCGAGAAGATGAGGAACAGCCCCACCAGGGCGACCACCCCGAGCACCGCGAACGACAGCGCTCCAAAGACGAGCCAACGAAGCCAACGCCGTCCCCCGACGGCACGTAGTTTCATGGTCTTGGGACGTTTTTCGGGCACGATCTTGTACGCGCAGCATAGCGTGCGCATCCCCGGGTCGCTACAAGTCTGCGACGCGCCGCGCCGTCGCCCACCACGAGCCGCTTGACAGGTCCGACCAATGGCGGTAGTTATCGACTGGTGAGTCGATAATGGCGCGCCCCGTCGATCCCAACCTGCGCATCGAGCTGCTCGCCGCGGCCGAAGCCGAGTTCTGCCAGCACGGCGTCGACGCCACGCGCATCGACGACATCGTCAACCGCGCCCACCGCTCCAAGGGCGCCTTCTATCAGTACTTCCAGAGCAAGGATCACATCTTTCGCGACATCGTCGAGAGCATGCTGGCGCGACTCTCGCTCATCGTCGGCAAGGAGCTCGTCACCGACGACAAGAACCCGCCGGGACCGGCCGAGTTCTTCGCCCGCTGGCTGGCCCGCGACCTCGCCATCTTCGAGTTCATCTCGGCCAACCGCGACGTCGTGCGCCTCGTGCTCTCGGGCGGCTACTCGGTCGCCTTCGCCGACCTCATGAACGCCTTCGCGCGCCGCACCTACGAGGTCATCCTGCTCAGCCTCGACTGGGGCAAGCAGCAGCGCATCTACCGGCGCGACTTCGACAGCCACCTCGTCGCGGTCATGCTCGCCGGCGCCTACGACCGCCTCGCCCGCGAGTTGGTCGACTCCGTCGGTGACACCATCGACATTCGCCGCATGTGCATCGAGGCGCAGCGGTTCGTCCTCAACGGAATTACCGACTCGCCAGTCGATAACGCCCCGCCGAGCCCACGCCGCGGGAGGAGCTGACATGGACTCGATCCTCATCGTCCTCGCCATCCCCGTCTTCCTCGCCTTCATGGGGCTCGAGCTGCTCATCGCCCGCAGGCGCGGCCGCAACCTCTATCGCTTCGCCGACTCGATCGCCAACCTCGGCAACGGCATCGGCGAGCAGGTCATCGCCGCCTTCGCCCTGCCGCTCACCTTCGGCGTCTACGCCGCCATCTGGGCCCACGCCCGCATGGCGACCATCTCGGAGCGCTCGGTCCTGGCCTGGGTCGTCCTCTTCTTCGCCGTCGACCTCTGCTACTACCTCTTCCACCGCGCCGCCCACCGCATCAACTTCCTGTGGGCCGGCCACGTCGTGCACCACCAGAGCGAGGAGTACAACCTCTCGGTCGCGCTCCGGCAGAGCTGGGTGCAGCAGCTCTTTCAGTGGGCCTTCTACGTGCCGCTCGCGCTGGCCGGCTTTCCGCCCGGCATGTTCCTCCTCATGACCACGCTCAACACGCTCTACCAGTTCTTCATCCACACCCGCCTGGTCGACCGGCTCGGCCCGCTCGAGTTGGTGCTCAACACGCCGTCGCACCACCGCGTCCATCACGGCGTCAACCCGCGCTACATCGATCGCAACTACGCCGGCATCCTCATCATCTGGGACCGCCTGTTCGGCACCTTCGAGCCCGAGGGCAAAGAGCCCATCTACGGGCTCGTCAAACCGCTCGGCAGCTTCAACCCGCTGTGGGCCAACCTGCACTACTGGTCGGAGATGGCGTCGATGGCGCGCCGCACCCGGCGCCTGCGCGACAAGCTGGCCGCCTTCGTCGCGCCGCCCGAATGGCGCCCGGCCGATCTGGGCGGCCCCGTCGTCGTCCCCGAGCCGGACCGCGACGGCCCGACGCTCCTCGCCTCCGCCGACCGCGCGCGCGACCGCCTGGTGCTCGTCTCGTTCTTCGTCGTCGTAGCGGGCGCGTCGTGGTTCATCTACGCCGCCGGCGCGCGCGGCACCGGCGCCCCGATCGTCATCGGCGCCGCCCTCGCCATCCTCGCCGCCGTGATCGGCTGGGGCGTCGTCTACGCCCCGCGCGAGCGCCAGCGCGCGATGATCGCATCGGCTCCGCGGACATCTCGCTTGTAGTAGTGCGCGCGCAGCGCCATCAGCGCCGCGTCGTCGTAGTCGCCCTGTCGCCCGAACGCCCGCCGCCGCCGCTGCGCATGCGTGTACACGCACAGCGCCGTCGCCACCGATAGGTTCATCGACTGCGAGAAGCCGTACATCGGGATGGCAAACTCGACGTCGCACGCCGCGCGCGCCGGCGCGCTCAGCCCATCGCGCTCGTTGCCGATGAGGAACGCCGCCGGGGTCATCGCATCCAGATCCTCGAGCGACGTGGCCGCTCCCGGCACGGCCGCGTAGAGCTTGAACCCGCGCGCCTTCAAGTCGACCACGCAGCGCCCGATGCCCTCGTCGCGGCGGATGTCGAGCCACTTGTCGCAGCCCTGCGTGACGCGCTCGGAAAATCCGAACGACGTCCCCACCACGCGCACCTCGCGCACGCCGACCGCCTCGCAGCTGCGCAGCGCCGCGCCGCCGTTGTGCGGGTCGCGCACGTTTTCCAGGACCACCACGAGGCCGCCCAGCCGCCCCGCGGCGACGCGGTCGATCTTCTCGCGCCGTTCGTCACCGAGGTGCGGTCCGAGCGCTTCGACTACCAGTGCGGCATCTTCCACAGCGACGGTGTATCACAGCCCGTCCGTGCTAAGGTGCGCGCGTGCGCGAGCCGGAGCTGCGACAGTTTCTCGTCGAAATCTGCCACCGCATGTACCGGCAGGGGTACATCGCTGCGGGCGACGGCAACGTCTCGGCCAAGATGGACGACGGCGAGCGCGTCCTCGTCACACCGACGGGGCTGCACAAGGGCTTCATCAAGCAAGAGGACCTCGTCATCGTCGATCTGCACGGCAAGCTCCTGCGCGGCACGCGCAAGCCGTCGTCGGAATTCCTGATGCACGAGCTGGCCTACGCCGAGCGCCCCGACGTCGGCGCCGTCGTACACTCGCATCCGCCGATCACGGTGGCGCTGGCGCTCGCCGGCGTCAGCCTGGCGCAGTGCATCTTGTCGGAGACCTGCCTCGTCCTCGGCGCCATCCTGGTCGCGCCCTACTCGACGCCGACGACCGACGAAGTGCCGCGCGTGCTCAAGCCGTACATGCGTCAGACCAACGCCATGGTCATGGACCGCCACGGCGCCATCACGCTCGGCCGCAACCTCGACGAGGCCTACAACCGCTTGGAGGCGATGGAGCACGCCGCCAAGATCACGCACGCCGCGCGAGTGCTCGGTCCGGTGGCGCCGCTGCCGCCGCACGAGGTCGACAAGCTGCAGCTGCTCGCCAAGCAGCTCGGCATCCCGCGCGCGCCCGATCCCTGCACCCTCTGCAACGCCTGCCCCAACGGCACCGGCGGGCCGATCGCCAACCCCGGCGACGACGCCATCGTCGACGTCGTCGTGCGCAGGCTGCGCGGAGAAGCATGAGGCCGCTCGCCGCACTGGCGCTCCTCGCGTGCGGATGTGGCTCGAGCGGTGGCGACGGCGGCGGCTCGTCGGACCTGGCGGTCGTGCCCGATTTCGCCGGCGCCACCGCGACCTGGCAGCCGCGCGCGGCGATGCCGGCCGCGCGCCAGGAGACGGCAGTCGCGGCGCTCGACGGCAAGGTCTACGTCCTCGGCGGCTTCGATGGCACGCAGACCATCGTCGCCACCGTCGAGGCGTGGGATCCCGCGACCGATCGCTGGAGCACGATGCCGCCCCTGCCGGCGCCCCTTCACCACGCCAACGTCGCCACCGTCGCGGGCAAGCTCTACGTCGTCGGCGCGATCAAGGGCGCGAGCTTCACCGCCATCGGCGACAGCTGGTCGTTCGATCCGGCCGCCAACGCGTGGAGCCCGCGCGCGCCGATGCCGGCCGGCAGCGAGCGTGGCGCCGCGATGATCGGCGTGGTCGATCACAAGATCTACGTCGCGGGCGGATACCGCGGCGGCGCCGTCGCCGACTTCTCGGTGTACGACGCCGACGCCGACTCGTGGAGCGCGCTGCCGGCGCTCCCCAGCGTGCGCGACCACGGCGTCGGCGCCCTCGTCGGCGGCCGCTTCTACGCCATCGGCGGACGCGACAGCACGCCGGCCGCGCACGTTGCGCGCGTCGACGCCTTCGACCTCGTCGCCGGCAGCTGGTCTGCGAAGACGCCGCTGCCGACCTCGCGCGGCGGCGCCGCCGCCGGTGTGCTCGACGGTCAGATCATCGTCGCCGGTGGCGAGGGCAACGCCGGCAGCCCCCGGGGCGTATTCGCCGCCGTCGAGCGCTACGATCCCGCCGCCGATCAGTGGAGCGCTCTGCCGCCGATGCGCACGCCCCGCCACGGCACCGGCGGCGCCGTCGTCGGCCGCCTCTTCGTCGTCCCCGGCGGCGCCGACGTCCAGCTCTATGGCGCCGTCGACGTCGTGGAAACGATCACGTTTTAGGCTACTTCGACTGCGCGAGCTGCTGCGGCGGCGTCGTGATGCGCTTGACCAGCGCCATGCACTCCTTCTCCGGCATCGCCTCGACCCGCGAAAAGCGCAGCGGCGTCTGTAGCGCCCGCTCGTGCTCCTCGTCGGTGAGCCGCCCGCGCTCGTGCATGCGCCGCATGATGCGCTTGAGATACGCGTCCCACTTGGCGTCGAGCATCCCGTTGGCGTGGCAGTACTGCACGTAGCGCCGCTTCGGATTGGGCAGGATCGACGAGAACCAGGCCGCCTCTTGCGGCTCCAGCTCCTTCACCGACTTGCCGAAGTAGTGCCGCGCCGCCCGCCCGATGCCGTAGATCCCGGGCCCGAACTCGATCACGTTGAAGTAGATCTCCATGATCCGCTCCTTGGTGATGTGGTGCTCGAGGTACCAGGTGATGAACATCTCCTGCAGCTTGCGCGACAGCGTCTTCTCGCGCGACAGGAGCACGTTCTTGACCATCTGCATCGTGATCGACGACGCGCCCAAGCGGAAGTAGCCACGCTGCAGGTTCTGCTGCAGCGCCGAGCGGAACTCCGACGAGATGAAGCCGTGGTGCTTGAAGAAGCCCGAGTCCTCGGTGGTCATGATCGAGTTGATGAGGTGCGGCGAGATCTCGGCGAACGGCACCCAATCCGGCGACTCGGGACCCACCATGAACGTCATCCACTTGCCCGGCTCGAACTCGACGGTCTGCTCGAACGTCGCCGACAGGCGATCCGACGAGACCCACTCGGGCGCCTGCGTCACCTTGCAGCCTTCGATGCCGACGTGGCCACCGAGATCGACCGGCGCCTCGAGGTCGTCGAGATCGACCGCGACGTGCAGATCGGTCGAGAAGGTGCCGGTCAGCTTGAAGCCCTGGAGAAAGGGCACCAGCTCGTTGGGAAACGCCTGCAGCGCCACCTGACAGGGCAGGGGGCGCACCTGCAGCGTCGCAGCGATGCGCGGCTTGTGCCCGACGTTGGCGACGTCGGCGGTGAAGACCGCGTGCAGATTGCGGAAGTCGAACGCCGCCTCGGGCAGCTTGAGAGCGCGCTCCTTGGTCTCGAAGGTACCCTTGATGCGCGCGTCGAACCCGAGCCGCGGCACCGGCACCGGCGCCAGCATCGGATGCGCCACCGTCAGCCCCGCCAGGTGCGCCCCGCCGATGAACGCCAGCTTGTCGTCACGAAACGCCAGATCGAGGTGCGCGTCCATCTCGCCCTTCGACGCATTCAACACCTCGGCCGACCCGTCCTTGTTGCGCAGGACCGAGTCGAGCTGCGAGAGCTTGAAGCGATCGCAGCGCAAGGTCAGCTTGCCTTCGCGCGCATCCGAGCGCAGCCAGCCGACCGCGTTCCACAGCTCCGCCGACGCCCCGCCGTAGCTGCCGTGCACGTCGATGATCTGGCGCTGTCCGTCGGGGTCGGGCCGGACGCTGGCGCGGATGCCGGTGAGGGCCAACCCGTGCACCGGCGTCAGCGAGCCGTTCTTGACGTCGATGGTCGGCAGCCCCACCGGCTTTCCGTGCGCCAGCGTCACGTCGATCGTCGCGTCGTCGGCGGTGGCGTGCGCCCCGCCGACCTCGACGCGCGCGTCCTTGACGTGAAACGTGGCCGGCCCGTCGGGGCGCAGATCGCCGTCGAGCGCCTTGACCTCGGCCTGCCCGAGCGCCTCGTCGGTGAGCCGCACGTTGCCCTGCTTGACCCGCACCAGATCGACGCGCAGCTTGCTGCCGCCGCCGCCCTCGCCGGCAGCGCTCTTTTTCTCGCGCAGCTTGTCGAGGATCGACGAGATGTTGTCGTCGCCGCTCTCGCCGCGCACCACGTCGATGCGCGGCCGGTCGAGCTCCACCCGCTCGACGTGCATGCCGCCGGTGACGAGCGAGCTCAGCTCCACCTCGGCCCGCAGCGCTGGAATCACGACCGGCGGCGCCGCACCGGCACCGTCGACGACGAGCCCGCGCAGCTCGACGCTGCCGAAGCCCACCTTGACGTCCTGCACGGTCACCGCGCGGCCGATCCGCGTCGACACTTTCGGCAACACGCGCGTCCGCACGACCCAGCTGCCAAGGAGCGGGCCGCCGGCGAGAATCGCGGTGGCCACGAGCGGCAACCACACGAGTGGCCTCTGCAGCATCGGGCGTTCAGTCTAGCAGAGGATGGGGGCTGCTTCGGAAAAGCCGTTCAGTCGTGCGTCTTGCAGCTGACGGCCACGATCCAGACGCCGGTCTCCTTTTGCTGCCCGACGTGGAGCATCACGCCGCCTTCATCGAGGACGAAGGTGGTGTCGAGCACCTTGTGATGCTTCTCCGGATGCTCGACGACCAGCTTGAGCCGCAGCCGATGCTCGTCGCTGCCGGTGGCATGCCCGAAGAAGGTGAGCGTCGCCTGCCGCCCGTTGGGCAGCGCGAACGTGGCCGACCCGTTGGCCGGCACCTGGACGTGGTTGGCGTCCATCATCTTGAACTCGTGCCACGACGTGAACGGCGCCTTCGTCAGATAGGGCTTGAGCCGCTCGAGCGACGGATCGAGCTGCAGCCCCTTCTGCGGGTCGCCCGGGCTGGCCTTGATCACCGGCACGTCGCAGGTCGCCGACTCGGCGCGCGCCGCCGTCGCCGACAGCGCCGCGATGACGATCGTCGTCAGGAGCGCCGCCCACGCGCGCATCAATCGTCCTCCTCGGTGAAGATCACGGTCGTGGTCTCGTCGCTCTTGTGCGGCGTGTCGCCGATGCGGAACACCGTCACCACCGCGCCGTACGTGTCGAGGCTCTCGATGTCGCATCCATTTTGCGCATGAGCAGAATGCCACGGTTGGAACACGAGGAGCAAAACTGCAGCGGCCGCCGCCAAAAATCCCGACGACCAGCTGGCCGGATGCGCCCCCAGGCCCCACCGACGTCGCGCCTTGGACTCGGCCTTGCCGGCGCCGGTCCCGCCGCCGCGCAGCCTCGCCTCGATGCCGGGCAGCAGATCGATCTCGCCCGCCTCGGCCAAAAGAGCGTTGGTGACGAGGCCGCGCACCTCGCCGAGCGCGGCCAGCTTGAGCTGGTCGTCCTCGGTCAGCGCCGCCTCGATCTCCGCACGCTCCGACGCCGGCATCTCGCCGTCGAAGTAGCGCTGCAGTCGCTCGTCTTCTGCCTTGCCCATGGTCCTTCTTCCTTTACGCCGCCGGCGTGGCGGCCTTGCGGTACGCGATCAACATCTGCTGCATTTTCTTCCGCGCATGGAACAGGCGCGACATGATCGTTCCAATCGAACACTTCATCGTGTCGGCCATCTCCTGATACGAGAGACCCTCGACCTCGCGCATCACCAGCACCGTGCGGTGGGCCGGTGACAGCTTGTCGAGCGCGGCGAGGATCTCTTTACGCAGCTCCTTGTCCGAGAGCGCGCGGGCCGGATCGAAACCGGTCCGATGTGGCGCGATGCCGCCCTCGTCGGGATCGTCATGGGCGAGCGCCTCGTCGAACTCCACCTGATGCCCGCGCTTCTTGCGCAGGTGATCGATGCACAGGTTGGCGACGATCCGGTAGAGCCACGTGAAGAACTGAGCATCGCCCTCGAAGGTGCCAATGTTCTTGTGCACCTTGAGGAACGCTTCCTGGCAGACATCTCTGGCGTCGTCGGGGTCATGTACCATCCCGAGCGCGACGGCGTAGGCGCGGCGTTGGTGACGGGTGACCAGTTGACGGAAGGCAGCCGCGTCGCCGCGGCGTGCACCTTCGACCAGCTGTTTGTCGTCCGGCTCCAAGCCAGGCTCCGTGTCGTGGCGCTCTCGGTAGGAAAGACGACGCCGCCGGCCGATTATTCAGAGGAAGATGCTGGGAAAACCAGCGAAAAAAGAAACGGGCGGCTCAGAGCCTCCGATCTTGGGGGGAGTAGACCGGAAGCTCGAGCCGCCCACGACCAGTATGTATCTTTATGCTCTCACTGCAACCCTGAATTCGGCGGTTTTTCGTGACATCATGGGGTGACGTGCGCGATCCCAGCGTAGAGATTACTGCTTTCGTCGCAGCGACGCGGCGGCGATTGCGCCGGGCGCAGCTTTGGCGCGCGGTCGGACATGGCGGCGGGGTCGGCCTGGGTGGGATGGTCATCCTGCTCGCGGGAGCCGCAATTCTGCCCGGCGCCGCCTGGCGGCCCCTCTGTTTATTGCTCGCGGGCGGCGGTCTCGGCGTGGCGGCGGTGCTCGGTTGGCGCGCCGCGGGACGCTGGCGGCGGGACGACGCGGTGGCGCGGCTGGTCGGCGATCGCGTCGTCGGCGTCGGCGACGATCTGTGGTCGGCGGTGGAGCTGGGGCGCGAGCTGCCCAAGCTCGATGCCAATCCGCTCCTGTCGCCGGAGCTGGTGCGGGCCCATCGGCAGAACGTGGCCGATCGACTGCTGGCGGTCAATCCAGCGACGGTGGTGCCGCTCCGAAGATGGCGGGCGGCGTGGCCGCTTCTGACGGCGCTGGCGCTCCTGGCGCTCGTCGCGCGGCTGTGGCCGGGGGGCCTGTCGCGCGGCTGGGCGTCGATCACCTCGGCCGAGCCGCCGCCGTCGACCTCGAGCGAGCCGATCGTCGGCGACATCGAGGTGCGGCTCGAATATCCCGCCTACACCGAGCTGCCGCCGCGCGTGATTCCGGGCAGCTCCGGCCACGTCCTGGCGCTGCCGGGCACGCGCGTGACCATCGCCGCGAAGGCGCTGACCGCCGGCACGCACGACGCCTCCCTCGTCGTCGAAGGCGAAAATCAGCCCCCGCGCGAGCAGCCCGTCGACGTGCGCGATGGCCGCCTCACGGCCAGCTTCGAGGTGCGCACCCGCGGCAATTGGTTCTTCGTCCTCGGCTCCGGGTCGAACCGCGTGAAGGAGCCGGTCGCGCATCGCATCGACCTCGAGCCCGATCGGCCGCCGCGCGTCGATCTATATGCGCCGGCCGATCCGCTCGAGGTCTCGGGGCCGCGCCGCATCGAGCTGGCCTGGAGCGTCGACGACGACTACGGCCTCGGCGCCATCGAGCTGGTCTGGAAGGCGGGCGATGCGCCCGAGCAGCGACGGATCATCGACGCCAGGCCGGCGGCGGGGACGCGCGCGCTGCAGGGAAAGATCGAGTGGGATCTGGGAGAGCTCGATCTGAAGCCCGGCGTGCGCGTCGCCTATCACCTCGAGGCCAAGGACAACGACACGGTCCCCGGACCCAACGTCGGCAAGTCGAAGTCGATGACGCTGTCGATGTTCAGCCCGCGCGAGAAGCAGGAGCGGGCGATGAGCTTGGAGCAGCAGCTGCTCGAGCAGATGCTGCAGCTCCTCGCCGATCGGCTCGAGGTCAAGCACAGCGACGACGAGGCGCTGGTCGAGACGTTCACGCGCATCCACTCGCGCGCCGATGCGCTGCTGCTCGGGCTGTCGCGCGCCGAGCAGTCGGCGGGCGAATCGCAGGGCGGCGCCGGCGGCAAGGCGACCGGTGCCAAGGACGTCAAGGGCGCGCTCGGCGAGATGCACGTGCGGCTCGGCAAGCTGGTGCGCGACGAGGAGCAGGCGCTCTCGGAGCTGCGCGATAAGCGACGCAAGGCGAATCAGCCGCTCAAGAGCGGCGCGGCGCGACCGCTCGAGAAGGGCAACGGCGCGCACGTCGCGGAACTGGAGCGCGACGCCATCACGCTCGACGACCTCCTCGGCAAGCAGCGGCTCGAGGAGCTGCTCGCCGTCGCCGACGAGATGGCGGCAACGCGCGATCGCTTGAAGCAGCTCCTGAGCGAGTACAAGAAGACGAAGTCGGAGGCGGTCAAGAAGGAGATCGAGCGCGAGCTGAAGCAGCTCGAACGCAAGCTCGCCGAGCTGGCGCAGAAGGCGCAGCGCCTCGCATCCGAGCTGCCCGATCAGTTCCTCAACGCCGAGGCGATGGGCAACAACGACATGCAGAAGCAGCTCGACAGCCTGCGCAAGATGCTGGCCAACGGCGACATCGACAAGGCCATGGCCGAGCTGGAGAAGCTCTCCTCGTCGCTGGACAAGATGATGTCGTCGATGGAGCAGGATCTGAAGGGCTTCCGCAAGGAGCGCTTCAGCGCCGAGGACAAGGCGATGGGGGAGCTCGAAAACAGGCTCTCCGATTTGAGCGAGGAGCAGCGGCGGCTGCGCGACGAGACCGAGCAGGTGCGGCAGCGCGCGCGCAACGAAGCGCGCAGTCAGATGAAGGACAAGCTCGAGTCGGTGACGCGGCGGACGCGCGAGAAGGTGCAGCGGCTCAAGAAGCAGCTCGGGGAGCTCGATCCGATGTCGCTGTCGAGCTACGACCAGGAGGAGCTGGGGCGCGTCAAGAAGCGCATCGACGACACCGAAAAGGCGCTCGGCGAGAGCGACATCGACGAGGCGCGCGGAATGGTCAAGCAGGCGCACGAAGGGTTGCGCCAGATGGCGATGGACCTGCACGACGAGCAGGCGCGCAGCTGGACGCGCACGCCGCCCAAGCTGCGCAAGACGCGCGACCAGGTCGGCGACGACGAGATGTTGGCGCGCGAGATCCAGGAGGAGCTCGACAAGGCCATGCCGAAGGCGTCGCAGCTGCTGAACGGCGACGATCAGAAGAAGATGTCGGACCTCGGCAAGCGGCAGGAGGCGCTGCGCAAGCGTGCGCAGGAGCTCGGCAAGGAGCTGGGCAAGCCGCGCGTCGGCCCCGACGGCAAGCCGATGCAGGTGCCGGTGCCGCGCGAGATCGGGTCGGGGCTGAAGGAAGCGGGCCAGCACATGGAGCGCGCCGAGGATGGGCTGCGCGGGCAGGCGCCGCGCGAGGCGGTGTCGGAAGAGGGGCAGGCGCTCGAGAAGCTCAATCAGATGAAGGAGCAGATGCAGCGCGAGCGGCGGCCGCGCGATCAGGGTCAGGGCAGCCGCATGGACAAGGAGCCGGTGCGCATTCCCGGCGCCGACGAGTTCCGCGCGCCCAAGGAGTTCCGGCAGGACCTGCTGGACGCGATGAAGCGCGGCGCGCCGGCCGAGTACAAAGATCAGCTCAAGCGATATTACGAGGAGCTGGCGAAGTGAGGACGAGGGAAAAAGGCTATCAGCTGTCGGCGCTCAGCTCTCCGCTCGGGTGGTGCCTGATCGTTGGGCTGTGCTCCGTGGCGGCGTCGAGGGTCGAGGCGGCGTCGACGGATCGGGCGTATGCGCTCGTGGAGGAGCAGCGGATCGATGAGGCGGGCAAGGAGATCGAGGCGCTGGTGAAGGCGCGGCCGCACGATCCCGAGGTGGCATTCGTCGAGGGGGATCTGCTGCTGCACCGGGGCGAATATGCTCGGGCGGCGGAGCGGTTTGGCGAGGCGGGCAAGCTGCGCGGGCGCACCGGCGACGAAGCGCGGCGCATGCGGGAGCTGGCGCTGGCGACGGCGGGCGCGACGCGGACGATGGTGGCGGCGCGCGGTAAGCACTTCGTGGTGTGGCACGCGCCGGGCAAAGACGAGCTCCTCGCGTCGTATGCTCTAGCGGCGCTCGACAAGGCGTGGGCGGCGCTCGGCGACGACTTCGGCTGGCGGCCGGCCGACCCGGTACGCGTGGAGATCTATCCGGAGGTCGCCGATCTGGCGAAGGTCTCGACGCTGACCGAGAAGGAGATCGAGACCTCGGGGACCATCGCGCTGTGCAAGTACAACCGGCTCATGATCGTGTCGCCGCGCGCGCTCATCGCCGGCTATCCGTGGATCGACACGCTGACGCACGAGTACACGCACTACGTGGTGACGCGCGTGTCGCATAACACCGTGCCCATCTGGCTGCACGAAGGGCTGGCCAAGTTCGAGGAGCGGCGCTGGCGGGGGCCGTCGGGCGGCGGGCTGACGCCGGTGATGGAGCACCTCCTGGCGACGGGGTTGCATCACAACCACCTCATCACGTTTGCCGAGATGCATCCGTCGATGGCGAAGCTGCCGTCGCAAGAGGACACGGCGCTGGCGTTCGCCGAGGTCTATACCGTCGTCGAGTACCTGCACGAGCGCAGCGGCTGGACGGGGCTGCGCGCGCTCGTCTCGCGCATGCGCGAGGGCAAGCCGCTCGAGGAGTTCGAGCGCGATTGGAAGACGTGGCTCAAGGGTCGCAAGCTCAAGACCCATCCGGGCCTCCTGCCCGCGGAGACCGAGCTGCGCTTCAAGAAGGGCGCCGGCAAGACCACCGAGGCGAGCGAGGACGACTCGGCGCGCATCGGCGAGGAGCGGGCGCGCAAGCTGGCGCGGCTCGGCGGCATGCTGCGGGCGCGCAAGCGGTTGGTCGCGGCGGCGGCGGAATACGAGAAGGCGCAGGGCATCGTCGGCCCCGGCCACCCGACGGTGGCGAACAAGCTGGCGCGCACCTATCTGGAGCTGGGCGATCCGGGGCGCGCCATCGCGACCGCCGAGCCGGCGCTCGAGCTGTATCCCGACCAGGCGGCGCCCAACGCCACGCTCGGGGACGCCTGGCTCGGGCGCGGTGACATGAAGAAGGCGGTGCGCTTCCTCGAGGCGGCGCTGGCGATCAACCCGTTCGATCCGGCCGTGCACTGCGGCCTCGAGCGCGCCTACCGCCAGCTCGAGGACGGGCGCGCCGACGACGAGGCGCGCGCCTGCCAGATGCTCAGATGATGCTAGGATATTGGCCGTGGTAGCCGAGACCCCCACCGACCTTCGCGCCGTCGAGGAGATCGCGCGCGCCCGCATCGACATCAAGGCCGAGGTGGAGAAGCGCATCATCGGCCAGCACGCGGTCATCGATCAGCTGCTGACTTCGCTGTTCGCCCGCGGCCACTGCCTCTTCGTCGGCGTGCCGGGCCTGGCCAAGACGCTGCTCATCTCGACGTTGGCCGAGGTGCTCGACCTCAGCTTCAACCGCATTCAGTTCACGCCGGACCTCATGCCGTCGGACATCACCGGGACCGACGTCCTCGAGGAGGACCACGCGACGGGGCGGCGGGTGTTCCGCTTCATCAAGGGGCCGATCTTCGCCAACATCGTCCTGGCCGACGAGATCAACCGCACGCCGCCCAAGACCCAGGCCGCGCTCCTGCAAGCCATGCAGGAGCAGCGCGTGTCGGCGGGCGGGCAGACCCACGTGCTGCAGCCCCCGTTCCTCGTCTTCGCGACGCAGAATCCGATCGAGCAGGAGGGCACCTATCCGCTGCCCGAGGCGCAGCTCGATCGCTTCATGTTCCAGGTCGACGTCGGCTATCCGTCGGCGGACGAGGAGTTCACCATCGTCAAGCAGCAGACGAGCGCCTACCGGCCGACGACCAAGAAGGTGCTGTCGCCCGAGCGCATTCAGTATCTGCAGGAGCTGGTGCTGCGCGTGCCGGTCGCCGACCACGTGGTGCGCTATGCGGTGGCGCTGGTGCGGGCGACGCGGCCGCAGGACTCGGGGCTGCCGTTCGTGCGCGAGAACATCGCCTTCGGCGCGGGACCGCGTGCCTCGCAGTTCCTGATTCTCGGCGCCAAGGCCAAGGCGATCCTCGAGGGGCGGCCGGCGGCGAGCATCGACGACGTGCGGGCGCTGGCGCATCCGACGTTGCAGCACCGCATCATCACCAACTTCCACGCCGAGGCCGAAGGCGTGCGGCCGCGCGCGATCATCGACCGTCTGCTCGAGAGCGTCCGGCCGTAGGAAGTAGATGGCGCAGTTACTCGACCCGGTGGCGCTGTCGCGGCTCGCGAACCTCGAGCTGCGGGCGCGCTCGGTCGTCGAGGGCGCGCTCTCGGGCATGCACCGCTCGCCGCATCATGGCTCGTCGGTGGAGTTCGCCGAGCACAAGGAATACTCCGCCGGCGACGAGATCAAGCACATCGACTGGAAGGCGTACGGCAAGTTCGACAAGTACTACGTCAAGCAGTTCGAGCAGGACACCGAGATGCGCGCCTACCTGCTGCTCGACTGCTCGGCGTCGATGGGCTACCAGGGCGCGGGCGTCTCGAAGCTCGACTACGCGCGCATGCTCGCGGCCTCGCTCGCCTACTTATTGTTGAAGCAACAAGATCAAGTCGGCATGGTCGCGTTCGGCGAGAAGCTGCGCGGCTACCTGCCGCCGCGCGCGCGCTCGGGCCACCTCAACGATCTGCTCACCGCGCTCGACGGCGTGCGCGCCGAGGGCCGAACGGATCTACCGCGCGCGATCGCCTATCTGTCGGAGGTGGTGCAAAAGCGGGCGCTGGTGGTCGTGTTCAGCGATCTGCTCGGGACCCAGAACGACGTCCGCCACCTCCTGCGCGGCCTGCGCGCGCGCAAGCACGACGTCGTGGTCTTCCACCTGCTCGACAAGGACGAGCTGACCCTGCCGTTCGAGGGCACGACCATCTTCGAGTCGATGGAGGACGATCAGAAGCTGGTCGCCGACCCGAGCGACGTGCGCAAGGCCTACCTCGCCGAGATGGCGGCCTTCATCGACGGCTATCGCACCGGGCTGAGCGAGGGCGACTGCGAGTACCACCTGGTCGACACGGCGACGCCGCCGGCCGACGTGCTCCTCCGCTTTCTGACCGGCGCCTATCGCGCGCGCAACCGCGGGCGGCGGACGTGAGCTTCCTCGCGCCCGGCTTCGTCGCGTTCAGCCTGCTCTTCGCGGTGCCGATCGCGATCCATCTCATCGGGCGCAGCCGCGCGCGCCCGCGCAAGTTCGCCGCCATCGAGCTGCTCATGCGCAGCGACAAGCGGGTCGCGCGGCGGACCAAGATCCGCCAGTGGCTGCTGCTGCTCATGCGCGCGCTCGCCATCGCGGCGGTGCCGCTGGTGCTGGCCAAGCCGTTCATCGAAGCGGCGAGCGATCTGCCGGTCGCCGTCGGTGGCGCGCAGTCGGCCGTGGTCGTGATCGACGACTCGTCCTCGATGTCGGCCGAACGGCGCGGTCAGCCGCTCCTCGAAGCCGCGCGCGGACGGGCCCGCCGCATCGTCGAGGCGATGGGCGCCGACACCGACGCCGCCGTGGTCCTGGCGTCGCGCGGCGGCGGCGCGCCGGTGCCGCAGCTCACCGCCGATCGCGCGCGCGTCGAGCGGGCCATCGCCGACGTGCGGCCGACCTACCGCGCCACCGACATCACCGGCGCGCTCAAGCGGGCGGCGCAGATCCTGGAGACGGCGTCGCACCCCGATCGCCGCGTCTACCTGATCTCCGACCTCGCGGCGCACGGCTTCTCGGGCGAGGTGCCGTGGGCGGCCGGACGCGGACCGCAGCTCGTTGCCATCGACATCACCGACGGCAGCGCCGTCGCCAATCGCGCCATCGTCGATCTCAAGACCGAGCCCGCCGCCCACCTCGGCCCGCGCGGCGTGCGCGTCTCGGTCGAGGTCGGCAACTTCGGCTCCGAGCCGCTCAAGGACCTGGCGGTGACCCTGCGCGTCGACGGCAAACCGGTGGCCAAGGGCCTCCTCGACGTGCCGGCCAAGGCGCGCGCCGTCAAACGCTTCTTCCACGTCTTCGAGCACAAAGCGAGCGACGCGGAGATTGGCGTCCACGACGTCGCCGCCGAGCTGGCGGGCGATGTGCTGCCGGCCGACGACCGCCGCTTCGCGCGCGTCGAGGTACGTCGCGATCTGCGCGTCCTCGTCGTCGACGGCGATCCGCGCACCTCGCGCCGCGACGACGAGGTCTTCTACCTCGAGACCGCGCTGCGGCCCGGCGATCGCGACGACTCACAGCTCGACGTCACGACGGTGTCGCCCGACGAGCTGTCGGCGCGCCGGCTGGCCGACTTCGACGTCGTCTTCCTCTGCAACGTCAAGACGCCCGACGGCGCGGCGCTGCGCGATTACGTCCTCCACGGCGGCGGCCTCTTCATCGCGCTCGGCGACAACGTCGACGCCGACGTCTACGACGACGCGCTCGGCAACCTCCTGCCGCAGCCGCTGCAGGCCATCCGCACCGTCGGCGCCACCGCCAGCGATCGCGACGACGGCGAGCGCCGCGCCGCCGGCGACGGCCAGCGCCTCGGGCGTATCGATCGCAACCACCCGATGCTGGCGCCGCTCGGCGACGCCAAGGCGGCCGAGGCGCTCGAAGCGGCGCGCTTCTCCCGCTACGCGCTGTTCAAGCCGAGCGCCGAGGCAGAGCGGGCCGTGCCCCTGCGCTTCGCCGACGGCGCGCCGGCGCTGATCGAGTCGCGCATGGGCGAAGGTCGCGTGCTCCTGTGGGCGTCGACGGTCGACCGCGACTGGACCAACCTGCCCATCCAGCCGGCCTTCCTGCCGCTGGTGCAGCAGGCGACCCGCTACCTGGCGCGCGCGCCGATGCGCGAGCCGGAGCCGCCGTTGGTGGTCGCGCAGCATCACGACATCCCGCTGCGCGAAGGCGATCTTCGTGTCGAAGTGACGCAACCGTCGGGACGCTCCCGCTCCTTCGAGCGCGACAAGGTCGCCGGCCGCAAGGCGCTCGGCTTCGACGCCACCGACGAGCCGGGGATCTATCGCGTGGCCGCCGCCGGCAAGGACGGCGTCATGCGTCCGCGCCGCGAGGCGACCTTCGTCGTCAACGTCGAGGCCGCCGAGTCGGATCCGACGCCCATCGATCACGAAACCTTGCAGCGGCTCGCCGTCGGTGGCGGCGCCAAGACCGCGGCCGCGCCACGGCGGCGCGTCGAGCTCTGGCACTCCCTCGGCGCCATCCTGCTGGTCCTGCTCCTCGGCGAAGCGCTGCTGCTCCGCCGCAAGTAGGACGCCGTCTACGAAGCGGCGCGCGCGGCCAGTCGGGCGTGCTCCGCGAGCGGCAAGGAGCGCCAGGCGTCGACAGCGGCGGTTGCGTCAGGACGACGCAAAGTGGCGCGAAAGGCGCGCACTCGCTCGGCGGCCGCGGCCAGGCGCGGGGCGCCCTCGAGCGCCGCCTCGGCCTCGGCCTGGATGGTCGGGTTGCGGCAGGCGAGGAAGCAGTCGCAGCCCGCGGCCAGCGAGCGCACCACCACGTCGCGAACCGGCCAGCGATCGGCGACCGCCTTCATGTCGAGATCGTCGGAGACGATGAGCCCTTCGTAGCCGAGCTCTTCGCGCGCGATCGTGTGCAGCCAGCGACGGGACAGAGTGGCCGGCGCGTCGTCGATTGCGGGGTAGAGCACGTGCGCCGTCATGAGCATCGGCACCCGCGCCCGCGCCGCCTCGGCGAACGGCCTGAGCTCGGTCGAGCGCAGCCGCGCCTCGTCGGCGTCGACTCGCGGCAGCTCGAGATGCGAGTCGGTGGCGGTGTCGCCGTGACCGGGGAAGTGCTTGCCGCAGCCGCGCACGCCGGCCGATTCGAGGCCGCGCCAGAACGCCAGCGCCTGCGTCGCCGCGGCCACCAGCTCGGTCCCGAACGCGCGGTCGCCGATGATCGGGTTGGCGGGATGGGTGTGCACGTCGAGCACCGGCGCGTAGTCGACGTTGAAGCCGAGCGCCGCCACCTCGAGACCCATGGCCCGTCCGACCGCCTCGGTGTAGGCGAGGTCACCGACGGCGGCGACGCGCGCCATCGCCGGCCAGAGCGTCAGCGGCTGCTTGATGCGCTGCACCCGCCCACCCTCTTGGTCGACGCTGACGATGATCGGCGGTCCGTCGCCTGGGGTCGCGTCGTGCAGCGCCCGCGTCAGCGCCGCTATTTCGTCGGGGGCGCCCAGGTTGCGCGCGAACAGGATCACTCCCGCCGCGCGCCCGTCGGCAATCCGCGCCAGCAGGTCCGGCGGCGCGGTCCTGCCTTCGAATCCAAAGATGATCAGCTCGCCGGCGCGTGCATCCGTCATTGCACCGAGCATGTGAGAGACGCGCCGCCAGTGCAAGAGCGCACCACCTGCAACGTCACGTGCACCAGATGTTCGCCCATCACGATGTCGAGCTCCCGCGAATCGGGCACCGCGCTCGGGTAGGGCGCGTCGATGCTCTCGATGCCGAAGTTGTTGGGGCAGCTCGACGCGGTCGCCTGCACCGCGGTCTGCATCGGTACGACGAACCCGAGCGTGTAGGGGGGGAGCTCCACGCCGTCGGGCATGGCGGCGATGCAGGTCGTCCCCGACGTCGGGCTCGCCGGCAGCGCCGTCTTCCACGATCCGCCCGCGCACGGCTTCAGCTTCTCGCCCGGCATCGTCGTCGGATCGATCGGCAGCCGGCAGCGCAGGTTCGCCTTCTGCGTGAACTTCGACTTGAAGCAGGCGGCCACGTCGCTGCACGGATCCTGCTCGCAGGCGAGATAGCGCGTGCAGAGCTCGACGCTCGGCAGGAGCGCGTCGGTGCCGCCGGTGTTGCACTCTTCGGTGAAGCCGACGCCGTCGTGGTCGCGGCAGTTGCGCGCGGTCATGCGGCAGCCGCCGCCCGCGTCGGCGCCCCAGCACGGCATCGCGCGATCGGTCGCTTCGCCTGGATAGGCCTGGCCGTCGCACGCGGGCACCGGCAGCGGCGCGCCCTTCGGCGTCAGCTCGCAGCCAGCCGTAGCGACGAGGCGATCGAAGCTGGTGATGACACGCGAATCGCAGCCGGTGGTGCTGCCGGTGCCGATCCAGGGCTCGCCGGGCGTGCAGACGCAGCCGTCGCTCGTCACGTAGTTGGGACCGCCGGCGAGCTGCGCGGTGTGGTTGAAGAGGAAGATCCCGGAGCTGCGCTTCAAGACGTTGCCGTGGTCGAGCGGATGCGCGTCGAACGAGGCCTCGCCGAGGAGCCGCCCGTCGGCGCCGTAGGCCAGCGCCGCGGCATAGACGTACTCCCCGAGGTCGGTGGTGTGCGACGGGTTGACGCGGAAGAGGTACGGCTTCTTGGTCAGATCGCGGCCGGCCACGTCGACCGAGGTGTGCATCGCCGGCTCGACCCCGACCCAGCGGTCGCACCACGACGGATGCGCCACGACGAAGTCGAGCTTGGTAATCCCCGCCGCTGTCGAGGTGGTGCCGTCTGGCCCTTTGACCTCGAGCAGGAGGCCGGTCTCGGGCGCACAGCCGGCACCGGCGACTACGACGACGAGCGCCAGGAGCCTCACGGGCAATTTCCGGCGGTGCACGCTTTGTCGCCCGCGCACATGCGGCACATCATCCCAACGTTGCAGTCGTTGGCCATGCAGTTGGCGCCGCTCGCGAGCTGCGGTTGGCAGGTATTGTCCTTCTTGCACCAGAAGCCGGCGGCGCACTGCGCGTCGGTGGCGCAGGTCGCCGGGCACATCGTCGAGATGCCGGTGCAGACGAGGTTGTTGGCGCAGGCCGTGCGGCCCGGCGTCCCCGCCGTGGCGGCGCCGCACACGCCGTTGCCGGCGCTGCTGAGCGCGTTGCAGCGCTGGCAGTCGAGGTTGCACATGGCGACCGTTTTGTCGCAGCACACATTGTCGACGCAGCGGTTGGCGCCGCCGGTGCACTCGCGGCAGGCGCCGCCCATGTAGCAGTCCGTCGCCGGGGTGCAGCTGCTCCCGCCGGCCTTTTGCGCGGTGCAGTGCGAGGCGCTGTCGCAGTAGAAGCCGGCGACGCAATCGGTGTCGCCCGCGCACGTCGTCGCGCAGCTGGTGCCGGCGCACTGCGTGTACGTGCACGCCGGCTGCGAAACCTGCGAGCAGCTGCCCGCGCTGCACGAGCCGGCCAGCGTCACCACCGCGCCGCCCGCGCCTTGCGTGCATGTCTGCGACCCGCACGGCGTCATGCTGCCCGGGAGCTGGCAGCTCAAGTTGGTGCCGTCGCAGGTACCGGCGCAGGTGCCGCTGCCGGTGCAAGCCGTCCGCGCCGGCATGTTCAGGTTGACGACCGCGCCGGTGACGACGGTGCAGGTGCCGGGCGTGACGTTGCACGCGTTGCACTGCGAGCTGCACGTCGTGTTGCAGCAGTAGCCGTCGACGCAGATGTTGTTGTAGCACTCGGCCCCCGACCCGCAGGCCTGCGCCAGGTTCTTCTTGCACGCGCCACCACCGTTGCACACCGTGTTGCCGCCCGCGTCGGGGCACAGGTTGCCGGGGAGGCCCGAGCCCTGATTGACGCAGATGCCGCCGGCGCCGGTGCAGGCGCGGCAGGTGCCGCAGCTCGCCGAGGTGTCCGGCAGCGAGCAGCAGTGCCCGTCGATGCAGCGCCCGGCCGCCTGTCCCGCTTGCGGCGTGCACTCGCCGTTGCCGCTGCAGGCCGAGCCCGGCCCCTTGGTGCAGACGCCGCCCGTGCAGGTCAGCCCCGCCGCGCAAGGCGTGCCGGTCATGCCGCACGAGCAGCTCGACATGTAGCAGCGGTCGGCGTTGGTCGCCGTGCACGCGGTCGTGCAGTTGCTGCAGAACATGAAGTCGCTGGTCGTGTCGCGGCAGCCGTTGCCGCCGCAGCAGGTACCCTTGGCGAGGTTGGCGCCCTTGCCGCAGTCGTCCTTGCCGTCCATGAACGCCTGGCCGGTGAACACGGCGCACGCGTCGTCGACGGCGTTGCAGATCTCGGTCGCGCCCGGGTGGACGGAGGCGTTGGAATCGTTGCAGTCGTAGCAGCCGAGGATCCCGGGCGCGAGCCCCGCCGGACAGCCGGTGCAGGCGAGGTACTTGTCGGCGTCGTGGTCACGCTCGTCCATCGACGGCGAGCCGGGCGCAGGCGCGATGGCGGAGCCGGCCAACGTTCCATCGCAATCGTCGTCGAGGCCGTTGCAGAGCTCGGCAACCGGGCAGACCGTCACCGGGTCGGGCGCGGCGCCCGAGCACTGATACCAGCTCGTGTTCGGCGCCGTGCGGCCGAACGTCGAGAAGCAGTTGGGCTTGGTCATGTCGCAGGCGACCACGATGCCCGCCTTGCACTGCCCGACGTTGATGCCGCAGGTCATGCCCTTGACCGCCAGGCGCGCGCCGTCGGGCGCGTCGACGCGACCGTCGCAGTCGTCGTCCTTCGGCGCGATCGAGTCGCAGCTCTGCGGCTTGGGCTGGCCGGCGCCGAAGCAGCCGGTCGCCTTGACCGGCGCGCCTTCGCCCGAGCAGGCCAGGCGCGGCCGATTGAGCGTGCCGAGCAGCGGATCCTTGACCGGCTGCGCGATCGAGCACACGCAGGTGCCCTTCTGCTTGGCGCACTCGCCGGTGTTGGAGTCGGTGCACGACGAGACGACGCCCGATGTCACCAAGGGCGCGCCCGACGGATCGGGGTTGCCTTCGTCGACGAGCCCGTCGCAGTCGTTGTCGATGCCGTCGCACAGCTCGAGCGCCCACGGATGGATCGCCGGGTTCTTGTCGTCGCAATCGGCGGGCGCCGCGTAGCCGTCGCCGTCGGCGTCGCCGGTGCAATCGGGCGTGCCCTGCGGCGTGCAGTTCTCTTTATAGGTGGGCCGGTTCGACTTGCAGTTGATCGGCGCCGACGGGAACGTCGTCGGATCGTTGTCGTCGCAGTCGAGCGTGACGTTGTTGGGATTACAGTTCTTGGTGCCGACGGTGGCGACGCCGGGCCAGCCGTCGCCGTCCTTGTCGCACATGGGATCGATCAGCGCCGGGCAGCCTTCGTAGGCCTTACCGTTGCAGTCGGCGTCGCCGGCAGCGCCGAACGGATTGATCTTCGCGGTGCCGGTGACCGCCTTGGGCTCGTAGATGCTGCGGCAGAAGCCGCGCAGACCGGCCGCCACCTTGCCGACGCTGACACCACCCTCGTTGCCGCCCGCGACCGACGTGGCGCCGGGGAACACGCCGGCGTCGTCGTCGTTGCAGTCGGACATGCCGGGATGCTTGTCCTTGGTGTCGGGGCAGCCGTTCGGCGCGTCGACGCGCTGGTAGCCGTCACCGTCGAGATCGCAGGGCACGCAGCCCTCGCCGATCGAGCCGTTGCAGTTGAGATCCTTCGTCGAGCCGCACGCTTCGACCGCGCCGGGATGGACGGTCGGATCGCTGTCGTCGCAGTCGTAGGGCTGACCGTTGACGGTGGCCGGATAGCCGTCGCAATCGGCGTCGACGATGCACGTCGTGTCGCTGTTGCGGCAGCTCTCGTCGATGCCGTCGCCGCAGCGCTGCGTCGGGCAGATGTCCTGGCCGAGGAAGTTGGTGTGCTCCTCGGCGGTGCCGACGCGGCCGAGGCTGTAGCCGCAGCAGTTGGGCGGATCGGGGAAGGGATCGATGTCGGTCGGGCGGTGCCGTTTCGGATCGTTGTCATCGCAGTCGTGGCCGCGCGTGTCGTGATCGCCGTCCTTGTCGATGCACGCCTCGTCGGCGTCGCCGGAGCAGTTTTCGTCGTAACCGTCGCCGCAGATCTCGACGGCGAACGGATTGATCTGCGCCGCGTCGAGCGCCACGACCGTTCCGTCGGGCGCGACCGGCATGTTCTTGTCGTCGTTACAATCGAGGACGTTGGGCGTGTTGGCGTAGAGCGCGGCCGCCTCGGGGACATGCTGCATGAACGCGGTGCGGTCCGGCCAATAGTCGCCGTCGGCGTCGTCGCCCGGCGGCACGGTCAACAAGCGCGCCTTGACGTCGGTCGATCCGTCGACATGAACCTTTCCGCCCCAGAACAGCACCGACGCCGCCGCCGAGGGCTTGCCGTTCTGCACTTCGCCGATGACACCGACGAGGAGCAGCGTGAAATGGCCGCCGCGCGACAGCTTGAGGGCCAGCTTGAGCTGGTCGCGCGTCAGGTCCAGCGGCGCCAGCCCCGGAGTCGACACGGCGCTGAACCCACTAGAGTAGACCGGGGTCTGGGTATCGTCGTCGAACACGAAGAGCTGATACTGCTCGACGGGCGCATCGGCCGTCGCGCTCAACAATACCGCGTCCTGCGTATGGCAGCCGGATGCGATGCCGATCACACAGGCAACCCAAGCCAGCCTTAAACGATCCATCCCGCTACATCATAGCACCGTCCTTGACGGTGCCGGGAACCCTACCTATAGTCGCGGCCCTTGATGATGGCGAGCCTTCTGGAGGTTGGAATGCGCCGGTGGTCGATCCTGCTCGTCCCCGCGGTCCTGGCGATAGCCAACCCCGCGTTTGCACAGTTCGGTCCCGGCGGCGGCGGCATGCGTCCCGGGACTCCTTCTGGTGGTCAACCGTCGAACCAGGGCCCGGAGGAAAAAGAAGAGGGGCCCGCCGAGAACGCCCCCGAGCAACAGACGGAGAATCCGGCGCTGCAGCCGCTCCCCGCGTGGCCGCAGCAGCGTGAGAAGACGCTCCAGTTCTTCCAGCTGAACGGCTACATCCGCTTCCGCGCGTACCTGTTCCACGCGGCCAACCTCGGCATCTGGGAAGGCAACTCGGGCCCGCGCTCGCCGTTTCCCATCCCCTATACGGAGGTGGGCTCGAACGGCATGACCGGCGTCATGAGCAACCCCTTGTCGAGCTGCGCGACGCGCGACAAGTCGAACTGCCGAACCGACAACCTCACGTCGGCGGACATGCGCCTGCGACTCGAGCCGACGGTCAACGTCACCGAGCAGGTGCGCGTCAAGGCGCAGCTCGACGTGTTCGACAACCTCGTCATGGGCTCCACGCCGGAGAACTACTACATTAATCAAGGCGGCCCGGCCGGCGCCGCCGCCGGCACGCAGGATGTTCCGCTGTCGAGCTTCTCGCGCTCGCAGGTCGCGCCCGAGGCTGGCGTCAACTCGGTCTACTCGTCGATCCGGGCCAAGCGCGCGTGGGCCGAGGTCCGCACGCCCTTCGGCGAGCTCCGCTTCGGCCGCATGCCGTCGCACTGGGGCATGGGCATGCTCGTCAACAACGGCGACTGCCTCGACTGCGACTACGGCACCAACGCCGACCGCGTCATGTTCGCGTCGAAGCTGTGGGGCCACTTCATCGCCTTCATGTGGGACTGGGTCGCGACCGGCCCGACGACGCAGATCATCGGACCGCAGCAGGGCCAGGGCGTCTTCTACAACGCCGACACCCTCGACGACACGTCGCAGTGGATCCTGGCGCTCGGCAAGATGGACAAGCCCGAGGAGCTGAAGGAGAAGCTCGACCAGGGCAAGATCGTCTTCAACTACGGCGGCTACTTCGTCTATCGCCAGCAGGACTGGGATCAGCGGGGACCGTTGACCCCGTCGGGCAACACGGCGCAGCAGCTCCAGGGCACCATCCAGCCGCGTCAGGCCAAGGCGTTCGTCGGCGACATCTGGCTGCGGCTGAACTGGAAGAAGCTGCACATGGAAGGCGAAGGCGTCATCGTCGCCGGCACCATCGGCAACCTGACCGACGTCTTCGGCAGCGGCTACAAAGGCGCGACGTCGATCCTGTCGGGCGGCTTCGTGGTCAAGGCCGACTACAAGCTGCTCCACGATGCGCTCAAGATCTTCGTCGAGGTCGGCTACGCCTCGGGCGACGACTCCGAAGATCCGAATGCCGCCGTCAACTTCCGCCAGGCGACGCTGGTTCCGTCGAACAACCGCATCGGACGCTTCTCGTTCGACCCCGACTATCACGTCGACCAGATCTTGTTCCGGC
>JAQBQH010000200.1 GCA_028287105.1 Myxococcales bacterium
GCCGCCGCCGCCCGCGCCGGCTCCGCCGCCACCCGCCCCGCCGCCGGCCGACGAGCAGCCGACGAACAGGACGGTCGCAAACAGCAGCGCAGCTCGGGCGTAACTCACGTCAGAGGTGCTAACACGCGCGCCTCCGGAAAGTCAAACGGCCGGGCCCCCGCGAAGGGACCCGGCCGTCGTCAATTCGGGAGCGTGTCGGCTTAGAACTTCGCGCCGACCATCGTGAAGGACAGACCGATGGAGAGCGAATCCTTCATCGTGTTGTCCTTGTTCGGCTTGTACCCGCCAGCCGCGTCGAACATCTGAACGTCCGGCGCCAGCACGTTCTGGATCAGGCCGGCCGTCGAGACTTCGCAGATGTCGATCTTGCCGTCGTTCTTGACCGCGCAGGAGCCGTCGCCGATGGGGGCCGCCGGGTTCTTGCAGGTGCCCGTGGCACAGGCCGCATCGGCCTTGCCGCCGTTGTCGAAGATCGAGAGGATCTGCGCATCGGCCGACGTCTGCGGATTGTCGCTCTTGACCTTGTTGGTCAAGAGCGTCGCGACGTTCGGGATGATCGAGTTCTGGACGTCCTCGTTCTTGATGGCGCCGTTGAGCTGGCCGCCCGTGATCTTGCCGTCGGCGCCGCGCGTGAACTGCAGGTGCGCGCCGTTGACCTTGAGCGTGACCGCCTCGGCGCCCGCGACGAGCGGGAGCTTGATGACGACCGTGACCGGCTTGGTGGTCGTGGCCGGCGACGACGACGAGAACTTGCCCGCCTTGATCGGTCCGTTGAAGGTGCCGCCCTGCTGGGCGCTGTCGACGGTGAACTGGCCCATGCCGCTGGTGTAGTCGGGCATCTTCTGCGACTGGCCGACCTGCAAGGAGGCGGTCGCGCAGGCGTCGCTCTGGAAGGTGGCGTCCGAGGAGGTCTCGTTCATCAGGACGATGAGCGTGCCGTCGGTGACGGCGGTGTTGACGCCGTCCTGGACGTGGAGCATCTGGCCTTCGAGGGCGCCAATGATGTTGCCGAGCTGGTTGTCGACGCGTCCGTCGCCGTTGAGGTCGATCGCGTAGTCCTGCCGCTGCTGCGGCACCATGACGGAGCTGGTCACGTACTTGGAGCTGCTACCGCCCGCAGACGCGGTACAGTCTCCGCCGTCAGAGGTTCCTCCACAGGCAGCGAAGGTCAGTGGGAAGAGCGAAACCAGGCTAATGATGGTGCGCTTCATGGTAACCCCTTAGGTTCCGGTTGAGGGGTGGTTATATCAGAGTTGAGAGTAGAGACTCCAGCGTTTAGACTCAAAATTCTCTGATGCCATCGGACGGGTTCACCTGGTCGGGTTCGCTCGACGAAACCGATATTCAGTCGCTCTACGCGGCGTGCCAGTCTTTGCGTTTCTCGGGCAAGCTGGAGCTTCGCGACGGCGCCATTCGCGCCGAGGTCACCTTCGTCGGTGGCGAGCCGATCGAGATCGACGGCGGCGACACGCAGCGCATCGCGTTGTGGAACCGCGGCAATTTCCGCGCGGTGCAGAGCATCCCCAACCTCGCGGGCGAGCTCACGGGCCAGCGCCACATGGAGGGGTCGCTCGCGATCACCAAGGCGTCGCAGCTGTGGGCGTGGGTCTCGGAGTACCGACTGACTTGCGAAATCGACCTCGAGCGGCCCGGGTCGCGCGCGGTGGTGTCGTTCTCCAACGGCCACGCCGAATCGGCGCAGGTCAACGGCGCGCCCGAGCTGGCGGCGCTGGCGCGCGTGTCGTCGTGGACCGACGGGACCTTCCGCGTGCGCTTGAAGCCGCTGTTCCTCGACGGCATCATTCACGCGCCGCCGCCGATGCCGGAGAGCGCGTCACCGTCGGGGCGGCAGTTCGACGTGTCGCGATCGATCCCGATGGACTTGAAGCTGCGCGAGCAGCAGAAGCTGCAGGGCGCGAGCTTCGGGCCGCCCAAGCCCGTGCCACCGACGCCGCCGCTGGGCGAGCTGGCGATGGGCGGGATGTCGTCGGGACCGTCACGGCCGCACGAGGAGCGGACGTCGGAGACGCGACCGCTGCCGCCGCCCGAGTTCGCGCGCGAAGCGGCGAAGGGTTCGTCGTCCAAGCGCAGCCCCTTCGATCCGATGGAGCTGTCCAAGCCGTACCCGCGCCACGACGAGACCGGGGCGGTGCGCCCGCGCTCGAGCATGCCGTGGCTGCTGTCGCTGACCGGCATCTTGATCGCCGGCGCGTTCGGTGCGCTCTACTATTATCATCTGCCGCCCTTCTCGCCGCCGCCGAAGCCGGTGGAGGCGCCGACGGGCGAGACGGTCAAGCCGAGCGGTGAGGCGGCGCTCCCGTCGGGCGGAGCGGTCAAGCCGAGTGGCGAGGCGGTCAAGCCGAGCGGCGAAGCGGTCAGGCCGTCGGGGCAGACCGTCAAGCCGAGCGGCGAAGCGGTCAAGCCGAGCGGCGAAGCGGTCAAGCCGACTGGCGAAGCGGTCAAGCCGAGCGGCGAAGCGGTCAGGCCGTCGGGACAGACCGTCAAGCCGTCTGGCGTCACGCAGAAGCCGGAGCCGAAGGAGAAGCCGACCGACAAGCTCGTCGCCCGCGGGCGGCTCCTCCTCATCGAGGGGCACTCCCACACGGCGCTCGAGCAATTCCGCCGCGCCTCGAAGATGGCGCCGAAGGACGCGTCACTCAAAGTCTACGAAGCGCAGGCCGCCGGCAAGCTGGGCAAGGCCCAGATCCTCCTCGACGGCAAAGGCAGCCTCGTCGTCGACGGGCACAAGTTCAGCGCGCCAGCCAAGGTGAAGCTGATGGCGGGACCGCACCTGGTCGATGCGGGCGACGGCGAAAACGAGGTCACGCTCAAGCGTGGCGAGAAGCGGCATATCCGGGTCAAGAAGTGATCGGCGCGCTGCTCGCGGTGGGCGGCGCGGCGGGTGCGGGTTGGGCGTTGCGCGCGGCAAGCTCGCGGCGGCGCCCGCTCGACGTCGTGGCGGCGCTCCTGGCGCCGCTGTTCGTGATCGGTTTCATCGTCGGTGTGGTGACGCTGTTCGTACCGCGCTTCTTGCACTAGCGGTCGCGCTCGTCACGCTCGCGGCGGGGCGCGTCGAGGCGGCGGTGACCTACCGCGTCTCGCTCGACGAGCGCGCGCTGCATCGCGCCACCGTCGAGATGACCGTGACCGGCGCGCCCGCGTCGCTGGAGCTGTGGATGCCGGCCTGGACGCCCGGCGCCTACGAGCTGCGCAGCTGGGGCCGCAACGTCACGCCGCTCGACGCCAGCGACGGCAATGGCCGACCGTTGCGTTTTGCACGAACCGACGCGAGCCACTTCCGTGTCGACGGCGGCGCCGGCGGCATCGTCAAGCTGCGCTACCGCGTCTACGCCGCCCAGCTCACCGACGACGGCTCCCACATCGATGGCGGGCACGCGCTCTTGAACGGCAGCTCGCTCTTCCTCGCCGTCCACGGCCAGGAGCTCGGGCTGCACGAGGTGCGCGTCCTCTTGCCGCCGGGCTGGCGCGCCGCGACGGCGCTCGAAGAGGACGCCGGCGGCTGGCAGACCACGAGCTTCGAGGCGCTCATCGACGCGCCCATCGAATGCGGCCGCTTTGCCGACGCCACCGCGCACGCGGCCGGCCGCACCTATCGCATCGCGGTCGACGGCGCGGCCGCCGTTCCGCAGCGGTTCGTCGACGACGTGGCCAAGCTCGCCGACGCCGAAGCGCATCTGGCCGGCGCTCCGCCCTATCGGCGCTACGTCGTCCTGATCCACCTCTCCGACGAGATCGGCCGCGTCGCGGCGCTGGAGCACGCAGCCTCGACGTCGATCCTGGTGCCGCGCCGCTCCCTCACCGACGCCGACGCCTACGACGAGCTGGTCTACGTCGTCGCGCACGAGCTGTTCCACGCATGGAACGCGCGGCGCCTTCGGCCCGCCGAGCTCATCCCCTACGATCTCCTCCACGTGCAGCCGTCGCGCGCGCTCTGGATCACCGAGGGGCTGACCGAATATTTCGCGCATCGCGCGATGCTGCGCAGCGGTCGCTGGACGCGCGCCACCTACCTCGCGCACGTCGGCGACGAGGCGCAGCGCGCCGTGATCGCGTCGCGACACGGCGGCTCCGTCGAGGACGCGGCGGCGGCGACCTGGCAGCCGCCCGACGACGCCGAAGAAGATCTGGACGCCTACTACGCGCGCGGCCACCTCGTGGCGCTGGCGGTCGATGCCGCGATCCATGTCGCCACCGACGGCAGCCACGGCCTGGCCGAGGTGCTGCGCGCGCAGCTGGGCGCCGCCGATGCCGCCGGCGGCGTCCTGCCCGTCGACACCGATCGACTGGCGCGCGCCATCGACACCGTCGCACCGGGCGTCGGCGCGAAATTGATCGCCTGGGCCCGCACCAGCGACGAGACGACGCTGCTGTCCGACTCGCTGTCCGCCATCGGCCTCAAGCTCGACGTGGCCATCGCGCCGCCGCGCACCGTCGCCGGCTTCGCCGCCGAGAGGGAGGGCGCTCTCTTGCGCGTCAGCGCCATCGCCGACGGCGGGCCGGCGAGCCTGGCCGGCCTCAAGCCGGGCGACAAGATCACCCACTTCGACGGCGCGCTGCCGCCGCCGCGCTGGCCCGAGCTGATCGTCAAGAAGCCGGCCGGCGCCACCCTGACGCTGACAGTGCTGCGCGGCGCGCGCCCGCTCGAGCTGCACCTGACGCTCGCCGCCGAGCGCGACGTCGTCTGCAAGCTCGTGCCGACGCCGGCGACGCCGGCGGTCACGAAGCTGCGCGATGCGTTTCTGACGCCCTGAGCGACGGGCGAGACCGCCGAGGCGGTCGGGGCGGAGCTATACGAACGTCAGCCACTCGGGATGCGCCGGCTTCTCCGTGCCGGCGCGGCCCTTGACCGCTTCGAAGTAGGCGTCCTGCAGCTTGCGCGTGATCGGCCCGCACTCGCCAGCGCCGATCTTGCGGTCGTCGATCTCGCGCACCGGCGTCAGCTCCGCCGCGGTGCCGGTGAAGAAGACCTCGTCGGCGAGATAGAGCTCGTCGCGCGCGAAGGTGCTCTCCTCGACGGTGAAGCCCATCTCGCGCGCCAACGTGATGACGGTCTCGCGCGTGATGCCCTCGAGGATCGCCGACGACAAGGGCGGCGTCTTCAGCTTGCCCTTGCGCACGAGGAAGATGTTCTCGCCCGAGGCCTCGGCCACCTGGCCGATGCTGTCGAGGAGGATGGCCTCGGAGTAGCCGGCCTTGAGCACCTCGCGCTTGGCGAGCACGCTGTTGACGTACTGCCCGCAGATCTTGCCCTTCGACATCGTCGAGTTGAGCGCGCCGCGCGTGAACGACGAGACCTTGGCGCGAATGCCGCGACGCAGCCCCTCTTCGCCGAGATACGCGCCCCACTCGTACACCGCGATGACGACGCGAACCGGATTCCCCGTCGAGCCGAGGCCGAGCTCACCGGCGCCGAGGAAGACGAGCGGGCGCAGATAGGCCTCGACCATCTTGTTGGCGCGCATGGTGTCGACGCACGCCTGCATCAGCTGCTCTCTGGTGAACGGCACGTCCATCATGCAGATCTGGCAGCTCTGGAACAGGCGGTTGATGTGGTCGTCGAGGCGGAAGATCGCCCCCGACCCGTCGGGCCGCTTGTACGCGCGCACGCCCTCGAACGCGCCTACGCCGTAGTGCAGCGTGTGCGTGAGCACATGCACTTGCGCCTCGGCGAAGGGGACGAGGTGGCCGTCGACCCAAACTTTGTCGACGGCTTTCAAGGTGGAGGGCTGCGCCATCAGTCAGTGATAGCACGACTTGGCGCGCGCGAAAGTGATGGCGATTACGTAGGCAGAGCGTGGCTCTACGGAGCCGGCGCGATGTTGTTTTGCGGCTGCTGCGAGTCCGGCACGGCCGGCGCCGCGGGGGTGTCATTGATGTCGCCACGTCCGTCGATGTGCTTCTGGGCCGGCAGCGGAGCCGGCGGCGGCGGCGCATGCAGATCGCGAACATCGCCGCGCGACGCCGTGTTGAACTCGCGGCGGCGGTCGTCCCACGCGGTCTTGAGCTGCGCGGTCTCGCCGTCGAGCGAGGCGACGCGGGCGCGCTGCTCGGCGAGACGCTCCTGCGCATCCTGACGCGCGGCCTCCAGCTTGCGGCCGTCGGCCTTGACGTCGCCGTCGTGGGCCGCGACGAGGCGGTACTTGGTCGTCTCCACGTCGGCCCTGGCGGCAGCCACGTTGGCCTGGGCCTCGCCGACCTTGGCCTCGCGCAGCTCGATCAGGCGGTCTGCATAGTCCATCTTGGCGCGCGCGGCGATGAGCTGGTTGCGCGCCACGTCCTCGTTGCGCGCGGCATCGCGCAGGGTCCGATCGTCGCGCGAGCTGCGCCCGAGATCGACGCCGGTGCGGGCCGCGTCGAGCCGTGACTTGGCCGCATCCAGCTCGCTGGATGCGATCTTGCGGAACTGCTTTGCCTCGTCGCGCGCAACCCGGGCCGACGCGAGGTTGGAATTGGCGACGTCGATCGAGTGCTGCGCCGTCACGATCTGCGTGCGCTCTCCGACGGGCAGACGCGCAATGTCTCGATCCGAGACGCCGCCGCTGGTCGCGCAGCCTGCTGCCACCAATGCGCCGGTCAGTAACCACTGTCGCAAGCTCATGAGCTCCTCCCAATGTGTGCCGCTCAAGAGTCTTGCAACGCGCGTTCCGTCGGCAGATGTCGCGCATACCGTGCACGGATCCGTTCCGTGTGGGCGCGATAGTCGGCGAGCAGGCGCGCGCCGGAATCCTCGCCGTGATAGCCCAACCGCCGCGCCAGCTTCGTCAATTCGTCGGCGCGATCGGTGATCTGCTGAATCGACCGGTCCTGCACGATGCGGATGCGGTTCTCGAGACGGCGCAGGAACGCGTACGACTCGCCGAGGGTGCGCGCCTCCTCGTCGGGCAAAACGCCCTCCTTGGCCAGCGCCGCCAGCGCATCTGCCGTGGCTCGCTGGCGCAGCGACGGCAAGCGCGGACCATGGACGAGCTGCAGGTACTGCACGAGGAACTCCACGTCGACGAGCCCGCCGCGCCCGGTCTTGATGTTGAACCTGTGCGCCGTCTCCTGCGCCAGCTCCTTCTCCATGCGCACGCGCAGCCGACCGATCTCCTGTGCCATGGCCGACGCGTCGGCCGCCCCGTCGGCGCCGTAGACGTGGGCGTCGGCGAGCGCCTCGATCTCGGCGCCGAGCGCGCGATCGCCGGCGACGGTGCGCGCCTTGATGAGCGCCTGTCGCTCCCACAGCGCCGCCTCCTTGGCGTGATAGGTCTTGAAGCCGGTCAGCGACGAGACGAGCGCGCCCTTTTGCCCCGAGGGCCGGAGGCGCGTGTCGATTTCGTAGAGCCGCCCTTCGTCGAGGTAGGAGGAGAGGCCGTGGATGAGCCGCTGCGCCAGGCGCGACATGACCTCGAAGTTCGTCGCCGCGCGGCCGCCCTCGGCCTGCCCCTCGTCGCTGTACACGAAGACGACGTCGAGATCGGACGAGTAGGTCATCTCGCGGCCGCCCAGCTTGCCGAGGCCGAGCACCGCCAGCGACGCCGTCGGCGTGCCCCACTTGCGGAACGTGGGCGGCGCGACCACGGCCAGCGCGGCTTCGAGCGTGGCGTCGGCGAGGTCGGTCAGCTGCGCCGAGACCTCGGCCGGGGTCAGCTCGCCCCCGACGTCGAAGAGGCCGATGCGCACCAGCTCCTCGTTCTTCACGCGGCGCAGCGCGTTCAGCCGCGCCTCCTCGTCGTCGGCGTCGAGACCGTCCTGCGCGCGCGTCACCAGGTCGTCGATCTCGCTGCGCGAGCGCACGCGCGCCGACGACGCCGCCGACAGGAGCGGCTCGGCGAGCTCGGGATGGGCGATGAGCGCCTTGCCGAGGAACTCCGAGGTGCCGAAGAGGGTGACCAGTAGACGCGCCAGCGGCCGATGCTGTGCGAATAGCCGCCAGATCGTCGCACTCTCGCCGCGCCGCCCGACCAGATCGACCAGGCGGCGCAGCGCCAGGTCCGGATCGGGCGAGGCCGACGCCTCCTCGAGCAGCACCGCGGCGACATCGTCGGGCGTCGAGGGGGCGAAGGGCGACTGCGGCTTCGAGCGCAAGGTCAGCATCTCGTCGGCCGAGGCCTCGGGATCGCGGAAGCCGAGCTGCGCCAGCGCTGCGGCCAGCTCCGGTCGGCCCGCTGAGGGATCGAGCAGCCGCAGCACCGGCGCCGGCGGTGCCGACTCGGGCGCGCCCAGCGTCGCGAAGATCTCCGACACCTTGAGGCGCGTCGCGGCCAGCGCCCGCTGAAAGGCGGCACCGTCGACGAAGCCGAGCCGGCGGCCGAGGAGCGCCAGATTCTCGTCGTCGGTGGGCAGCGCGTGGGTCTGCCGCCCTTCGGCGAGCTGCAGCCGGTGCTCGACGCGGCGCAGGAACACGTACGACTCGGCCAGCGTGTGATGCTCGCGCTCCGAGACGATGCCCGCCGTGCGCAGCCGATCGAGCGCGCGCAAGGTTCCGCGCAGCCGCAGCGACGGGTTGCGCCCGCCATGCACGAGCTGCAGCGCCTGCGTGAAGAACTCGACCTCGCGAATGCCGCCCGGCCCCAGCTTGACGTCGTGCTCCGTGGCGCGCTCGGCCCGCATGCGCGCCATGAGCTCGTGCACCGCGCGGATGACGTTGCCGACGCCGGAGCGCGGCCAGACGAACGGCTCCAGCATCGCCTCGGTCTCGGCGCCGAGATCGAGGTCGCCCGCGACGGGCCGCGCCTTGACCCACGCCTGGCGCTCCCACGGGCGGCCGAACGCTTCGTAGTAGCGCTCGGCGGCGCCGACCGAGTTGCAGACCGGGCCGCGCGTGCCTTCGGGGCGCAGGCGCAGATCGACGCGGAACACGAAGCCCTCGTCGCCCACGTCGGCGATGGCGCGCGTCAAGCGCTCGCACAGCTTGGCGAAGAACTCGTGCAGCGAGAGCGCGCCGGCGGCGCCCTGATCGGTCTCGTAGAGGTACAGAAGATCGATGTCCGACGAGAAATTGAGCTCCTCGCCGCCGAGCTTGCCCATGCCGAAGACCACGAAGCGGCAGCGGCGCCCGTCGGTGGTGAGTGGCTCGCCGTGACGCGCGACCAGCTCGGCGTGCAGCCGAACCAGCGCGGCGTCGAGCGTGACGTCGGCCAGATGGGCCAGCTCGCGCGCCACCTCCTCGGGCGGACCCCAGCCGAGCTCTCGCGCGCCGAGGCGCAGATACTCGCGGTTGCGGTAGGCGCGCAACCCGGCCAGGAGCTCCACTCCGTCGAGCGCCGCCGCCAGCTCGCTGCGCATGGTGTCGGCGTCCTTTTCACGGCGCAGATAGGGGTCGCGCGCCAGCGACGCGAGCACCGCCGGATTGCGCACCAGGGGCGCCGTCAGATAGGGCGACTGCGAGGCCATCGCCAGCAGCAGCCCCGCCGCGTCGTCGTCGCTGACGAGCTCCGGCAGCTGCGCGCCGGCCGCGTCGCAAAAGCGGGCGATGCGCGTCGGCGCCCCCTCCGGATCGGGACCCACCCGGGCAGCCGCCTCCAAATGCGCGCGCGGTTCGGACACGAGCCGCAAACTATATACCGAGCCCCCTTGATCCGACGACGGCGCGACACGATACTCGCCGGACGATGAGCATGAATGTCGCGACGGTCATCCTGGCGGCGGGTCTCGGCACGCGCATGAAGTCGGACAAGGCCAAGGTGCTGCACACCGTCGCCGGCCGACCGATGATCGAGTACCCGGTGGCGATGGCGCGCGCGCTCGGCTCGACGCGCGTCGTCTGCGTTCTGGGACACCAGGCCGACAAGGTGCGCGAGGCGGTCGAGCGCCGCTTCGGCGCCGGCAGCATCGAAGTCGCGATCCAGTCCGAGCAGCGCGGCACCGGCCACGCCGTGCTCATGGCCGAGCCGCAGCTCGGCGACCACGACGGCCTCGTGCTCATTCTCTACGGCGACACGCCGCTGCTCACCCGCGCGGTGCTCGAGCGCCTCGTCGCGGGCGCCTCGTCGTCGACGGTGACGATGATGACGGCGCGGCTGCCCGATCCCAGGGGCTACGGCCGCGTGGTGCGCGACAGCGACGGCAAGTTCGTCAAGATCGTCGAAGAGAAGGACGCCACCGACGCGGAGCAGCGGCTCGACGAGATCAACGCCGGCATCTACTGCGGCCCGGCCAAGTTCTTCTTCCACACGCTGGCGTCCATCGGCACCAACAACGCGCAGGGCGAGATCTACCTCACCGACGTCATGGAGCGCGCCGCGCGGCAGCTCGGGGTCGTCACGGTGGAGGCCGCCGCCGACGAGGTCATGGGCTGCAACGATCGCGTCGACGTCGCCAAGGCCGACCGCATCGTCCGCTTGCGGCTGGCCGAGGAGCTGATGCGCGCCGGCGTCGCCGTGCGCGATCCCGAGCGGCTCTACGTCGAGCCGGGCGTCGAGGTCGGGCGCGACACGGTGCTCGGCCCCAACGTCGAGCTGCGCGGCAAGGTCAAGATCGGCAGCGGCTGTGTCGTCGAGCAGGGCGCGGTCATCACCGACTGCACCGTCGGCGACCGCGTGCACATCAAGCCCTACTGCGTCATGTCGGAGTCGACGGTCGCCAACGGCGCGCAGATCGGCCCCTGGTGTCACATCCGGCCGGGCAGCGTCATCGAGGACGACGTGCACCTCGGCAACTTCGTCGAGACCAAGAAGACCCGCATGGGGCGCGGCGCCAAGGCCAACCACCTCACCTATCTCGGCGACGCGGACGTCGGCGAGAAGGTCAACGTCGGCTGCGGCACCATCACCTGCAACTACGACGGCTACGTCAAATCGCGCACGGTGATCGAGGACGGCGCCTTCATCGGCTCCGATACGCAGCTGGTGGCACCTGTCACCGTCGGCAGGGGTGCGGTCACCGCCGCGGGCACCACCGTGTACCGCGACGTCCCTGCCGGGGCGCTGGCGTTGACCCGGCCGGAGCTGGTGTTCGTCGAGGGTTGGGCCGAGCGCAAGCGTGAGAAAATGCAAGCGCGCAAGGGCACCAACGGGGTTTCGGGCGGCGCCGCCGGAAACGTGAAGCACGCGCCCAACTTCCCGAAACCGAAGACTAAAAAGAAGAAGCAGGCGCCAGTAAAGGCGAAGACCAAGGCGAGTGTGAAGGGCAAACCCGCGCGCCGACGCGGTTGACATCGGCGGCGGTCTGATTTAAACGACTGAACGGTCATTCAACGAGGAGAAGGTCATGGCGAAGGTTCCCGAGAACGCCCAGCAGCTCTTCAACGTCGATGTTCCCGCGGCGCTCTTGAAGCACCCGGACAAGGCGCGTGAAATCGGTGCGGTTTACCTGTTCAAGATTGCCGGCGACGGCGGCGGCACGTGGACGGTCGACCTGACCGCCAATCCCCCGACGGTCTCCGACGGCGACAAGGGCAACGCCCAGTGCACGTTCGAAGTCCAGCACGAGGACTTCAAGCAGATGCTGACCAACCCCGCCATGGGGATGCAGCTCTACTTCCAGGGCAAGCTCAAGGTCACCGGCGACCCGATGCTCGCCACCAAGTTGCAGAAGCTCTTCCAGCTCAGCGCTTGATGAACGCGCCCCTCAAAGGGGTGCGGGTGCTCGACCTCTCGCGGCTCATTCCCGGGCCGTTCTGTACGCTCATTCTCTCCGACCTCGGGGCCAGCGTCGACAAGCTGGAGGATCCGCACGTCGGCGACTACCTGCGTATGTTTCCGCCGCACAAGCGCGGCCAGGCCGGGCGCTTCAACGCGCTCAACCGCGACAAGCGATCGTTGTGCCTCGACCTCAAGAAGCCCGAGGGGCGCGACGCGCTGTTGCGGTTGGCGCGGCAGTACGACGTCGTGGTCGAGAGCTTCCGCCCCGGGGTCCTCGATAAGCTGGGCGTCGGTTTCTCGTCGCTGGCCAAGGAAAATCCGCGCATCATCATGCTGTCGATCAGCGGCTACGGTCAGGACGGGCCGCTGCGCGACAAGGCCGGACACGATCTCAACTACCTGGCGCTCGGCGGAGTGCTCGGCCTCGCCGGGCCGCCCGACCGTCCACCGCCGACGCCGGCCATCCAGCTCGCCGACGTCGCGGGCGGCGCGCTCTTCGGTGCCGTCGGCATTCTGGCGGCGCTGTACGAACGCGAGCGCACCGGCCGCGGGCAGCAGATCGACGTCTCGATGTGCGAAGGCGCGCTGGCGTTCGTCATCCCCGATCTCGGCAACTACGACGCGTCGGGCGTTCCGCCCAAGCGCGGCGGCGAGATCTTGAACGGCGGCGCCGCCTGTTACGGCGTCTATCGCACCAAGGATGGGCGCTTCCTCTCGGTCGGCGCGCTCGAGCCCAAGTTCTGGGCCCAGTTCAACCAGGTCATCGGCCGCCCCGTCGACCACTCGGAGCTCATCGGCGACGACGCGGCGCAGGCGCGCGTGCGCGGCGAGATCCAGGCCATCCTCGAGGGCAAGACGCGCGACGAGTGGGAGGCGATCTTCGTCGGCGACGTCTGCGTCGAGCCGGTGCTCTCCACCGACGAGCTGGCGGCGCATCCGCAGCATCGCGCGCGCGGCATGTTCTTCGATCTCGACGGCCTCCAGCAGACGCGCACGCCGTTCGGGAGCGCCGAGGGACATCGCGCGCCGCCTTCGCTCGGCGGCGACGGCGCTGCGATCTTGAAAGAGGCGGGCTTCTCCGACGCCGACATCGACCGGCTGCACGCCGGCGGCGTCACCAAGTAGGCGCGGGGTCGGCGAGGCGCGCCAGGCGCGGGACCGACGCTAGGCGCGCGTTGGGATGGGCCAGCTCTGGCCGGCGGCGCGCAACGTTCCGTCCTCGATGCGCTCGGCCAGCGTGTTCCACGCCAGCGTCGAGACCTTGGCGTCGAAGCGCTGCTTGACCACGCAATGCGGGAGCCCGCCGGCGCGCAGGTGCAGCGTCGCGTAGTCGAGCTCCTCGTCGCTGTCGTCGCTGAGGCGCATCATCGCGCGGTCGCCTTCCCAGCGCGCGGAGCGGACCACGAAGGGCGCCCCGTCGACGTCGAGGTAGACGAAGCGCTTGTCGTCGAGCCGCAGCACCCAACGTCCGTCGGGGTTGCGATCGAGCCAGCGCCAGAAGGCGGCGCGCAGACCGTGGTGCGTGACCTGGGCACCCTCGTGCCAGAAGTGCCCGTCGGCGTCGAGTCGGATGCCGCTCTGCCGCAGCTTCTCGATCTCGGCGTCGCTGAGCTGCACGTCAGTTGTCGCGCGAGAGATGCAGGATCGTATCTTTGAGCTGCAGCTTCGCCTTCTTGATCTCGGCTCGCTCGCGCTGCTCGTCGGGGCTGAGCGAGAGGTGCCGCTCCAGCTCGGCGAGGCGAATCTCGAGACGATGGTGCTCGGTGCGGAGCTCTTCGAGTTGGACGATACGCTCGGTCTTCTGCATCGTTTTGATCACTCCCTCGATGACCCCTTGATTCTACTGCTGGGGCTTCTTCTTGACCAGCTCGGCTTCCGAGGCGCGAATATATTTGGGCGTCGCCGTCGCAAGATCGTCAAAGTCGCGCAGCTCGGCGCGGGCGGCGCCGAGGCGGGCGAGGTCGGCCGCCCACGGACCGGGCGCTGCGTCGAGGATTGGCGCTACGGCGAGCTCCGGATACTTGGCGACACCGCTGCCGACGACGTGGTCGACCGGCGCCGCGACCAGCCGCGCCAGGAGCGCCGCCGGCGGCAGCACCCGCTCCTCGCCGTCGGGACGCGGCGTACCGTCGACGATGGTGTAGATGCCCGCGTAGACTTCGCCTTTCAAAGCGTCGACCATGGCGCACACGCGGCCCGACGGCGCGCGCGCGGCGAGGCCCGCCAGCGACGAGACCATGACCAGCGGCCGGGCCAGCGCGAAGGCGAGCCCCTTGGCCGTCGCCAGGCCGATGCGCAGCCCGGTGAACGAGCCCGGTCCCGCGCCGCACACGACGACGTCGACGTCGGCGGGCGCGATGCGCGCTTCGGCGAACGCCTCGTCGACCATGACCATGAGCGCGTCGGAGTGCGTCGTGACGATGCGCTGGCGCTCGGCGAGCACGCGGCCGCTCTGCCAGATCGCGGCGCCCGCCAGCAGCGTCGAGGTGTCGAGGGCGAGGACGATCACTTGAACATCCCCGAGAGGTGGCGCGCCAGATCGTTGCGCAGCGCCAGGAGCATGAGCGCGCCGAGCAACATGAGCCCGATGAGCGTCGCCCGCTCGCGCGCGCGCGCCGACACCGGCCGGCGACGCACCGCCTCGAGCAGGATGAGCGTCGCCTGACCGCCGTCGAGGAGCGGGACGGGCAAGAGATTGAGCAGCCCGAGGTTGAGCGAGATCAGCGCTGCGACGGCGAGGAAGTGGTCGAGCCCGTGCTGCGCAGCGACGCCGGCCACCTCGTAGACGAGGATGGGGCCGCCGATCGACGTCGCCGGCAGGCGGCCGATCAGCGTCAGGCCGAGAACGCGCATCAGCGTCGCGGTGACCGAGGCCGCGCGCGCGACGCCCTCGCCGGCAGCGGTGAAGAGGTTGCGGTCGCGCGGCAGCGTCGGCACCGGCACGATGGCGCGCGCCCCCTCGGCGCCGAAGACGTAGAACGTCGACTCGGCCTGGTACTCGTCGAGCTGCAGGCGGCGGTCGAGCATGAAGGCGGCGTGGCGATCGTTGCCGTCGAGGCCGTGCCAGGCGACGGTGTGCTCGTCGGTCGGATGCTCGTCGAGCGTCTGCGCCAGCTGCTCCCACGACATGACGGGCTGGCCGTCGAGCAGCGTGAGCATGTCGCCGCGGCCGAGACCGATCGCGGCCGCCGGCGTGGCCGGCTCGACGGCGTGCACGAAGGTGTCGGCCGAGCGCACGCCGGCGTCGTAGCGCGGCGGCTTGCCCGGCGGCGCCACGTTGACCGGCACCACCTGCGCCGTGCGCGGCGAGAGCAGCGCCAACGACGCGAAGCCGAGCGCCGCGTCGACGGGGCGGAGGAAGGTGACCACCAACATGCCCGAGCCGCGCGGCTGCGTCAGCGGCTCGAGCTCACTCGAGGTCCCGACGGGGCGGCCGTGGATGGCGGTGACGATGTCGAAGTTGCGCAGCCCCGCTTTGTACGCGGCGCTGTCACCACTGATGACGCCGATCTGAGGCAGCTTGAAATAGGGCGCCACGCCGATGAGGCCGACCTTCTCGCGCGCGCCGAACGGATCGGTGCGCATGTGCACGCGCGGGGTGACGATCTTGGTGAGACCGCGCGCGGCCTCGCCCTTGGCGGTGGGGCGCTCGACGCTGATACGCAGCTCGCGCCCCGGCGAGCGCAACACGCGCTGGTTGAACTCGTCCCACGCGCGCAGCGACTCGCCGTCGACGGAGACGACGCGATCGCCCGGGCGCAGATCGGCGCCGGCGGCCGGCTGTCCCGCGAAGACGGTTCCGATCGTCGCCGCCGGCGCGCCCGCCTCGGCGCGCGCGAGCTGCATGAAGACGAAGGCGGCGAACGCGATGTTCGCCAGCGGCCCGGCGAAGATGATGGCGAGCCGCTGCCAGGCGGGGCGCAGCGCGAAGGCGAACGGCTCGTCCTCGGGCTCGACGTCACGGTCGCCGCCTTCGCCGAGGAGGCGCACGTAGCCGCCGAGCGGGATCATGCCGACCGCGAACTCGGTGCCGCGACGGACCCAGTGCACGAGCGGCCGACCGAAGCCGATCTGCAGCTTCTGCACGCGCACGCCGAACAGCCGCGCCATCACGAAGTGCCCCAGCTCGTGGACCGTGATGAGCACGCCGATGAGCAGCGCGAACCAGAGCAGCGTCACAGGCGTACGTCTACCACGATGGCCGCGTGGTCGGAGGCGATGGGACGCGGGTCGACCGTGTACGCGGCGACGGGCGAGAGCGCCCGGCCGGCGAACCAATCGAGCCGCGCCGGCACGCGGCCGTTCCACGGGCGCAGCCGCCGCTGCAGATAGCGCGTGAGCAGATTGCCGACCAGCTTCTTCGTCTTCTGCAGCGCGAACGGATCGTTCAAGTCGAAGTGCAGCGTGCCGCTCGCGCGATCGTTGAAGCCGTCGACGGCGAGGTCGTGCGCGCGCAGCACCTCGAACACGTCGCGCTCGTAGCGCAGCTCGGGCGTCATGTATTGATGCAGCGTCTCGACGAAGCCGGTGACGAAGAGCTTGTGCAGGAGGTTCCTGGCCAGCGCCCACGGGCTCGCCAGATCGTAGGTGGTGGTGTTGAGATCGCCACCGACGAGGAGCGCGCCGCCGCCGGCGAGCGCCTCACCCGAGGCGGCGATCGACTCCAGCTGCGCCGCGCGCCCGAGCGGCGAGGCGTTGGAGTCGAGGTGGCAGGCGGCGACGGTGAGCGGCCGCGACGCGCCGGCCAGCCGGGCGGCGAGGGCGCGCTTCTTGCCGAGCCGCTTCTCCGACGACGAGAACTTGTCGCGCAGCTCGGGCAGGTCGACCAGCTCGACCGCTTCGAACGGCGCACGCGTCAAGATCGCGGCGCCGGCGAGCGCCAGTTGGTTGTCCGCGGCGCCCGGGTTCTCGCCCCAATCGTCCTCGAGCACCAGGTACGAGACGCCGAACACGAACGACATGCCGAGCGCATCGGCCAGCTCGCGCGCGACGTGCCGATTGCCGGAGCGCGCCATGCCGCTGTCGACCTCGGCCAGCATCACCACGTCGGCCGAGGCGAGCAGCGGCTCCTCGCGCAGCGCGCGCAGGATCGCGTCGAAGCGCCGCCCGCGCTGAATGTTCCACGCGGCCACGCGCACGGTGTCGCCGAGTGGCTTGGCGTCGGCGCGCGGCACATGCTCGAGGCCAGAGGTGACCCGCTCGACCTCGCCACCGATCTGCTTCCACAGCTCCGAGCGCAACAGCGCCTTCCGCGTGCGAATCCCACGCAGCGCCGCGTAGTGCTCCGCCAACCCATGGCTGAGAGCTGACAGCTGAGAGCTGATGGCCTTTTATAGCAGCTTACCCGGCACCCCTACAGCGTTCCCTCGGTCGCGTGATTCACCGACGGCGTCACGTGCGGCGGCGGCACCGGCATCGGCGGCATCATCGGCGGGTTCACCAGCGGCGACAGCGCCATCCGCCACAGCGCGCCATTGAGCGCGGCGACGCCGACGATGGCGGTGTGCGGCACGTGCGTCGTCACCTCGAAGCGCCGCCCCGAGGCGTTCGTCGTCGAGACGATGGCGCCGCGGCCGACCGACGTCAGGAGGCGCGCGACCGCCTTCTCCTCGTCGAGCCCCATGTCGCCGCCCTGCTGCACCAGGCCCGCCGCGAACCTGGCCATGCCCGCGGTCTCCAGATACGACAGGGAGACGCGCGAGCCTTCCTTGTACTGCAGCGCCTCGACGAAGGCCGGCTCCTCGTTCAGCGACGCCGCCGGCATGCCGCGCGCGGTACCGATCATCGCCGACAGCCGCTCCTGATAGTCGGCGCCGATGGTGAAGAGCGCCTGCTGATCGAGGAACGCGGTCGCCATCACCAGCTTCTTGCCAAACAGCGACTCGAACATATGACGCTCGGCCTGCATGCCCTTGGGCCACGCCACCGAGACCTCGACGAGGTCGGCCTCGACGTCGCCGAAGTGCACCGTGCGCTTCTGCACGTGGACGTGCTGGAGCAGCTTCTCCGAGTCCATGAGCAGCGCCTTCATCACCATCGGACCGAGGCGCGTCGAGACGGTCTGATAGACGTCGGCGACCGCGGCGCGCGCTTCGACCGCGTTGGAGATGCGATAGGCGCCGCCGAGGCCGACGCCGCCGGCGCGACCGGGCCACACGGCGTAGGCCAATTCGCCGTTGGTGGTGAGCGCGGCGCGCTCGAACGCCCTGCGCACCTTCTCGCGCTCGCCCTGATTGGCCGGCGCGCGAACGCCCATCTCGCCGACGTAGGCCACCGACGCGGTGATGTCGGCGGCGCGCCCGACGGGGCTCTCGTGCGTGGCGAACGCGAGCACGCTGTCGCGCGGCAGGAACTGAACGCCCCACGCGGGACCGGGCCGCTGCTGCTTGACGTAGGAGTTGAAGGCGCCGTCGGCCTCGCCGTCGGCGCGCAACGTCAGCGTCAGACCGCCCGAGTCGATGTCGGCCAGGAGCTCGAGGTCGCTGACGCTGCGCATGTACTGCGCGATCTGACGCACGCCGCGCAGCGCGAAGGCGACCTGCGGATCACCGGTCTCGCCGCCCTGCCCTGCCATCTTCGCCATCTGACCGAGCATCGCTTCGATCTGCGGCCCGAACGCATCGTGCACGTTGCTGAAGTCGAGGTGCACGACGACGGGGGCATCGGCCTTCTTGGCCAGACGCGGCGCCAGCAGCTTGACCGTCGCCTCGAGGAGGTCGGCGCGCCACGCCACGACCGCGTAGCCGCCGACGAAGGCGACATGCATGCGCGCCTTCGGGCCCGTCGGAGTGCTGAAGCCCCACGCGGTGCGCTCCATGGGCGTGTTGTGCGCGGCCATGATGTCCTCGACCGCCTTGCGCGACTGCACCGGCACCATCGCCACGTAGGGCTGGGTGGAGCCGGTCGCGAGCAGCGCCGGATTGAGCAGCGCCAGCCCGAGCGGGCGCTTTAGATCGATGATTGCCGCCAGGTCGGGCGTGACCCCGAGCTGCGCCAGGAGCGCGATCTGAGCGGTCTTGGGATCGCTCCCCTCGACGTCCGGTGACAACTGTTGCGCCAGGCGCGCGCCGTCGGCCACCACCATCCAGCCCATCACCTCGTTGGCGATGTCGGGCGACTTCGGCAAGTCCGCCGAGGAGGTCGACGGATGGGTCGGCGTCGACGGCGCCAATGGCGGATTCTTGGGGCTGCACGCCGTGAACGTGGAGAGCGCGGCGACAGCGAGGACTCGGGGGAACATCATGATCCGTGACCGGTTGCATGGGTGATGCCGGAGCGGCGCGCGGAGAGCCCGGGCGACGTGCTATGATTTGGACGTGGCGTCCCGCTCGGATACCGAGCAGAAGCAGCAGCAGGCCTCCGTCGATCTCGGCGAGCATCTGCACGAGCTCGGCAACAAGATCGAGCGCCTGAAGACGCTCTATGAGCAGTACTTCATGGGCATCGAGAAGATGGAGCCGCAGGTCGCGCGCAAGGAGGTGACGCGCGTCATGCTCACGCTCCAGCAGCAGTACATCCGCAACACGGCGCTCCGTTTCAAGTTCAATACGATGCTCCAGAAGTGGAACATTTACATCACGTACTGGAACCGCGTGTTGCGTGAGATCGAGAACGGCACATACGTAAAACACCTCCAAAAGGCCAAACGGAAGGCTCAGAAGGAGGGGCGTGAGCTTCCGCCCGAGATGGCCTTTGGCAAGGTGAGGCCTCCGGCGGACGGGTTCAGCCTGGACGAGGAGACCAACGAGTCGCGGCCGAACTTCCTCGACATCGATACCGGCGCCTCGGCCCCGGTGTCCCGGCCGGCCGACGAAGGCTTCGACCTGGAGGAGGTCTGGGATCGGATTGCGCCGACCGAGTCCAAGCCCAACCCGCTGGCGGCGGCGCGCGGCTCGTCGGTAGCCACGCCACTTCCATCCACGCCACTTCCATCCAAGCCGCTGCCCGGCAAGGCGGCATCGCCCCCGCCGCTGCCGCCCCCCGCGCCGTCGGCCGCGCACGCGCGCTCCCAGTCGGTCGCGGCGCCGCTGCCAAAGAAGCCGCCCGCTCCGCCGCCGTCACCTGCCGCCGCCGCTCCGCCGAGACCTCCGGCGGGCGCCATGCTGCCGAAGATTCCCGGCATGAGCGAGCAGGAGCTACGCGTTCTACATCAGCGCTACGTCGACGCCCAGAAGGCGTCGGGCGGCGGCGCCGTCAAGTACGAGACGCTGGTGAGCTCGCTCGCCAAGCAGGTCCCGACCGTCTTGTCCAAGCCCGGCGTCAAAGGCGTGCGCTTCGACGTCACCGTCGAAAACGGCAAGCCGGTCCTCAAAGCTATCCCTCAGAAGTAGTCGTCGGATCGGGCGGGGTCGCTTCGGGGCGCGCCAGCTGCGGGGCGTCGACGAGCTTGTCGTCGGCCCACAGGATGCGCTCCATCGCCACCAGCAGCGGGCGCGTCGAGCGCGGGTCCTTGGCGCTGATGGCGATCGAGCGCTCGCGCTCCGCCGCCAGCTCGATGACCTGCTCCGGCGACAGGCGGTCGCACTTGTTGAAGATGATGAGCCGCTCTTTTTCGATCAGCTTGAGCTCGGTCAGGATGCGCTCGACCGCGCGGATGTGCGCCTCGCGCGCCGGATCGGCCGCGTCGACGACGTGCAGAAGGAGGTCCGCCTGCTCCAATTCTTCGAGCGTGGCGCGGAACGCGGCGACCAGATCTTTCGGCAGATCGCGAATGAACCCGACCGTGTCGGTGATGATGATCTCGCGCTCCGACGGAAAGCGCAGCCGCCGCGAGGTCGGGTCGAGCGTGGCGAACAGCTTGTCCTCGACGAGGACGTCGCCCTGCGTGAGCGTGTTGAGCAGCGTCGACTTGCCGGCGTTGGTGTAGCCGACGATCGAGACCACCGGCATCTCGTTCTTGGTACGCAGCGACCGTCGCTGCTCGCGCCGCTTGCCGAGCTGCTTGATCTCCTTCTCGAGCAGGTTGATCTTCTCGCGCGCGCGGCGGCGATTGATCTCGAGCTTGGTCTCGCCGGGGCCGCGACCGCCGATGCCGCCGGTGAGGCGCGACATCATCGTGTCCTTCTCGTGCAGGCGCGGCAGCGTGTACTTGAGCTGCGCCAGCTCGACCTGCAGCTTGCCGTCGCGGCTCTGCGCGTGCTGCGCGAAGATGTCGAGGATCAGCATCGTGCGATCGATGACCTTGAGCTCGGTCGCCTCGCTGATGGAGCGCGACTGCGCCGGGTTGAGGTCGTGATCGAACAGCAGCATGGTCGCGTCGGCCTGCAGCGCGCGCAGACCCAGCTCCTCGATCTTGCCCTTGCCGATGAGGTAGCGCGGATCGACCTGCGGCCGCCTCTGCGTCAAGACGTCGATGACGCGTACGCCGGCGGTGCGGCACAGCTCCTTGAGCTCGGCGAGGCGCGCGTCCGCCTCCTCGGTCGTGATGCGTCCGATGTTGACCTGCACCAGGATGGCGCGATCCTTCCCGTCGTCGACGACGCGGGCGGCGCGCGCCTGGTCGGCGAACTCGTCCTCGAGCGCCCGGATGAGCTCGGGGAACTCGGGCAGCTGATGGCGTTGCTGCTCGTGCGCCGAAACCGGCTCGAGCACCCGCCACTGCTGGTTCTCGGGATTCGGCGGCAGGAGGTGCGCGATGCTGATCGGACCGAGCTGCCCGTCCTGCGTCATGACGATGGCAGCGACGAGGTCGAGGCGCAGCTTGGCGAGATCGATGAAGTCGTCGCGCGTGAGCGGCTCGGAGCGGACGTGGGTGTGGATCAGCCGCACGCCACGCAAGCGTCCGACGCCGGCACGCCGCGGCCCCAGGTCGGGCAGGAGCAGCTTGTGCTGGTCACCGACGATGACGTGTTCGATGTTGCCCTTGCGGTCGACCAGGATGCCGACCTGGCGACCGAGCTCTCGCGAGCACTCGCACATGAAGGACGCGAGCTCTGGCGTGATGATCTGCGACGGCTCGACGCGGCGCCGATAGATGCGTTCCAGCATCTTTTTCTGCGACGCCGTTAAGCCCTGAATATTCCCCGAAAGTTGCTCCACGACGCGGAACCCTACTCCATCGCGCGAGCCTGCGCACGTGCTATGATAGTCCCGTGCCATCGCGTGCGCTCGTGGTTCACACCTCCCCCACCGCGGTGGCCGAGATCCGGGATGTGCTGCAGTCGCACGTCACCACCGATTCGGCGCACACCGAGGCCGACGCCATCCGGCGGCTAGGGGACTCCGAGTATTCGGTGGTCATCATCGACTTCAAGCCGCCGATTGACGCCAAGCGAATTGTCTCCGAGACCATCGCCGCGCAGCCGGACGCCTTCATCGTGCTCATGACGCCCGACCTCGACTCCGGGCGTGAGCTCGACGTCTCGCTCTCGGGCAAGGTCTTCCGCTTCCTCGCCGGACCCGATCAGCGCTGGCAGCTGACCGGCATCGTCGCCGAGGGGCTGCGGCTGCAGAAGCTCGAACGCGACCAGAAGGAGCTCATCAAGAAGCTCTCGCTCGAGTACGGCAAGCTGCAGCGACGGGAGAAGCTGCTCGACGTGGTCGTCAAGGAGCGCACCAAGGAGCTCCAGGTCGCGTACGACCGCCTGAAGGCGGCGTCACGGCAGGCGCTCCTCGGGCTGGCCGAGGCGATCGAAGCCAAGGACCCGTACACCAAGGGCCACTGCGGCCGCACCGCCGTGTTCGCCACCGCGCTCGGTCGCGAGGCGCGCCTCAGCGAGAGCGACATGGAGGTGCTCGAGTTCGGCGCCTTCCTCCACGACATCGGGAAAATCGGCATCCGCGACAGCGTGCTCCTCAAGCCCGGCGCGCTCGATGACGAAGAGTGGAAGCACATGAAGGTCCACCCCGTCGTCGGCTATCAGATCGCCGCGCAGCTCGACATGCTCAAGCCGATGATGGCGTGCATTCGCAATCATCACGAGCGCTGGGACGGCTCGGGGTATCCCGATAAGCTCAAGGGCGAGGACATTCCGCTGCTGGCGCGCATCGTGTGCCTCGGCGACGCCTACGATGCGATGGCCACCGATCGCCCATACAAGAAGGCGATCCCGATGGACGAGTGCAAGAAGATCCTACGCCGGCAAGCCGGCCCGCAGTTCGACCCTGATCTGGTCGAGCTGTTCATCAAGGCCGAAATCATGGAAGCGTTCGCGTAGCCACCAGGCGTTCGCGTACGATTAGCTGCGGTCGAGGTGCGGGTCGTGCAGCAGCTCCTCCGCCATGTTGGCTTCGCGCCGCCGATTCTCCATCTCGTCGGGTGTCTCGGGCGAGCCGAACGGCATCTCCATGAACGCCCGGTCCTGCTCGGGTAGCTCCAGCGGACGGCAGATGAGCTCGTCCTTCTCGTCGTCGACAGCGATGACGTGTTCGAGCGGCGCCCTGAACCGATGCTTGAAGACGTGGCCACGCTCGATGACGAAGTCGTCCGCGCCCACGCTTGCTATGCGACCAACCCGCTCGCCGTCGGGCGTTCGAACGATCATCCCTTCTCGGATCACGAGTCCCTCCTTACCGAGAAGAAGAGCAGGAACCGTACCGTTTGCGCGGTACGGCCGCGATCACGGAAGGAACTCGCCCACCCCGTGCCAGATGCCACCGTCGATGACCGGGCCCGTCCCGCCGTCGAGGCCGAAGGGCGTCATCACCGCGCTGTCGGTCTGGTCGTCCGCGGATCCGCCTACGTTGAAGAGGCCGATGAACACGCCACTCTTTTTGACATAGGCGAAGTCGACGAGTCGATCGTAGCCGGCGTCGAGCATGGCGGCAGGAATGGGTATGACGGTCATCGTGTCGACGGGGCCGCTGGCGCTCTTGTCGAAGACGACGATCTCGCTCGGTCCCGTCGAGGTGTGACGCGCGACGTAGAGCTGATTGCCATCCGACGAGCAGGCGCTCCCCAGCCCGCTGATCGTCATCGCCGGCAGGATCTCGGTCTTGCCGTCGCTCATGATGCGATGGAGATAAGTGGTCGCGGGCGGCCGCGGGTCGACGACGATCAGCTCCCCGTTGAAGATGCAAACATCCCGCGTGCCGCCCCATGAGCCCGGAGGGTTGAAGGTGGTTGCGGGCCCGCCCGCAAGAAGGCGCTTCTCCAGCTTTCTGGTGCTCGCGTCGAGTGCCAAGAATGCTGCGGGCGCGAACGCGACGTTGAGCGTAGACATGCCACCAATCCCAACCGGATTGCCGTCGAGCACCGCCACGTGCGGCGTCGGTTCTAGAATGAGGCGCCAAAGGGCAGGCGACGGCTTCTGCATTCCGAAGGTCACCAGCATCTGCGACGTGCAGGCCGGGTCATCGTCGTCGATGTAGCCGTTGCGATCGTCGTCGCAGCCGTTGCCGCACACCTCGGGCCCGACCGCGCACGCCAGGTCGGCGGTGGCCATGTCCTCGTCACCGCCGCCGGTGGCGAGATCGCCGCCTGCCGCCATGTCGACGTCCATGTCGACGACGGGCGCGCTCGGCGCCGCCCGGCAACCCGCGACGGCGCACACGAACAGGAGCGCTGTCGCCAGGCGCATGTCTAGGAGCTGGCCTCGTCGCCCGGGTCGGGCGCGCTTTCGTCGAGCAGCGTGAGCGCGATCGCCAGCGCCTTCTTGGCGCGGCTGACGATGCTCTCGTCCGACTTGATGCGCTGATACGCCTTGAGGATCTGGTCCTGATACCCCGCCGACTCCTGCTCCATCTCGGCGATGCGCGCCGCGCGCTCGTTCAGCGTCGCCTCGCGGGCGTTCAGATCTTCCAGCGCCGTCTTGAGCCGCACCTCGATCTCCGACAGCCGCGCCGTCGTCTTCTTGGCCTCGAGATCGCGATCGCCGATCTGCTGCTCGAGATCGCTGATGCGTTCGTGACCGTCGGTGATGAGCTGGTCGCGCTGCGCGATGGCGGCGTCGTACTCCGACACCACTCCGCCGTGCTCCTTCTTCAGCTCCTCGATCTGCTGCGCGTGACGCTGCTGCATGCCGGCCTTCAAGTCGGCGTGCGACTCCTCCAGCGCCTGCATCTTGCGCATGTGCTGATCGCGCGCGTTCTTGATCTCGTCGGCGATGCGCTTCTCGAATTCCTGCCGCGACCGCGCCAGCTCGTTGGCGTGCGCCTCGGCCGCCTCGCGCAGCTCCGACTGCCGCCGCTCGTCGAGCGCATGCAGCGCAAGAATGTGATCCTGCTCGAGCCGCTGCCGCTCGGCGCCGTGATCGTTGGCGAGCGCCTCCAGCTCCGCGCGGCTCTCCTGCCCCTTCTGCGCCAGCTCGGTGAGGCGGCGATCTTCAGCCGCCTGGAGCTCTTTCTTGTAGCTCTCGTGAACGCCGCCCAGCTCGTCCTGATGGCGCCGCTCCGACTCCTTGGCGTCACGCGTATAGCGCGCGCGCAGCCCGGCGATCTCGTCGGCGTGCAGCTGATCTTTCTCGGTGACCGCCTCGGCGTGCTCGCTCTTGAGCTGCGCCACCGTCGCTGCCACCTCCTGCCGCAGCTTCTGCACCGCCGCGTCGTGCTTCTGCGCCATGTCGGCGGTCTCTTGCTCGTAGCGCAGGCGCAGCCCGTCGCGCTCGTTCTGCGACGCGTCGCGCAGACTCTCCATCGCCTGGGCGCTCTCCGCCTCCATGCGGCCGCGCTCGTCGTCGTACCTGGCCGCCAGCAGCGCCTTGTCCTCTTCGTGCGCGTCGACGGCCTTCTGCATGCGCTCGCCATGGTCGGCGGCCTGCGCATCGAGCGACGCCTGGTGCTGCTGCTTGAGCGACTGCACCTCGCTCTGATGCGCCGCGATGGCGACGTTGTAGGCCTGCTCCGCCTGCCCCACGTCGGCGGCATGCTTCTGCTTCCAGCCCTCGATCTCTTCTTCGTAGCGCGCGATGCTCTTGAGCGCGTCATCGAGGCGCGCCTTGACCTGCTTCTCGCGCTCGACCGAGCGCTCCTTGTCGCTGGCGAGCGCCTCGATCTTCTCCTTGGCCGCGACCAGCTCCTTCTCGGTGCCGAGGCCGCGCGCCTCGAGGTCGCCCACCTTGCGCTCGAGCTCCCTGAGCTTCGTGGCCGCGTCGAGGACCTGTCGCTCCTTGACGTCGGCGGCGTCCTTGAGGTCGAGGACCTCGCGCTCCTTCTTGTTGATGGTCTCGCGCAGGTTCAAGAACTCGCGCTCGCGCGAGAAGCCGCTCGACGGCGACGGCACCACCTCCATCGGCTTGGCGGCCAGCTTCTTCTGCAGCTCCTCGACCTCGCGCTTGAGGCCGTCCCGCTCGCGCTTGAGCTCCGTCACGGCCGCGAGGCCCGTGTCGTGCGCCGCCGTATCGGCCGGGCTCGACGAGACGACCGGTAGCGGCGACGCCGACGGCGCCGAAGCCGACGCCATCATGCCCGGCATGCGCGGCAGCGGCGTGATCCGCGGCTGCGACGCGGCCCGCGGCCGCACCGGCTCCTGCGCCGCCTGCTCGGCGACCGCCTCGAGCCCGAGATCGATCGGCCCCGAGGAATCCTTGGCGAAGACGTGATGCGTCTGGATCGGCTGCGACTCCGCGGGCGGCAGCGGCGCCGGCACCGACGCTCCCGCATCGTGCGGCAGCATGAAGGCGTCATCTTCCGACGACCCGCTGAACGGATCGTCGAGCGGCACCTCCTGGACTTGCATCGGCGCCACGGCGCGCTTGATCGGCGCCACGCGCGCCAGCACCGGCCGCACCTCCTCGGGAGGCATGACGTTGGTCGAATCCTCGAAGGCGTCGTTGCCGATGGCCGCGAAGGCCGCCTCGGTCTCGACGTCGACCTCGCCGTCGATGTTCATGACGCCGATGCGCGTGCGGTCTTCCTCGTCGTCGCTGGCGTCGAACCCGCCGGCGTTGTGCGCCGCCGCGCCGCCGTACAGCCCGCCGCCGTCGTCGGCCGCCTCTTCTTCGATGATGGCGCCGTCGTCCTCGATGGCGACCTCCTCGGACTCCATCGGGATCTCGAGCGAGTGGGTCGACGACTCGACGGGATCCGGCATCCCGATGAGCCCGCCAATCTTGTCCACGATCGCCTCGACGCCGAACGGCTTGTGCAGATACTCCTCGGCCCGCGTCTTGAGCTTTTTGTGATCCTCGAAGTCCTTCTCGGTCGCTTCGGCGCTCGTGATGATGAGCGGCGTGGTCTTGAGCGTCATCGACTTACGCAGCCGATTGCACACCGCCCAGCCCGTGCGCTTGGGATCGATGCACAACACCACCAGCGACGGGAGATCGTCCTTGCGCTGCATGAGGTCGTTGGAGTCGGCCGACGCCTCGACGCGAAAGCCATACCGCGCCAGCTCCCCGACGAGGTGAGCGTCGAGGTTGGCGTCGGCATCGATCAAGTACACGAAGCGCTGGGACATGTTGGGCACACTCCGAACCGGTCGGGATCGAGTACAGCCCAGCGATTTTACGATGTTATGGGTTGCGGATCAACGCCTACAGAAGAGTACGGAGGCGGATTACTTCAGCGGAACGCCGTAGAGGACCTCGAGCGTGCCCGTGGTCTGCAGCTCGACGCCCTTTTTGACCTGATCGTCCTTGGCTTTCTTGCCCTTGGCCGCGGCCTTGCCGCCGCCCTTCTCGGGCGTCCGCGACTCGATGGGGAACGCGACGCGCTTGGCAGCGCGGTTCGTGCCGCCGCGCAGCGTCACGACCTGGCCCGGCTTGAGGCCTTCCGCCACGGCAACCGAGAAGATGTGGGGATCCTCCTCCGAGGTCTGCTGATGCTGGCCGACCTTCTTGCACGCGAAGTCGTGCTTGTAGTGTCCATCGGACTGCGACCAGTAGCGCGACGGCAGGTCGTAACACTCGAAGTCCGGCTCCATCCAGGATTCTTTCTTGAACGACACCTCGACGCCGCCGTCGGTCTTCTTGAGCGCGGCGACCTTGCCCTGGCGCGGCTGATCCCGACGATCGACGCTCCAGTCGCCGCGATCGTTGGCCAGGCGCCAGAGCACGTCGGAGACGTCGACAGGCCGCATCGAGGGCGACTCGGCGGGGACGAGCTTGGCCAACGCCGCCATCGCCACCCACGTCGCATGCATGCGCGGCCCGCGGAACGTGTAGCCCTTTTCGAGGAGGTCGACTTCGACCATCGCGTCCACGTTGCGGTCCGCGGCCGCATCGCAAAGCGCCAACGCGCGCAAGACGATCGTCCCCAGCTCGTCGCTGCGCACCGCTTCGGGCACCTGCTTGGCAGAGGTGAACTTGTGCGCGGCGACCCACTGACGCCAGCCCTTGCGCACGTCGTCGCAGCCGAGCTCGCTGGGCGTGTGCCGCTTCATGGATGCGAGCGCCCACCATCTGTCCTCGACCGCGGTGGCCGCGTCGATGACCGCCTTGTTGGTGGCGTAGAAGCCGTCCCACTCCTTGAACGCCTGATCGTAGACCTCCATCAGCTTCTTGTATTCCGGCCCGCCCGCGCGCTTGCCCACCCACTCCTGAGCCGTCTTGATCTTTTCCTGGGTCGCTTCGAAGTAGGGACCGAACTCCGCCTTGCGCTCGGGCGTCAGCTTGAGCTTGGCGACCTCGGCGTCGTAGGCGGCGCGGTTGAGCGCGCGCGCGTCGCCGCCGCACATCAGCCAGCGGTCGGGCAAGCGAGTGACGTCGCGCGTGCCCAGACAGGTGGCGACGTGGAAGACGCGGGTGATCTCGGAGACCGGCTTGCCCGGCCGATCGATCCAGTAGATGCCGTCGACGTCGGTGGGGATGACGCCCCCCGGCTTGCATCCCGCGATCGACGAGACCGCGTCGTCGTCGTAGCGCTGAACGTCATCACCATTGCGATAATACGACTTGCAGTCGTCGTCCGCCCACGACTGCGCCGGCGCCAACCCCAAGATCAGGAACGTGATCAGTGTCGCTCTCATACCCACCCTCCCCAATGAAAAGGGTGGACAGTACAGCGCTTCGACAGTGGGGACTAGGGAGAAACGGCAGAGCTGACGAGCTTCATCATCTGCTCTTGATCGAGGTCGGATGCGATCGCATAGCCGACCCCGCGGTCACGGAAGAGCGCGACGTTGTAGCCGTGCTCCTGATCGAAGTAGACCTCGCGATTGCCGATGACCGTCTTGCGTCGCGACTCGATCGGCAGATCGGCGGCGTCGAACATGAACACGCTGACCTTGTCGCCGTTGATGTCGTAGACGAGATAGGCCGCCTGCTTGTCGCCGATCGACGCCAGCCGTCCACCGCGCAGCGCCGCCGACAGATTGCGGAACTGCGGCGGCCGCACCGGGAAGTCGACCTTGCCCGTGTACCACTGCTTGACCTGATCGCTGCCGCCCGACACTTCGATCGGCAGATTGCGCTGATGCTTGGCGACGACGTCGGCCGCCACCGGCGACCACTGCACCTTCGAGATCATGAACGTCGCGATCAGACCCACCGCCGCCGCCGCCGGCATGGCGCGCACGGCCCACGCCCGCCACGACAACATCGGCTTGGACTCGCGGGCGATGCTGCGCGCGACGCGGTTGCGCAACGCCGCCGGCGCCTGTTCGTGCGGCGCCGCCGCCTTGATGGCGCTCTTCCATTCCGCCTGCACGCGCACCTTGTGGCGGCACACTTCGCAGTCGCTCAGATGTCCTTCGAACTCCGCGCGATCGGTCTCGGCGAACTCTCCGTCGAGATAAGTGTCGACGAAGCGCGAGATCCCAGCGCAGCGGAGCGCCTCCTTGCCACTCATGACTTCTTCTCTTCTCTCTTCGGCCCCGGGAACTCGATGACGTCGGCCGCCTTCACGATTCCTTCTCGTACGGCATAATCACGCAGAGTCTTCTGTAACAGGCGTCGGCCGCGATGCAGCCGGCTCATCACCGTTCCAACCGGACAATCCATGATGTCCGCGATCTCTTTGTACGAGAACTCCTCGAGGTCGCACAAGACCACCGCCAGGCGGTAGTCGTGCGGCACGGCCTCGAGCGCGCGCTTGACCTCATCGGGCAAGAGCGCCGCAAACATCGTGCCTTCGGGATCCTTCGACGCGGCGGCGACATCCTCGCTCATGAGCGAAGGCATCTCCTCCTGGTCGATCACGTCGCGCACTTCGCGCTCGCGCACCTTCTTCCGATACTTGTTGATGAAGGTGTTCGTCAGGATCTTGAAGAGCCAGGCCTTGCAGTTCGTCCCCGGCTCGAAGCGGTGGAAGAACCGGTAAGCCGTCAGCATCGTGTCTTGCACGAGGTCTTCGGCGTCGCGAGGATCTCGCGTCATGCGCAGACCCGTCGCGTACAAACTGTCGATATGCGACATGGTCTGCGACTCGAACCCGTCGCGACCGCCGCGTGCCGAAGAGCTATGTGAGCTTCGCCCCAACATGTCGTAATGGGAACGGCCCCCTGGGTCCGCGTTATTCCCACGAAAAATCTAATCGTAAGTGTAAGATGCCGCCCGACTTTTCGTAGGTTTGCGGGTCATACCGTAACCGGGGAGGCAAAATGCGCAGAATGGTAATTGGATTCGCACTGTTAGGTACGATGGGAGCCGTTTCTGGCTGCCAGTATTCCTACGCGACGCCCGCTGTACAGGGACGAGCGTATCTCGTGCGCAACGCGTTCGTGACGTCGGACTTCTGGAACTGCGACGCGACGTCGGGTGAGCCCGTTTGCTACCAGACCCAGAAGGCGAACCTGCCTCCGGGGACCAACAAGTGAGGGCCGACATGAAACGAGCGATGCTTGGATTGCTCGCGGCCGGCGCGCTGGCGAGCGGATCGGGATGTGCGTACGTGACGTCGGCAGGTCCGTCGTCGACGGCGGTGACCGGCGAAGCCTGGTACACCGAGGCAACCGGCTTCTTCGGCCTTCTGTGGGGGAGCAAGATCTACTACTGCCCGGCGCCGACCGCGGCGGGCCCGGCCACTTGCAAAGAGGCCAAGCTCGTCCCGCTGCCGAAGAAGTAGTGGACCTGGTCTAGAGGTTCGCGAAGGGAACGAAGTCGGCGTTGACGGCGGCGGCTACTGCCTTGTGCGTGATCTTGCCCTTGTAGGTGTTGATGCCTTTGGCGAGATGACGGTCGGCAGAAGCCGCCGCCACAATGCCCTGATCGGCAATTCGAACACCGTAGGCCAACGTCGCGTTGTTGAGCGCGAAGGTCGACGTGCGCGCGACGGCGCCCGGCATGTTGGCCACGCAGTAGTGGATGACGCCGTGGACGGTGAAGGTCGGGTCGTCGTGCGTCGTCGGGTGGCAGGTCTCGATGCAGCCGCCCTGATCGACGGCGACGTCGACGATGACCGAGCCCGGCTCCATGCGCTTGATCATGTCCTCGGTCACGAGACGCGGCGCCTTGGCGCCGGTGACGAGGACGGCTCCGACGACGACGTCGGCGCGAATGACCGACTCTTCGATCGAGAGCGGATCCGAGTAGAGCGTGTTGACGCGGCCCTGATAGATGTCGTCGACGTAGGCGAGCGTGTCGGGGTTGATGTCGAGGATGTTGACCATGGCGCCGAGCCCGATGGCCATGCGCGCGGCGTGCTGGCCGACGATACCGCCGCCGATGATGGCGACGCGGCCGCGGCGCACGCCGGGCACGCCACCGAGGAGGATGCCCTTGCCGCCCTTCTCTTTTTCGAGGTACGTCGCGGCGACCTGGATGGCCATGCGGCCGGCGACGGCGGACATCGGCTGGAGGAGCGGCAGGCGGCCGTCGTCGAGCTCAATGGTCTCGTAGGCGACGCCGGTGACGCCACGCTTGACCAGCTCCGCGGCCAGCTGCGGCGCGGCGGCGAGATGCAGATAGGTGTAGAGGATCTGCCCTTCGCGCATGCGCGGGTACTCTTCGGGCAGCGGCTCCTTGACCTTGAAGATCATGTCCGCGCGCTTCCACACTTCATCGGCGCCGCCGACGATCTCGGCGCCGGCGGTCTTGTAGGTCTCGTCGGCGATGCCGCTGCCGAGCCCTGCGCCCTGCTGCACGAGCACCTTGTGGCCGCGCGAGGTCAGCATGCGCGCGCCAGCGGGGATCATGCCGACGCGGTATTCACGCGTCTTCACTTCGGTCGGAACGCCTACGATCATCGGGGTATCTCCGTCGGTGAGGGTCCGTTGAATGTCACGTCGGACCCTGGAAAGTCAATCACGCGGCGCGTCAGCGACAGGCGGGCAGCGGGCGGATGTCGACGCGCGAAATCTCGACGATGCGCTCGCCTTCGCCGAGGTGCACGGCGACGTGAACGAGCGCCATCCACTTTCCTTCCGGCGAGAAGCTGAGCTCGAGCGTGTAGACGTCACCGCCGACCGAGGCGTCCGGCTTCCAGTCTTCGAGGAGCTCGCGCGTGGTGGGCGTCACCATCGTCGCCGAGGCGCCTTGCGTGTCGCCCCTGAGCTCGACCGAGCAGCGCGGCCACGGGGTCGCGGTCGGCGCCGCCTCGTCGGTGCGGCCGGCGTTGAGCCAGGAGACGATCTTCTTCGGCTGCTCGCCGGCCATCAGCCGGTAGCACGGGCCGAGGACTCCGAGCTGGTTGGCGTTGTCGTCGACGCGGCGGTTGCAGTAGATGAGCTCGTTGACGTCGCTCCACGTCACCCAGCCGAGGCGCACCGGCGCGCCCGTCGCGGTCGTCAGCGGCGCGCGCGGCTTGGGCGCGTGACAGCCGGCGACGAGGAGGACGACTAAGATCTGTAGTCGGCGTTGAGCTTGACGTAGTCGACGGTGAGATCGCACGTCGTATGCCTTCCTTGTGCGCGGCCGCGGTTGAGGTGCACGCGAATCGTGTACTCGCCGCGGCGCATGACCTCGTGCGCGTGGCGCTCGGCTTCGGAGCCGACGCCGACGCCGCCGCGGCAGATCTCGACTTCGCCGATGGCGACGTCGAGCTTGCGCGGATCGATGTCGACGCCGGAGTTGCCGATGGCGGCGAGGATGCGGCCCCAGTTGGGATCGGCGCCGTAGAAGGCCGACTTGCACAGCGGCGACTGCGCGATGCGACGGGCGACGGCGTCG
>JAQBQH010000203.1 GCA_028287105.1 Myxococcales bacterium
ATGCGATAGCTGCGCCCGTCGGCGGCCACCAGCGTCTCGCCGGCAAACGGCGCGCGCACCGCCCTGGCGCTCGCCGGTTGCGTCATGGTGCGGTGATAGCTGCGATGCCAGGTCGCGTATTCGGTCGGATGGCAGGCGCGGCACGCGTCCGACGAGACGTAGCCGCCCTCGACGGTCGGCTGCGGCAGGCTGGCGGCGAGCGCGTCGGCCGATCGCTGGCGGGTCGCGCTCCTCGCCGACCACAGCGCGTGGCCCGCCGCCGTGGTCGCCACCAGCGCCGCCGCCATCAGGATCGTCGACGCCGCGCGCGACCGGCGCAACAGCACGACCACGCCCAACCCGGCGAGCGTCCAGACGAGCAGCGACTCCACGGGCGCCATTGTATCTGCCTTTTGTGCAACCATGCCGCCACTGCGGGAATGCCGCGCGCCGGTGTCCTGTTTCCTCGACGCGCGCACCCCTCGCGCGGAGGCGTGATGGACCTCAAGATCGAGAGCCTGTCCAAGACCTACCCCAACGGCGTGCAAGCGCTCAAGAACGTCAGCCTCACCATTCCGCACGGCATGTTCGGCCTCCTCGGCCCGAACGGCGCCGGAAAGTCGACGCTGATGCGCATCCTGGCCACGCTGCAGGAGCCCGACAGCGGGCGCGTCACCCTCGGCGACCTCGACGTCCTCCGACAAAAAGACGACGTCCGCCGCATCCTCGGCTACCTGCCGCAGGAGTTCGGCCTCTATCCGAAGGTCGTCGCCATCGACCTCCTCGATCACTTCGCGCGCTTGAAGGGCATCGTCGAGCGCGGCGAGCGCAAGAGCGTGGTCGAGGCGCTCCTGCAGCAGACCAACCTGTGGCAGCACCGCTTCAAGGCGCTCGGCGGCTTCTCGGGCGGCATGAAGCAGCGCTTCGGCATCGCGCAGGCGCTGCTCGGCAATCCGCGCCTCATCATCGTCGACTAGCCGACCGCCGGCCTCGACCCCGAGGAGCGGGTGCGCTTTCACAACCTCCTGGCCGAGATCGGCGAGCAGGTGATCGTGATCCTCTCGACGCACATCGTCGGCGACGTCAGCGACCTGTGCCGCCGCATGGCCATCATCCACAAGGGCGAGCTGTTGGCGACGGGCGAGCCTACCGACGTCATCGCCGAGCTGCGCGGCCAGATCTGGAAGCGCTTCATCGACAAGGCCGACCTCCCGAGGATGCAGGCCGAGCTCAACGTCATCTCGACGCGGCTCTTCCAGGGACGCCCGCTCATCCACGTGCACGCCCCGGCGCAGCCGCCCGGGTTCGATCCCGTCGAGCCGGACCTCGAGGACGTCTACTTCTCGACGATCAAGCGGGCCGCCTGATGCTGGGCACCATCGCGCGGTTCGAGATCACCAACCGCCTGCGCCGCTTCTCCACCTATCTCTACTTCGCCATCTTCTTCTTGCTCGCGTTCCTGATGATGAACCTGGCCGGCGGCGCCTTCTCGGGCGGCGCGGTCAGCTTCGGCACCGGCGGCAAGGCCAACATCAACTCGCCCTTCGCGCTGCACTCGTTCATGACGCTGTTCGCGCACTTCGGCATCATCGTCACCGGCGCCGTCATCGGCCGCGCCGTCTATCAGGACTTCGAGAACGGCGCCTATCCGCTCTTCTTCACCAAGCCGATCACCAAGGCGCAGTACCTCGGCGGCCGCTTTGTCGGCGCGTTCTTCGTCATGCTCGCCATCTTTTCGAGCCTCGCGCTCGGCTGCTGGCTCGGCTCGCTGATGCCTTGGCTCGACCAGACGCGCATCGGCCACAACCGCGCGGTCGGCTATTTCCTGCCCTATCTGACGAGCATCGTCCCCAACCTCCTCCTCACCGGCGTGATCTTCTTCGCGCTGGCGGGGCTGGTGCGGCGCATCCTGCCCATCTACGTCGTCAGCATCATCTTCCTGGTCGGCTATCTCATCGCCACCAGCTTCATCAGCGACATCGACAACCACACGCTGGCGGCGCTGCTCGATCCGTTCGGCATCACCGCGACGCACTTCGTCACCGAGTACTGGCCGGCCGCCGAGCGCAACACGCGGCTCATCGGCCTCGGCGGGATCTTCCTGTGGAACCGCGTCTTGTGGCTCGCGGTAGCCGGCGCCATCGCCGTCTACGCCTATCGCCGCTTCGCCTTCGCGCACCTGCCGCCGTCGCGCCCAAGCAAGGAGCTCGCCGCCGGCAGCGGTGGTGCCGTGACCATGCCGGCCCGCCTGAGCGTGCGGCTCGATCTGCGCGCGCAGCTCGCGACGCTGGGGGGCCTCCTGCGCCTGCAGCTCCGTGAGACGGTCAAGAGCGTCTACTTCATCGCCATCATGCTGTGCGGCGTCGGCTTCGTGCTGGCGACCTCGTCGCAGGTGGGCAAGCTGTATGGCACGACGACCTATCCGGTCACCTACCAGGTGCTGGAGATCGTGCACGGCATCTTCTCGCTCTTCATCCTCATCATCGTCACCTTCTTCTCGGGCGAGCTGATCTGGCGCGAGCGCGATGCGCGCGTCGACCAGATCGTCGACGCCATGCCGGTCCCGTCCTGGGTCACCTTCGGCGGCAAGCTCGGCGCGCTCCTCGGTCTGCAGGTCGTCCTGATGATGCTGGTCGCGCTCTGCGGCATCACCATCCAGCTCATTCACGGCTACACGCACCTGGAGCTCGGCCTCTATTTCAGGGACCTCTTCTGCATCCGCATGCTCGACTTCTGCTACCTGTGCGTGATGGCGATGCTGGTCCACGTCCTCGTCGACAACAAGTACCTGGGCCACTTCATCATGGTCCTCTACTACATCGTCACCATCGCGCTGCCCTTCGTCGGGGTCGAGCACAACCTGGCGATCTACGGCTCCACGCCCGAGTACGCCTACTCGGACATGAACGGCTACGGACACTATCTGGCGCCGGTCGTCTGGTTCCATCTGTACTGGGCGGCGGTGGCGCTGGCGCTGGCCATCGTCGCGAACCTGTTTGCCGTGCGTGGCGTGGAGCGCGGGACGCGCTGGCGCCTTCGCATCGCGCGCGCGCGGCTGACCTCGCCGGCGCGGGTGGCGCTCGGGCTCTCGCTCGCGGCCGCGCTCGGAACCGGCGCGTTCATCTTCTACAACACCAACGTCCTCAACCAGTATCGGACGGCGAAGGATATGCGCCGCCTCACCGCCAACTACGAACGGCAGTACAAGAAGTTCGAGAAGGCGCCCTCACCGCGCTTGAAGAGCGCGACCTATGTCGTCGACATTCATCCCGACGTGCGCAGCGTTCACGTGCGCTCGACCTGGTCGCTCCTCAACGTCACGGACAAGCCGATCGACAAGCTCTACTTCGGCGCGGCGCCGGCGCTGAAGGTAAAGTCGCTGACGCTCGGGCATGGCGAGCGCTTCACCATTCGCGACGAAGCGGTCGGCTTCTACGAAGTGACCTTGAGCCAGCCGCTGCAGCCGAACGAGACGGCGACGCTGTCGTACGAAGCGGACGCGGCCGCGCACGGGTTCAAGAACAATGGCGACGGCCTCAGCGGCGTGCCGGTGTATGGGAATGGCACATTCATTCCGTCGACTACGCTGCTCAAGCTCGGTTACGACCCGGACGGCGAGCTCAGCGAAGACAGCGACCGCAAGAAGGAAGATCTGCCGCTCAAGGAGCACATCTTCCCCGATTGGAACGATCCCGAAGCGCGCCTGCACGGCGAGCTCAGCGAGAGCTGGATCAGCTTCGACGCCACCGTCAGCACCGACGGTGAGCAGCTGGCCATCGCGCCCGGCACGCTGGTCAAGGAGTGGAGCGAAGCGGGACGGCGCCATTTCCAATATCACATGAACGGACCGGTCGAAGACTTCTTCGTCTTCTTGTCGGCGCGCTACAAGGTGGTTCGCGATCGCTGGAACGATATCGCTATCGAAATCGATTATCAGCCCGGGCACGAATACAACATTGCGCGCATGGTCGCGGGCGTAAAGCAGTCGCTCGACTACTACACCAAGCACTTCGGCCCCTATCAGTTCGATCACGTGCGCATCGTCGAGTTCCCGCGCTACGCCACGTTCGCGCAGTCGTTCCCCAACACGATTCCGTTCTCGGAGGCCATCGGCTTCATCGCCAAGGTCAATCCCAAGGACGAGAACGACGTCGACTATCCCTTCTACGTGACCGCGCACGAGGTCGGTCACCAGTGGTGGGGGCACCAGGTCGTGGGCGCGCGGGCGCAGGGAGCCAACCTGCTCGTCGAGTCGCTGGCGCAGTATTCGGCGCTCATGGTGATGAAGCACGACCTGGGCGAGACCCAGATGAAGCGCTTCCTCAAGTACGAGCTGGACCACTATTTGCGCGGACGGGTCCTCGAGCGCAAGAAGGAGGCGCCGCTCGATCACGTCGAGTCGCAGAGCTACGTCTACTACAACAAGGCGTCACTGGTGATGTACGCGCTGCAGGACTATCTCGGCGAGGAGGTCGTCGATGGGGTCCTGGCCAAGCTCATCCAGGAGCACAAGTACGAAGATGCGCCGCACCTCCTGTCGAAGGATCTGGTGCAGGCGTTCCGCGCGGCGGCGCCGCCGAAGTATCACCACCTCATCGGCGACCTGTTCGAAAAGATCGTGCTGTTCCAGAATCGCGCGCTCTCGGCGACCTCGAAGAAGGTGAACGACCGGTACGAGGTCCATCTCAAGGTGAGCTGCAAGAAGATGGAGGCGGACCCGAGCGGCCTCGAGAAGGAGGTGGCGCTCGACGAGTGGATCGACGTGGGCGTGCTCGACGCCAAGGGTCAGCCGCTGGCGCTCGAGAAGAAGCACATCGATCAGGCGGAGATGGAGTTCACCTTCGTCGTCGACAAGGAGCCGGCGCGGGCGGGCATCGACCCGCTGGTCAAGCTCATCGACCGGAAGTGGGAAGACAACACTATCGCCATCGAGAAGTAATCGTTGTATTGACAACTATCGTTCGCGGGCGCATCTTGTCCGGGTGAGCAGGGACAAGGCGCAGCGCTGGCAGCTCGACGACGCCATCGGTTTCTGGATGCATCTGACGCAGAACCGGATGCGCACCGAGGCCGACCGGGTCATGGCGCCGTTCGCGGTCAACCCGGAGCAGTGGGCGCTCCTGGTGCGGCTGTGGGAGCGCGACGACCGTTCGCCCGCCGAGCTGGCCGACGCCACCTTTCGCGACCGGGCCAGCGTCACCCGCATGCTCGACGGGCTGGTCAGCGCCGGCTACGTGCTGCGCGCGGCCGATCCCGAGGACGGCCGGCGACAGCGCATCGTCCTGACGCGCGCCGGACGGGAGCTCGAAGAGAAGCTGGTCCCGACCGTACGCGCCTTCGTGGCGCACCTCCTGCGCGGGATCTCCGCCGGCGAGCTGCAGACCACGCTGGCGACGCTGCGCCGCCTCTACCACAACCTCGACTGATTTTCATGGTGAGATAGTTGCCTCAACAATCAAATGCACTTGGGAGGACGCTCATGGACCAGCGAGAGGACAACAAGACGATCGCGCGCCGCTATATCGACGAGGTGTGGAATCGGGGGCAGCTCGATCGCCTGGAAGAGTGGGTGACGCCCGACTACCGCGGCCTCACGCGCGCCGCCGGCCAGACGGCCGCCGATGGCCGCGACGGGCTCAGGCGCTGGGTCGCCGGCCTGTTCGCCACCTTCTCGGACGTGCGCAAGGAGGTCAGGTCGCTGGTCGCCGAGGGCGATGACGTCGTCGCCGAGGTCGCATTCAGCGCCACGCATGGCGCCAGCGGCAAGACGGTGCGCGCCGATCAGATCTACCTCCTGCGTCTGCGGGACGGAAAGATCGCCTCGGAGTCGGTCTTCTTCGACGCCGGCGGCGTTCTCAAGGAGCTGGGCACCCCGCCCGCCTGCGCGATTCGCTGACGAGCCAGGAGGGCCGAACAGCCCCTAGTCCCAAGGTCGGTCAGTCAAGAACGAATAGCTTCGGGACGGCTGGGGTCGCGGACGCAGTGAGGCGACCTCCCGGCGTCGGAATCCGTCGCAGTCGCCGCTTCGCGGCGTGCTCCTCCATCGGGGCCGCCCAGGTCGCGCTTCGC
>JAQBQH010000204.1 GCA_028287105.1 Myxococcales bacterium
GGCCGGCGCGGCGGCGATCGCACCGGCGGTGGCGCAGCCGGGCTCGCCGCCGTCGACCGCGTCCTCCCCGCCGGCAGGCGCAGCGGCCGCGACGCAGCCCGGTGCCGTCGGCGCGGAGCCGATCCTGTTTCCGGCGGCGACGCTCGACCGGCCGGCGCCGAAGGTGATCACCGTCGAGCGGCCGGTGGTGTTGAAGTCACCGTCGAGCGAGCCCAGGTCGTCGGCGCCGGCGATGCAGCCGCCGAGCCCGGGGATCGCCATCGCGGAGGCCAAGCGGCTCCTCGTGCAGGCGCGCGCCGCCGTCGTCGCCGAGCGCTACGCCGAAGCCGAGGATCTGTACAACCGCGTGCGCGTCACGGGGCTCGAGCGTGGCTCGGCGTTGACCGGTCTCGCCGAGGTCGCGTTCCAACGCGGCAGCTACCCGGAGGCGGTGCGCCTCGGTCATCGCGCCGTCGAGTCGGGTGGCGGCGTGACGGCCAAGATGATCCTCGGCAACAGCTACTTCAAGCTCGGCAAGTACGACGAGGCCATCGCCGAGTACCAGGAGGTGCTGCGCAGCGACGGGGAGCACAAAGAGGCGAAGGCCAACCTCGCGGCCGCGGTCCGACGTAAAGGCGGCTGACGAAGGCGCTCGCTACTTCGGGAGCGTGAGCGTCGGGATGCGCGCCTTGGCCTTGGTGCCGTCGCCGTTCGGAATGTAGAGCACCCCGGTGCCGCTGCCTTGCACGGTGAAGCGCAAGACGAGCTGGTCGTTCGACTTCGCCTTCGCCTCGACCCCCGGCGCATCGGCTTCGAAGGCGACGGCGTCGAAGCCCGTCGGCTGCGGATCGAAGTGATGTTGCCACGTCGCGATCGGATGGTCGCCGCCCGCGTCACGCCACAAGACGTCGAAGGTGACGTCGACGGGATCGAGGACGATCCCGTCGGCCACGAGGTGCCAGCTGCCGGCCTTGATGGGACCGGCCAGTGTCATCGAAGCCTCGAGGGAGCCGCCGGCCCCCAGGCCGGGTGCTCAATATGGGTGAGGCTCGACCGCGAGAAGCTGCACGTGCAGCTCGTCGCCCATCGGCCCCAGCCAGATCTGCGCGGGATTGAGATCGCTGCTACCACCCGGACAGCCGGCCAGCGCGCCGATCGTGACTGCCGCCATCATTAATAGACCGGCGATTCGCTTCATGGCTGCTCCAGACGTACGAAGAAGTGGGCGGGGAGGGCGACCGGCTCTTCGGTCACGCGCAGCCCGGCCGCCTCGGCGGCAGCGACGAGCGCCGCGCGATGGGTGACGCGGTTGGTCACCGCGATGAATCCAGCCGGCTTGAGCGCCACCGCCGCGCGCCGAAGCCAGGCGGCGCGATCGTCGAAGTAATGATCGGTGTCGGCGACGAGGATGCGATCGTAGGCGGCCGGCTCGAGACCGGGATCGGCAGCCGCGACGACGCGCGTCTCGACGCCGTTCGCGCGCGGGATGGCGGCGAGCGCGGCAGCATCGACGTCGGTCGCGACCACGTGACCACCGGGCGAGACCGCGGCGGCGAGCCGGGTCGTCAGAAAGCCGCGGCCGGCGCCGACGTCGGCGACGCGCTGACCGGGCGCGAGCCGTAGCGCTGCGACGATCTTCTGCGGTTGACGGTAGGCCTCGTACTGCGCCGCCTCGCGGTCGACGCCCGCGGACGCCGGACGGCCGCAACCGACCAGCGCGAGCGCGAAAATGGGAACCAGCCGCACCACGTTCGTAGATTAGCACTCAATTTGGCGCGCGCATTTGACCCCGCTCCGGTGCCGACGGTATCGTGTGGCCATGCGGGGGACATGGCTGGGTCTGGCGGTGCTGCTCTCCGCCGGCGTGGCCGCGGCCAAACCGTCCAAACCCAAGCTGGCGGCGCTCATCCTCAAGACCGGGTCGGTCGACGAGGAGCTCGCCGACAACCTCACCGAGGTGCTGATCTCCCGGCTCGCCCGTCGCGGCGACTACGAGATCGCCGGCAAGGAAGAGCTCAAGACCAAGCTCGGCGTCGATGACCGCGCCGCCAACGAGTGCATCAACAACATCGGCTGCATCGGCCGCGTCGGCACGGAGCTCGGTGTCACCCGCGTCGTCGTCGGCACCCTCGGCAAGCGCGGCGACGACTACCTCTACAACCTGAACCTCATGGACATCACCACCGGCCAGGTCGAGAACCGCGTCTTCGAGCTGGTGGCGGGCGGCAAGGTCGAGCCGCTGATCGCCGCGGTGCAGTCGACGGCCGACAAGCTGTTCCTGCCGAAGATCGAGCCGGGCGGGGTGCGCGTCAGCTCCGAGACGCGCGGCGCCATGGTCTACCTCGACGACGCCTTCATGGGCTCGACGCCGGTCCGCCGCGACGGTCTCGAGCCCGGCATGCACAAGATGCGCGTGGAAAAAGAGGGCCACGTCGGGTGGGCCAAGGACATCGAGGTCCCGGCCGGCGCGACGATGGAGGTCAAGGTGCCGCTGGCCGCGCTCCCCGAGCGGCGCCACTGGCCCGCCCCCGCCGCCGCGTCGCTGGCGGTCCTCGCCGGGCTCTCGGGCGTCGTCGGCATCGTCATGGAGGCGCTCGCGTTCTCGCCCTCCGGCAACGGCACGCGCTCGTCGGCCATCGCCGACGCCGACCTGCGCTATCGCGAGGGACTCATCGGCCTCAGCTTCTTCTCGGCGGCGGCGGTCTTCGCGGTCACCGCCGCGATCATCGCCATCGTCTATCGCCAGGACATCTTCGGCGCCACGCGCGAAGAGCGCCCGTCGTCGTCGAAGCGGGCCTCGCGTCCGGCTTCGCGCGCGCAAATTTCGCCGTTCGGTCTGGGCGGCGTGGAGGTGCGCTGGTGAGCGCCCGCATTCCCCGCTCGTTCGGCATCGCCGCCATCGCCGCCGCCTTCCTCGTCGGCCTCGTCAGCGCCCACGGCTGCGTCGACGACCGCAGCAAGGTCGCCGCACAGGTCTTCTTCTGCAACCCGCAGTCGCGCACCGCCGACGCCGACTGCGGCACGGGCTTCGTCTGCTACACCGCCGCGCAGTCGGTGGGCGGCTCGATCTGCGTGGCGCGCTGCAACCCCGACGACCAGACCACCTGCCCGCGCGGCGTCTGCACCGCCTCCGGCGCCTGCCTGGCCCGCTGCACCGTCGCGGACGCAAAGGGCTGCCCCGAGCCGCTCGTCTGTCGCCGCACCACCAACTCGCCGCTCGAGGTCATGGCCGGCAACGACGGCGTCTGCCTCCCCATCAACGCCTCCTGCGCCACGCGCGCGGACTGCAAGTCGCCGGTGTTCAACGCCTGCACCAGCGACGTCAACGGCTCCGCGCAGGGGCCCGGCCTCTTCACCAGCGGCGAGGTCTGCGTGCAGGGCAGCTGCAAGGCGGCCGGCATCGCCTGCCAGCCCGGCTCGGCCTGCATCCCCAACGTCCTGCCCTCGACGATCCCGGCCCCCGACGTCTGCTCGCCAATCTGCACGCCCTACCGCGATCGCCCGAAGGACGGCAGCCCGTTCAACGAATGCCTTCCGGGGTTGACCTGCCTCTCGGACGCCTTTCCGCAGACCGACGCGCCCGCCTGCGCGCCCGGCTTTCCCGGCTGGCTCTGCGTCGACAACCTCGGCTGCACCGCCGGCGGCTGCTCCGACTGGGGCGACGTCGACGGCCGCTTGAAGGGCTTCAAGACCTGCGCGCCGACGTGCAAGAGCGACGTCGACTGCGTTCCGTACGATCGCGGCGGCAACCCGACCTTCATCAGCAAGAACACCTGCCACGGCGGCGTCTGCCGCAACCTGGCCAGCCTCTTCTTCCCGGTCACCTGCCTGCGCGACGGCGACCCCTGCCGGCTCGACGTCGAAGGCGAGTGCCGCGTCCCCAACCCCGACATGGGTCCGCCCGGCATGGGCGGCGGGCTCGGCGCGTTCGGCGGCCAGGCGGCGGCCTGCATCCACGGCTGCAACGTGCGCAGCGACTGCGACACGTTGTCGACGACGCTCAAGATCCCGCTCACCTGCGTCGACGTCGGCACGGTGCGCTCGTGCGCGCCGGTGATCCCGTTCGTGACCCCCTGCACCGATGACAACGACTGCTACGGCGGGCTGACCTGCGAGGGTGGCGCCGGCAAGCGCGTCTGCACTCACCGCTGCATGACGTCGGCCGATTGCACGTCGCAGCCGGCGCTCGGCTCGAGCTTCGGCTGCATCGCGAACGTCTGCGTGCCGCGCACGCCCTCGGGCGTGCAAGCGCCGATGGCCGACGCCTGCTTGAGCGGCACCATCCTCAACGGCATCTGCGTCAGCCCGAAGGACTGGGCCTGCGCCGACGACGCCGACTGCGCCAACGGCCAGTGCAACATCTTCCCCCGCTCCGACCCCAAGTTTGGCCGTTGTAACTAGGGGCCACCGCTCATTGCCCGCCGTCGTCCCCTCATCTGCTATGATTTAGCGGTGACCGAGAATCTGTCGGCCGACCCGATGCTGGGACGGCTGGTCGCCCAGAAGTTCAGGATCGATCGGCTCATCGGAGCTGGCGCCATGGGGCGCGTCTATCTCGCCGAGCAGACCAACCTCGGCAAGCAGATCGCCCTCAAGGTGCTGCACGCCAACATGGCGGGCGACCCGACCCTCGCCAAGCGGTTCTATCGCGAGGCGAAGAGCGCCTCGATGCTGTCGCATCCGAACATCCTGCAGGTGACCGACTTCGGCGACGACGACGGCACGCTGTTCATCGCCATGGAGCTCTTGAGCGGCCGCGATCTGTACCGCGCCATCAAGGATCAGTTCCCATTTTCGCTCGAGCGCATCGGCCACATCGGCGGGCAGATCCTCGGCGCGCTCGACGAGGCGCACGTCAAGGGCGTGGTGCACCGCGACCTCAAGCCCGAGAACGTCATGCTGCTCGACGTGCGCGGCGAGAGCGACTTCGTCAAGGTGTGCGACTTCGGCATCGCCAAGATCGCGTCGGAGCGCGACGGCGAAGGCTCGGCCATCACGATGGCCGGCATGGTGTGCGGCACGCCCGAGTACATGTCGCCCGAGCAGGCGCGCGGCGATGCGCTCGACGGGCGCAGCGACCTCTACGCCTTCGCGGTCATCCTCTATCAGATGGTGGCAGGCGACGTGCCGTTCCGCGCCGAATCGGCGCTCGGCGTCATCACCAAGCATCTGACCGAAGAGCCGAAGCCGCCGTCGCAGCGGCGCTCGAACGTGACGGTGCCGCCGGCGCTCGAAGCGGTCATCATGCGCGGGCTCAAGAAGGACAAAGAGGAGCGCTTCGCCACCGCGTTCGACATGAAGGCGGCGCTGCTCGAGTCGGTCGGCATGAAGCGGTCGTCGTCGGCGTCGCAGGCCCGCTCGGGCGGCGCGCGCATCACCGACGTGGGCATGGCCGCCACCGGCGTGGCGACGCCGGCGTCGACGCCGCAGATGCGCGCCATCGATGCTGCGACGACGCCGTCGCTGTCGGGGCCGGGGGTGCACGGCGAGCTCTCCGCGACACCACCGACGGCGCGGCGCGCGGGGACCGTCATCATCTCGGCCCTACTGGTGGTCGCGCTCGCGGCCGGCGCCTACGTCCTCGTCGGCAACAAGGGCTCGGAGGCGCCGATCCAGGCGGTCGCGCCGCCGAAGATCGAGCTGCCGACGGCGGTCCCGGCGCCGAAGCCGCCCGAGGCGCCGGTGATCCCGGTCGAGCATGCGGTGCAGCCGATTCCGCTGCCGCCGGAGCCCCCGCCGGCGACGGTGCTGGCGGTCGTGGCGCCGAAGAAGAGTCACCACGACAAGCGCAGCGCAGCCGCTCGCCCGTCGGGGATCGCGGCCGCGGCCGAGGCCGGCAACCAGGCGGCCGCGGCGACGCCCGACGCTCCGGCGATCAAAGCGACGGCTCCCAAGGGGCCTTTTGCCGAGGGAGAAGCGCTGTTCCGCTCCGGCGACATCGACGCCGCGCTCGTCAAGTATCAAGAGGCGGCGCGCGCCAACCCGAGCGACGCCAAGACCCAGCGCCAGATCGGCAAGTGCTACAACCGCCTCGGCCAGCGCGACAAAGCGCTGCCGTACCTCAAGAAGTACCTGGAGCTCGCGCCCGACGCCTCCGACGCGACCTTCATCCGCGCCATCGTCGACCCGAAGTAGCGCGGCCGGCTAGTACCATGCCCGTCAGTTAAGAACGAATAGCTTCGGGACGGCTGGGGTCGCGGACGCAGTGAGGCGACCTCCCGGCGTCGGAATCCGTCGCAGTCGCCGCTTCGCGGCGTGCTCCTCCATCGGGGCCGCCCAGGTCGCGCTTCGC
>JAQBQH010000207.1 GCA_028287105.1 Myxococcales bacterium
TGTCGATCCGCGAGATCATCAAGCTGCGCGAGATCACCGAGGTGCCGCGCGCGCCGCGCTTCCTCCTCGGCGTGGTGACGGTGCGCGGGCTGGTCCTGCCGGTGGTCGATCTGCGGCTGCGCCTCCGGCTCGACGTGCTGCCGCTCGGGCGCGCCGGCCGCATCCTCATCGTCATGCACAAAGGGGAGCGCTTCGGGCTGCTCGTCGACGACGTGCGCGGCGTGGTGCGCTTCGCCGACAATGAAATCGAGCCGCCGCCCCCGTCGCTGGCGCCGGGCGAGGCGCCATTTCTGGCCGGCATCGGACGCTATTCGGAGGAGGACCAGGAGCGCATGGTGATTCTGTTGTCGCTCGACGCGGTGCTCGGGTTCGAGGTGCGGCGATGAAAAGCGTGGGCAGTCTCGGCGGCGGCGCCTCGGAGCGGGCGCGCAATCGCGAGCGCGTCGAGCTCATGCAGCTCGTTGCCTTTGGCGTGGCCCAGGGCGAATACGCGGTCGACATCATGCGCATCAAGGAGATCATCAACCCGGTCCCCGTGACGCCGATGCCGAAGGCGCCCGCCTTCATCGAGGGCGTCATCGAGCTGCGCGGGGCCATCCTGCCGGTCATCGACGTGCGCAAGCGCTTCGACCTGGCGGCCGGCGCCATCACGCGCGCCACCAAGTTCCTCATCGTCGCCGTCGACGTCGGCGCGGCGCGCATCATCGTCGGGCTCATCGTCGATCGCGTGTCGGAGCCGCTCCGGGTCCCGCGCGCCGACATCAAGCCGGCGCCGGCGCTGTCGACGTCGGAGCGGGCCTTCTTCACCGGCGTCGTGCACCACCACGGCAAGATGATGATGGTGCTCGACCCCGATGCGCTCTTGACCATCGCCGAGAAGCAGGCGCTGTCGGGCATGAGGAGCGCCGGTGGCTGAGTCGATCGTCATCGTCGCCCACGAGTCGGAGACCATTCGCGAGGCGATCCGCCGCCTCTGCACCGACGCCGGCTACGCGGTTCGCGCCGTCGGTGACGGCAGGGCGGTGCTGCAGTCGCTCGACGGGCGCCCGGCCGCGCTGGTGCTCGACGTGGCGCTGCCGGTCGTGCACGCCTACGAAGTCGTCGAGGAGGTCCGCCGCATCACCCCCGACACGCGCATCGTCCTCGTGGCGTCGATCTACAATCGCACCGGCTACAAGCGGCGGCCGACGTCGCTGTACGGCGCCGACGATTACGTCGAGCAGCATCACATCCCGGATGCGCTGCTGGTCAAGCTGGAGCGGCTGATCGGCCCGGCGCCGCGCGTGGTCGAGCTGCCGCCGGCGCACCTCGAGACGCCGGAGGGCAAGCAGATCCGCGACGCCGCCGAGCGGCGGCTGCAGTCGGTGGGGCAGCGTAAGGAGACGCCGGAGCAGACGGTGACGCGCGCCGAGCGGCTGGCGCGGCTCATCGTCGCCGACATCGCGCTCTACAACGGCGACGCGCTCGACGCCGTCGAGCATCACGGCCACGCCGACGAGCTGGAAGCGCGGCTGCGCCTGGACCTCGAGGAGGGGCGATTGCTGTTCGATCTGCGCGTGCCCGTGGACGTGCGCAAAAAGCGCGACTTCATCGCCGAGGCGCTCGAGGAGATTCGCCACAAACGGCGGACGGAGAAGGCCGGTTGAGCCCTTCGGTGAAGCGATGAGCCTGTCTCTGGACGAGGCACGCGCGGGCCTGCGCAGCGACGAGGAGGAGATCCGTCGCGGCGCGGTCGCACGCCTGGGCGCGCCGGCCAGCCCCGGCGAAGCGGCGGAGACCCTCGACTTCCTCGTGGAGGCGATGGGCGATTCGAGCTGGCGTGTGCGCAAGGAGGCGGCGGCGCGCGCGGCGGCCTTCGCCGACCCGACGCTGGCGGCGGCGGTGATGACGGCGGCGCTGGCCGAGCCGGAGAACGTCGGGCGGCGTAACGCGGTGGTCGAAGCGCTGGTGGGGCTGGGGCCGCAGGCGGTGCCGGCGCTGATCGATGCGCTGGTGGCGCGGCCCGAGCATCGCAAGCTGATCGCGGACGCGCTCGGGCTCATCGGAGATCTGCGCGGCGCGGCGGCGCTGGCGCCGCTCGTCGACGACGAAGATGCCAACGTGCGGCTGGCCGCGACCGAGTCGCTCGGTCGCATCGGCGGCACCGCGGCGCGCACCGCGCTGGTGCGTGCGCTCGGCCGCGGCGAGCTGCTCTTGTCGCAGGCGGCGCTCGAAGGGCTCAATCGCTCGGGCGCGGCGCTGCCGGTGCGGGTGATCGAGCCGCTCCTCGTCGCACCGACGCTGCGCGCGGCCGCGCTCGAGGCGCTCGGCCGCACCGGCGAGCGCACGGTGCTCCCCGTCATCGGTGCCGCGCTCAGCGATCCGGCGCGCTCGACGCGCGACGCCGCCATCCGGGCGCTGGCCGAGCTGTACCGGCGTCTCGATCCGGTGGGTCGCGACTCGGTCTCGGCCGAAGTGGCGTCACATCGCGACGCCATGCCGGCGCTGACCACGGCGCTGCTCGAGGCGACGCTCGGCACGCAGCGCGACGCGGCGCTGCTCCTCGGCCTCTTCCGGCGGCCCGAAGCGGCACGGCCGCTGGTGCTGGCGCTCGGCGATCGCGATCTGCGCGAGGCGGCCATGCAGGCGCTGACGATGATCGGCGCGCCGGCGGCCGAGACACTGGCGGCGCTGGCGCCCGATCTCGAGTCGGCGCTGCGTGCGGACGCCTACGCGCTCTTGCCGCGACTCGGTCCCGCCGCCTCGGATCCGCGCGTGCAGGCGCTCCTGGCCGAGGCGCTCGACGACGACGCCAGCGAAGCCGCATCGGCGGCCGCGACCGCGCTCGGTGAAGTCGGTGGCCGCGAGGCGCTGGCACCGCTGTTGCGCGCGCTCGGCCACGAAGAGTCGGTCGCCCACGCCGCGGCCGATGCGCTCGGGCGGCTTGGCGCGCGCCACTACGACGAGGTGCGCGTGCTGGTCCAGAGTCGCGGGCTGCACGGCCCCGACGCGCCCTATCTGTGTCGCGCGCTCGGCGCTTGCGGCCGAGCCGACGACGCGCCGTTTCTGCGTCAGGCCCTCGGTGGCGATCTCTCGGCGGTGCGCAAGGCGGCCGCCGAGGCGTTGGCGCAGCTCCCGCCGTCGGCCGACGTCGACGAGGCGCTGACCTTCGCGCTCGCCGACGAGGCGGTCGACGTGCGCGCCTCGGCCGCGCGCGCGCTCGGGGCTCATCGCGCCGAATCGGCCACCGAGGCGCTCTTGCGCGCGGCGCTTGAGGGCGAGCCGCTGGTGC
>JAQBQH010000375.1 GCA_028287105.1 Myxococcales bacterium
CAACGAGAACTGGAACGAGCACTGGCGCGCCCAGCTCGGCGACGGCAGCGCGGCCGAGGTCATCCGCGTCGGACCCAAGCTCGAGCGTGACCACGACGGCGGTCGACTCGGCGCCAAGGTGCCGGCCGGCCGCTTCACCGTCAGCTTCATCTATCGGCCGCGGTCGTTCGTCGTCGGATCGATCATGAGCGCAATGGCGATCCCGCTGGCGGTGGCGGCCTGGATCCTCCTCCGGCGGCGCGCCCGCCGCGCAGCACGGCCCGCAGCACCCACAGGCTGAGAAAAATCATGTAGGCGTCCTGCACGAGGACGAACCAGCTCAAGCGCTGCGCCAGGTGCACGCCGAAGCAGGTGCAGTTGCCGACGGCGAGGTGGCGGGCGTAGCCCTGCGTCGTCATGACCGCATAGGCGACGTTGACGGCGACGGCGAGCGGCGCTCCGACCCGCGCCGTGCGCGTCCCCGCGACGAGAAGAACGCCCGCCAGCAGCTCTACGACGAGCCAGCCGATCGCGACCGCGGTGAGCACGCCAGTGGGCACCAGGTCGAACGCCGCCAACGCCGTCGCGTAACCGCCGACGTCGGACAGCTTGCCCGCGCCCATGGCGATGAGCACGACCCCCAAGATGACGCGTGCCGACTTCATGGTGCGACAATATGCCGCATTCCCCCCTTTTTTCCCGTGCGATAACGTAACGGGCGGGGGAGTGCTACATGCGCCGACATTGCGCCTGTCTGAATCCGACGGTGCTCGTCGTGGACGACGACTATCGTACGCGAATGACCCTGGCCGACCTCCTGGCGGAGGAGGGCTACGCGGTCGCCACGGCCATCGACGGCCAGCGCGCGCTCGCTTTTCTGCAGCAGCGTCACGCCTGCTTCGTGCTGCTCGATCTGATGATGCCGACGCAATCCGGCCTGCAGACGTTGGCCGAGCTCACCAACAGCCCGACGATGCCGCGCGTACCGGTCGGGGTCATCTCGGCGCTCGTGACCGAGACGCCGCTCGGTACCGTCGGCGTCTTGCACAGGCCGCTCGATCTCGACGGACTGCTGTCCCTGGTCCACGAGCACGCCGGCCCGCCCCAGGCGTACTGACCGGCCAACCGCGCGCCGCTCACTTCGCGGTCGGCATCTTGCGGTCGTTCCACTCCTTCCAGCCGCCCGCGAGCGAGCGGACGCGGCGGTAGCCCATGCGCAAGAGGTTGTCGGCGGCGAGCGCCGAGCGGAATCCGCCGCCGCAGTAGAGGATGAGCTCCTCGTCCTTGTCGGGCACGCGGCCGACGATGTCGCGCTCGAGGATGCCGCGCCCGAGGTGCTCGGCACCGTCGGCGTGGCCGGCGCGCCACTCGTCGTCTTCGCGAACGTCGATGAGCCGGAAGCGCTCGCCGCGCTGTTGCCTTTGCAGGACGTCGTCGACCGTCACTTCGGTCACCCGGCTCTTGGCGTCGGTGACCAGCTCCAGGAACTCTTTCGAATGGTCCATATTGGCGTTATATTCCGTCGATGTCCCCGCTCACACTTGATTTTATCGAGAAGCTCCCGAAGACCGACCTGCACTGCCACCTCGACGGCAGCCTCCGGTTGACCACCATCCTCGACCTGGCGCAGAAGCAGAAGGTCAAGCTCCCGGCCGACGACGCCGACAAGCTCTTCACCCACATCTACGCCGGCGAGCGCTGCCGCTCGCTCGACGAGTATCTCAAGGCGTTCGACATCACGCTCTCGGTATTGCAGACCGAGGAGGCGCTGTTCCGCGTCGCCTACGAGCTGGCCGAGGACTGCGCGCGCGAGAACGTGCGCTACCTCGAGGTGCGCTACTCGCCGATGCTGCACACCCAGCGCGGGCTCAAGCTGGCGCCCATCGTCGAGGCGGTCATCCAGGGGCTGCGCGCCGGCGAGCGCGACTTCGGCGTGCGCTCGGGTGTCATTCTCTGCGGCATCCGCTCCATCGACCCCGCGATGTCGCTGCGCATGGCCGAGCTCTGCGTGGCGTTCAAGAACCGCGGCGTCGTCGCCTTCGACCTCGCCGGCGCCGAGTACAACTACCCGGCCAAGGATCACAAGCAGGCGTTCCAGCTCATCCTCGACAACAACGTCAACTGCACCGCGCACGCCGGCGAGGCCTACGGGCCGGAGTCTATTGCGCAGGCGATCCACTACTGCGGCGCGCATCGCATCGGCCACGGCACCCGCCTCCGCGAGAACGGCGACCTCCTCAACTACTGCAACGATCATCGCATCCCGCTCGAGATCTGCCTGTCGTCGAACATCCAGACCCGCGCGGCGCCCGACCTGGCGTCGCACCCGCTGCCGTTCTTCTTTTCCTACGGCCTGCGCGTCACCATCAACACCGACAACCGCCTCGTCACCGATACGACGGTGTCGAAGGAGATGCTGCTCATCCACCAGCAGTACGGGCTCGGTCTGGAGGATCTGAAGGAGCTGATCATCAGCGGCTTCAAGTCGGCGTTCCTGCCCTATCGCGAGAAGGCGGACCTGCTCAAGAAGGTCATCGCCGAGCTGGCTCAGTTCATCGAGCCGACGGGCGAGAAGAAGTCGGATCGCCCGCAGCCCGCCGTCACCGCCGCTGCCAAACCGCTCAGCTGAGCCTCGCCTGAGATGCGCTCGCCCGCCTGACGCTGTGCGTTGCGTCACGGGCGCGGCCGAATGTCGCAGGTGAAATCTCTTGTCATCTGCCGTACTAATCTCGTATGATCATCGGGCTCCATGGGGCATCCAATGGCAGCCACTCCCGAGGTAATGTTCGCGCAAGTGGTGGAACGGCATCTCCCCACTGTGTGGAACTTCTGCTCCCGCATGACCTTGTCGGTCGGCGACGCGAAGGATTCCACGTTCGAGACGTTCGAGCGCGCCGCGTCGAGCCCACATCCGCCTTCGGATCCGAAGGATATGGAGCTGTGGCTGCTCAAGATCGCGGCCCACGTCGGCGAGAAGCGGCTACCGCCGACACCCGAGGTCGACTTCGATCTGCTCGACGAGACGCTGCGCTCCGAAGCGACGCGCACGCATGAAGTCTCGTCGCTGACCACGCCCGAGCGCGAGTTCCTCCTGTGGAAGCTCAAGCAGGGCTGCATGACCGCCGTCATCAACTGCCTGTCGCCGGGCGAGCGGGTCGCCTTCGTCATGTCGTCGGTGATGTCGAAGTCCGACGAGGAAGCGGCCAAGACGCTCGGCATCAAGGTCTCGGCCTTCAAGGTGCGGCTGTCGCGTGCGCGCAAGAAGATCGGCGATTACCTGGCGCCGCGCTGCGAGCACATCGACCCGCGCAATCCGTGTCACTGCCCATCGCGCATCGGGATCGCGCTGTCCAAGGGCTTCATCGCGCCGCCGCAGACGTCGGTGGTGCAGCTGCGGACGCCCCAGCGTCCGTTCGACCAGGAGATCAAGTCGCGCGATGCGACGAAGATCTTTCAGACGCTGCCGCCGGAAGAAGTGCCCGCGGAGCTGGTCGAAAGGCTCAAACAAGCGATATCGTCCGGCGCGTGGACGCAAAAGGCTGCCGCCGCACCGCGGAAGTAGGCTGTCAGCGATCAGCTGACCGTCGTCAGCTCGCCCGTTGCCTCCTCCTCACGTTGTCGCTGGTCGCGAGCGCTCGCGCCCACGCGCAGATCACGCGTGACTCGGTCGCGCCGGTACGCGAGGTGTTCGCGTCCTGCGCCGGTGACGGCTTGCCGCCGAACGCGCACGACCACGCCGGGCGGCACGTGCCGTACAGCGTGCAGCTCTCGGCGCTCGGGCAGGGCTGGGCCGTCGCCGAGGCGGGGCGCGACATTCGCCGCACCGATCTGGGCGCCGCCGACGGCACCGGTCTCTATCTCGGCTTCGGCCGCATCGGCGCCTGCGGCAGCGTCGGCACTCCGTGGGGGCCGTTCTCCTGGACGCTGGTCTACGAGCCGCTGTCGCTCGAGGAATCGGGGCAGCCCGACGCTCGCGGCTGGGGGCGCATCGCCTCCGCCGAGGTGGCGCTGGCGCCGTTCAGCTGGCTGACGGTCTCGGTCGGCATTCGCAAGATCGCGTTCAGCTACGGCCATGACGAGCCGCTGCAGCTGCGGACGCTGCCGATCCTGCCCTACATCACGCAGTCGACTGCGCCCGATCGGCGCGCCGGCATCACGCTCGACGACGACTTCGGCGCCGCGCACGTGGTCATCGGTGTCTATCAGGGCGCGCACGATCTGAGCGTCAGCGCCGAGAGCGGCATGCTCCTGGCGGCGCGGCTGGTGGCGGAGCCCATCGGGCCGGTCGGCAACACCGTCTCGACGCTCGGCGATCCCGCCTACTGGCGGCCGCGGCCGCGCTTCGCCGTCAACGCGTCGATCTTGTACGAGTACGCGGCGGGCGCCAGCACCTACGCGCTCGCGGCCGACGGCGCCATGCACTGGGGTCCCGTCGGGCTGGCCGGCGAGTACATCTTCGCGTCGAACACCGAGGTCGAGTCGCCGACGCGCCACACCCCGAAGCCGCGCCTCTCGCGGCAAGGCATGTGGGTCGAAACGGCCGTGATGCTGTGGCGCCCGTGGATCGAAGCGAGCGCGCGCTACGATTGGCTCGACAACCCGCAGCTGGCGGGGCAGCGGTTCCACGCCATGACGGTCGGCGCGAACCTGTACGCTTGGAAGCAGCTCCTCAAGGTGCAGGCGCTCTACACGCGCAAGTTCCGCTACGCGATCACGCCGGTGCGCGAGATCGAAGACGACACGTTCTTGCTCGTCGGGCAGCTCGCGCTGGAGCGGCTGTTCTGATTTAGAGGAAGGTGACGCCGAGGACGGCTTCGAGGATGCTGTCGACGACGCCGTACTTGCCGCCGATGGCCGCGGGCCTATCGGGCGGATCGAAGTTGGCCTTGATTGTCAGGTTGATCTTGAGCGTGACGTGCTTCGAGATCATCGCCGACAGCGACGACAAGCTGTTGATGCGCACGTGCTCGACGTTGTTGAGCGCCCACAAGAGCTCGAACCCTTCGAGGAAGCCGGCATACGGCGTCAGCTTGTGCTCGATGCCGACGAAGGCGCGCGCCGAGTGGAAGTCCTTGTGGCGCGGATCGCTGCCGACGACGTAGCGATCGTAGGTGTAGTCGTAGCCCAGCTCGCCGCGCAGGAGGCTGGTGTCGTTCTTGACGAAGAGCCTGGAGAAGCCGACCTGCGGCTCGATGCGGTAGTCGTAGCCGGCGAGGGGGTCGCCGGACATGCCGTAGCTGGCGAAGATGGAGTTCCGCTCGCCGAAGTAGCGGTCGTAGCGCACGCGGAAGAGCCAGTTCTTGGCGGCCTCGGTCTCGGTGTCGATGGGGCCGCCCTTGCCGAGCGATGAGCTGCCGGCCCGGGCGTAGGCGCCCTGCACGAACGTCTCGAAGGCGTTGTGATAGCGCTTCACGCCGAAGAGGCCGTTGGCGGAGAAGCCGAGCGATTCCGAGTTGCCCGAGACGAAGATGAGCCCGAGCTGCGCGTTGCCCTTGAACGTCACTGCCGGAGGCGGTTTATCTGGTGGCTCCCGATACTCGAATTTTGGATCGTCTGCCCACGCGAGCGCCGGCAAGAGCGCGAAGGCCAAGGCCAACATCCTAACTTTCATCAACAAACCCCCTATGTATGAACTTTCGCACGCAGGTCATAAGGCGACAACATTACGTCGCAAGTGTCACGCCCCACTCCATAGACCGGGCGCGAACGTTCTTGTACCGTGGAAGGTCGCAGGTACCCGGCCGTAGACCCACTCCGGAGGCGCGCGTGGCCCACGTCGTCGGCATCGATCTCGGCACTACCAATTCGCTCGTGGCGCATATGCGCGGGGATCGCCCCGAAATCATCGCCAACGAGGCGGGCAAGCGGCTCACGCCGTCGATCGTCGGGCTCGACAAGGCGGACAAGATCCACGTCGGCGACACCGCCAAGAATCAGCTGATCGCGATGCCCGATCGCACGGTCGCCGAGGTCAAGCGGCTCATGGGCACCTCGCAAAAGGTGCGGCTGGGCGCACGCGAGTACACGCCGCAAGAGGTATCGGCGTTCGTGCTCAAGCGCCTCAAGGACGACGCCGAGCGCTACCTCGGAGGAGCGGTCGCCGAGGCGGTGATCACGGTGCCGGCCTACTTCACCGACGCGCAGCGGCAGGCGACCAAGGACGCGGGCGAGCTGGCCGGTTTCCGCGTCGATCGCATCTTGAATGAACCGACCGCCGCGGCGCTCGCCTACGGGCTCGACCATCTGGACAAGGAGCAGTTCGTCCTCGTCTTCGATCTCGGCGGCGGCACCTTCGACGTCAGCGTGCTCGAGATGTTCGAGGGAGTGCTCGACGTCAAGGCGTCGGCGGGCAACAACCACCTCGGCGGTGGCGACTTCGATCGCACGGTGGCCGAGTGGCTGGCGAAAGACTTCGAGGCGGCGCACGGCATCGATCTGCGGCGCGACGTAAAGGCGATGGTGCGCCTGAAGTCGGCGGCCGAGCAGGCGAAGATGGAGCTCTCGTCGATGACGTCGACGACCATCATGCTGCCGTTCCTCGCCGTCAAAGGGGCCGAGCCGCTCTCGCTCGAGACCGAGCTGACGCGGCAGAAGCTCGAGGAGCTGATCGGTCCCATGATCCGCTCGACGATCGAGCCGGTCGAGAGCGCGCTGCGCGACGCCAAGCTCGACAAGTCGCGCATCACCGACGTGGTGCTCGTCGGTGGCAGCTCGCGCATTCCGCTGGTGCAGGCGCTCCTGGCCGATTACTTCGGCAAGGAGGCGCGCCGCGGCGTGCATCCCGATGAGGCCATCGCGCTCGGCGCGGCGGTGCAGGCGGGCTTGAAGTCGGGCGCCATCTCGACCGAGCGCGGCATCATGATCACCGACGTCTGCCCGTTCACGCTCGGCGTCGAAGTGGTGGCCAACACCGGGTCGCAGCGCATGCCGGGCATGTTCTCGCCGATCATTCCGCGCAACTCGACGGTGCCGGTGTCGCGCACCGAGGTCTACTCGACGACGGGCGAGCAGCAGCGCGTCGTCGACATCAAGGTCTACCAGGGCGAGTCGCGGCTGGTGAAGAACAACACCTTTCTCGATTCGTACACCATCGACGGGATTCCGGCGGCGCCGGCGGGGCACGAGAAGGTGGCCATCACCTTTACGTACGACGTCAACGGCATCTTGAACGTGAAGACCAAGATCGTGTCGACGGGCAAGGAGGCGGCGCTGTGCGTCGACAAGTCGGCGCAGCGCATGTCCGACGGCGAGAAGGGCGCGGCCAAGGAGCGGCTGGACGGGGAATGGAAGAAGCCGACCGCTGACAGCGCACAGCCGGGTGATGCGACCGGGCCGCTCGTCGCGGCGGCGATGGCGAAGTTGCCGTCGGTGAATGGGACGAATAAGGCGCGGCTCGAGGAGCTGGTGGGGCGCTTGAAGTCGGCGAGCGCGCGCGGCGACGCGAGCGAGAGTGCGCGGCTCGACGGCGAGCTGACGAACCTCCTGTTCGAGCTGGACTGAGTGGCGCACCCGTTTCTCGACGAGCTGAAGCGCGAGGTGGTGCTGCGGCCGGACGATCCGGCGGCGCGCTACCGTCTGGCGGAGGCGCTCTTTGCCGACGGCGACTTCACGACGGCGGCGCGGCAGCTCGAGCGGGCCGTCAAGCTCGACGGTACCGACGCCAACGCGCGCCGCCTTCTGGCCAAGACCTACGAACGCGCAGGGCGCGGGCCCGACGCGCTGCGTACGCTCGAGGAGCTGGCGAAGCGGACGCCCGATGACGTCTCGACGCGCGAGGAGCTCACCGAGCTGTTCCTGGCGCAGGGGCGGGTCGACGATGCGCTCGTGCACGCGGAGGAGGCGGCGCGGCTGTCGCCAACCGATCCCAAGCGCCATCGCGCGGCGGCCGATCTGTATCGCATGAAGCGGCTGTTGCCGCAGGCGAAGGAGGCGCTCGAGCGCGCGCAGCGGCTCGTGCCCGAGGACCCGCACATCGCGGCCGAATTGCGCGAGCTGTACCTGGAGCTCGGCGACGACGCCGCCTCGGAGCGCGTGGCGGGCGTGCGCGACCGCAGCTACTTCCTGCATCAGGCGCGCACCGCGCTCGCGACCAAGCAGCTGGCGCGCGAGACGAGCCAGGGCACCCTCAAGCTCGCCGCCGAGGCGCTCGCGGCCGGCGATACCACCGGCGTCAAGCGCGCGCTGGTGGCCGCTGCACCGTCCGAGAAGTCGAGCGCGGCGTACGAGTTTCTGCGCGGCGAGGTGCTCTTGATCGACGGCGAGACCGAGCGCGCCGAGCGCGCGTTCCGCTCCTGCACCGAGCGCGCCGTCGACTTCGGCCTCGCCTACAACCGGCTCGGCGACCTCTTGCAGCATCGCGGCGCCTTGCGCGACGCGGTCGCCCTGTACGAGCTGTCGATTCGGCACAGCCCCGACGACGCCAACGCCTACGAAGATCTGGGCGACGTCTACGCCACGCTCGGCGAGCGCGAAAAGGCGCTCGAGATGTATCGCGCCGCCGCCGATCGCGATCCCAAATCGCGCGCCGCCGACAAGCTGCGCTCGCTCGACGACGCCGCGCGTGCCGCCGCCGCGACCGAGCCGGCCATCGGCAAGATCGGCGTCCTCGGCTGGACCCCGTCGGGAGGCGCGGTCTCGCCGCTCGAGGCGGTCGCCGTCGTCGGTCAGGGGCAGCTCATCTTCAGCGGCAACGTCGGGCCGACCTCGCGCGAGGCGGGCCTGGTCGCCTTCTCCTGCTTGAAGTACAAAGCGCGCGACCTCGGCATCGGCGAGCTGGTGTCGTCGTACGATCTGCATCTGCACTTCACCGACACCGAGGTGGGCAAGGACGGGCCCTCGTCGGGCCTCGCGCTCGTGCTGGCCGGGATCTCCGCCTATCAGCAGCGCCCCTTGCGCGCGCAGCTGGCAGCGACGGGAGAGATCACCATCCACGGCGAGGTGAAGGCGGTCGGCGGCATCCACGAGAAGATCGTGGCCGCCCGCCTGGCCGGCTTCCGCACGGTGCTGATGCCGCGACGCAACATCAAGGAGGCGCGCGAGCTGCCGTCCGAGGTGGCGTCGAAGATCGAGATTATCTTCGTGGATACGGTGGCCGAGGCCGTAGCCAAGGCGTTGGTCGGGTGAAAGGGAGAACGATGGGAAACGCGTCGCAGAATTTCTACGAGGTCCTCGGGATCGATCGCGCCGCCGACGAGCGCGCGGTCAAGAAGGCCTACTTCGCGTTGGTGCGGAAGTTCCCGCCCGAGACCCATCCGGAGGAGTTCAAGCGGGTGCGCGAGGCCTACGAGGTCCTGGCCAATCCGCAGTCGCGCGCCGACTACGACGCGGTCAACGAGTACGACAAATATGGAGCCGAGATCTCGACGCGCCTCAAGGCCGCGACCGAGGCGATGGAGTGCGCCGACTGGCCGCGCGCGCAGTCGGAGCTGGTCGCGGTGCTCGAGCAGCAGCCGCAGCTGCACTTCGCGCGCGACCTCCTCGGCATGGCCTACCTCAACGCCCACCGTCCGTCGGACGCGATGCGCGAGTTCGATCGCCTGGTCAACGAGCAGCCGGCCAACGCGGTCTATCACCTGCACAAGGGCTACGCGCACTACGCGCAGAACCAGTACGTGCCGGCCATCGACTGCTATCGCGAATCGCGCAAGCTCGATCCCAACGACACGCGCTCGCTCGTGGCCACGGCCGATTGTCTGGTCGCGCAGAAGCAGTACGAGCCGGCGCTCCTGGAGCTCGACCGCGCCATCAACCTCGACGGCAGCGTCGACTTCGACGACTTCGTCTTCTTCATGCGCAAGGTGCAGATCCAGCTCCTCCGCGATCGCGCCGACCTCGCCGATCAGGAGCTCGACGAGATCTTCAAGATCTTGCCCGAGGATCCCGACACCAAGAAGTACGTCGCCACGCGTCTGGCGTCGCTGGCGTCGGACCTCTTCGCCATGAAGCGCTCGGCCGACGCCAATCGCCTGCTCGTGCGCTGTAAGCAGCTCGATCCGTCGCGGAAGTCGATGGAGTTCACCTTCCCCGCGCGCACCAAGCTGCGCATCGCGCTCTTGCCGGAGGCGTCGCGCGCCTGGCTGATCGCGCACGCCAAGGAGTGGACGGCCGGCAAGCTCAAGCACAACGCCAAGGCCGGGCCGATCCTGCTCCTCATCCTGGCCATCGGCCTCGAGCTGGCCGCGCTCAACTCGGGCTTCAACACGCGCCGCGCGTGGGACGGCGGACAGCGCGTCCTCATGTTCCTGTTCCTCGTCGGTGCGCCGCTCTTCTTGGCCTGGTCGGTGCGCCGCGTGACGCGCGTGTCGAAGAGCCCCTACGGCAAGTACACGACGATCCATCCGTGCCACCTCTTGCAGGTCGAGGTCGATCAGCTGACGGTCTGGCCGCTCGTCAACCTGCACGACGTCGGGCTCACGCACCACTCGACCAACGGCGTCTACTCGCACACCATCTGCCGGCTCAACTTCGCCGGCACCATCTGCAACATCACGATTCGCGGGCAGCAGGCGTCGGTCGACTGGGCCAACCTGGTGCTCGAGCAGCGGCGCAAGGTGCTCGACCTCATGGCCATGGGCCTGCTCGAGGCGGAGGACGGCTTCGATCTGATCCCGCCCGCGCTTTTGCAACCCGGCAAGGTGGGGCCGGCCGCGCCGAAGGATCCCGCCGCGCGCGCCTGGTACGGCGGCGCCGTCGCCGCGGGCGCGCTCCTGTTCGCGATCGCCATCCCGGTCAACCTCGGCGCCGCCGAGCGCTACGCGTGGACGTCGGCCGATCGCTATCCCAACCTCACCGCCTATCGTGACTACGTCGACTCGTTCCCGAGCGGCACGCACGCGGCCGAGGCGAAGGCGCGGATCGCCGGCATGTACGACCGCGCCATCGCGCAGTACAGCGCGCGCGCCGGATCGACGTCGGCGGGCTCCAAGGCGATCGTCACGGTCCTGCACGCGCTCGAGGAATCCGATGCGCGCGCGGTCACCGTCACCTACGACTCGTCGATCGACTTCAGCGCCATCAAGGCCGCCGGCGAGCGCGGCATCACCGACGCCGAGCCCGCCTTCAGCGCATCGGAGAGCAAGTCACGGGAGCGCGCCATCACGCAGGCGATGCGCGACGCCTTCGGCCGCGTCGTCGGCTACGACATCATCGACTTCGACGACGGTGCTGCGCGCTATTCGTACGATTACGTCAACCACCGCCAGCGCGAGAAGAAGGCCGCGCCGGTCACCTTCGCCATCAAGTATCGCGTCGGGCCGTCGGGCACCGTGTACGAGTCGACGACGGGTTCGAAGCGCAAGTTCTACGGCATCCTCTTCGACTGGCAGCTCGCCATCACCGACGCCAAGGGCGCCGAGCTCTACAAGACCCAGCTCAGCTCCGCGCCGGCGAAGAACATCCGCTACACCACCTACGGCGCCGTGCAGAGCGACATCCTGCCCTACACGAAGATGGCGGAGTCGGCGTTCGACGAGTTCGGCCGCAAGCTGGCCGGTGACTTCGGCGTCAGCATCGCCAAGCCGGCGGGCGCCGATTTCGACGGCGCGGGCGACGATGCGCCGCCGCCGCCGACCGGTCTGGGCAAGAACCGCGTGGGCGGGTCGCCGGCGCTGAACAAGACGCTAGAGAACATGTACAACGATCCCAACACGCCCGAAGCGACGAAGAAGATCTTGCGCGACATGATGAATCGCGGCGCACAGCCGCGCTGACGCTACCTCGACGGCACGGGCTACTTGGCGATGGCGGGGAACTTCAGCGTCGGCTGGCCCGGCGGCGGCGTCAGCTCGGCAGGCTCGATCTTGTGCACCGGAACCGTCGCACCGCCGCACTGACGGCAATCGGGCAGGAGCCCCGCCGTCGAGCCCTCGAAGAGGAACTTACACTTCAGGCAACGAACCATGCGCTTGAACGTACGCGAGGAACCGCGGACGGCAAGTGTTACGAATCTGCACGCTCGAGCGCCTGCGAGAGGTCGCCAATCAGATCGTCGACATGCTCGATGCCGACCGAGATGCGCACCATGCCGTCGGAGATGCCGAGCTTCTGCCGGTTCGCGGGCGGGATGGACGCGTGCGTCATGATGGCCGGATGCTCGATCAGCGACTCGACGCCGCCGAGCGACTCGGCGCAGGCGAACAGCTGGGTGGCGCGCAGCATGGCGCGGGCGCGCTCGAGCGCCGGCTTCTTGCCGTCCTTGAGCACGAACGAGATCATGCCGCCCGGTCCGCGCATCTGCCGTTCGGCGAGCGCCGCCTGCGGATGCGACTTCAGCCCCGGGTAGATGACCTTCTCGACGGCGGCGTGCGCCTCGAGCCAGGCCGCCACCTTGCGCGCGTTCTCGACGTGACGCTCCATGCGCACGTGCAGCGTCTTGGTGCCGCGCATGACCAGAAAGCAATCCATCGGCGACGGCACGGCGCCGATCGCGTTCTGGAAGAAGGCCAGCCGCTCGAAGACCTCGTCGTCGCTGGTGACCGCGACGCCACCGACGACGTCGGCATGGCCGTTCAGGTACTTGGTCGTCGAGTGCACGACGATGGTGGCGCCGAGATCGAGCGGCCGCTGCAGCGCCGGCGTCAGGAACGTGTTGTCGACCGCGAGCCAGACGTTGCGCTTCTTGCAGATGTCGGCGACGGCGGCGATGTCGCACAGCTTGAGCAGCGGATTGGTCGGCGTCTCCACCCAGACCAGTTTCGTCGTCGGCCGCATCGCCTCGCCGAAGGCGGCGGGGTTGGTCGGATCGACGTAGCTGGTCTCGATGCCGAGCTGCTTCATGACGCGCTCGAAGATGCGATAGGTGCCGCCGTAGAGATCGTCGCCGGCGACGACGTGATCGCCCGCGCGCAGCATGTGCAGGATGGTCGTGGTGGCCGCGCAGCCGGACGCGAAGGCGAGGCCGTAGCGCCCGCCCTCGAGCGCCGCGATGTTCGCCTCGAGCGCCTGGCGCGTCGGGTTCTGCGAGCGCGAATACTCGTAGCCCTTGTGCTCGCCGGGGCCCGCCTGCACGTACGTCGACGTCAGGTAGACCGGCACCGAGATCGCGCCCGTCGTCGGATCGGGCGCCTGACCGGCATGAATGGCGAGCGTCTCGAGATGCTTCGACTTGGTATTCATGGCGGCAGAAGCTAGCACAACTCGGAAACCTGGAGGTTCCAGGTAGGGGACTGTGGCCCCGCGCGCCGCTGCTCAACTATGCGGAACCGCAATGCCGTAACGCGGCATCGTGCGTGCAGTAGCCTATTTGACCTATGCGCACGCCGTACGTCTTATTGTTCCTCGCCGCGCTGGCGGGAATCCTGTCGCTGATCTTCGCGCGCTGAGCGCTAGGCGCGCTTGCTGGCCAGGTATTCGATGAGGTCGATCTTGGTGATGACGCCGACCATCTCGTCGCGCTCGAGGACGCAGACGAGCTTGGCGTCGTTGAAGATGGTCTTGAGCAGCTTGATCTTGGTCTGCGGCGTCACCGTCGCGTAGTCGGCTTCGACCAATTCGTCGACGGGCCCTTCCATCGACCCCGGATTCTTGAGGAGATAATTCAGCAGATCGATCTCGCTCACCAGACCGGACAGCCGTCCCTTGTCCATGACCGGGATCTGCGAGATCGAGTGCTCCTTCATCATGCCGATGACGTTGCGCAAGGAGTCGCCGCGCTCGGCGGTGACGACGCCGCGCTGCGTGCGCTTCTGCGCCAGGAGATCACGCACCGTCCCGAGCGGATCTTCCTCGTCGAGGAAGCCGTTGGAGCGCATCCACTCGTCGTCGAAGATCTTCGACAGATACTTCTGCGCCGAGTCGGGCAGAAGGACGACGATGTTCTTCTTCTCGTCGCCGAGCTGCTCGGCGTAGCGGATGGCGCCGGCGACGGCCGCGCCGCAGGAGCCGCCGCAGAAGAGCCCCTCCTGCCGCACCAGCTCGCGCGTCAACAAGAAGCACTCCTTGTCGTCGACGCGCATGATCTGGTCGATGATCTTGAGGTTCATCGTCCCGGGGAGGAAGTCTTCGCCGATGCCCTCGACGTAGTAGCTGAACGGCTTGGTCATGCGGCCGGTCTTGACGTACTCGTAGTAGAGCGAGCCGATCGGATCGACGCCGACGACCTGGAAGCCGGGGCGCTTCTCCTTGAAGTAGCGTCCGCAGCCGGAGATGGTGCCGCCCGTCCCCATGCCGGCGACGAAGACGTCGATTTCGCCACCGGTCTGCTCCCAGATCTCGGGACCGGTCGACACGTAGTGCGCTTCGGGGTTGGCCGGATTGTAGTACTGGTTCGAGTGGAACGAGTTGGGCGTCTCTTTGACGAGGCGCTTGGTGACCTCGTAGTAGCTGCGCGGATCCTCGGGCTCGACCGCCGTCGGGCAGATGACGACCTTGGCGCCGAACGCGCGCAGGCCCGCGATCTTCTCGTTCGACATCTTGTCGGGCATGACGAAGATGCACTTGTAGCCGCGGATGGCCGCGACGAGCGCCAGCCCCGCGCCGGTGTTGCCCGACGTCGCTTCGATGATGGTCGACCCCGGCCCGAGCAGCCCGCGCCGCTCGGCGTCGCGGATGATGTTCATCGCGACGCGATCTTTCATCGAGCCGCCCGGGTTCAGGTACTCGAGCTTGACGTAGATGTCGCTCTTGACGTGGGCGGCGACCTTGTTGAGCTTCACGATCGGCGTGTTGCCGATCGCGTCGAGCACGGTGGCGCGAGCACCCTTCATCATGGTGCATCGGGTAGCACGACTGACGGTACCCGGGCAATGCCAAGCTGGCGGCGTGAGCGACGAGCGGCGCGGCAGCGAAGCCGATCGCGAGGCCAGCGGGCCCGATTGGGTTCGCGACGCGCTGCGCCAGTTCAGCGACGAGGTGCGGCTGTTCGTCCGCACGGCCGTCGATTTCACGCTGCAAGCGCGCGCGTCAGCGTTGGAGAGCTAGAGGTCTTCTTCGGACTTCTGGTCGCCGAAGAGGTGCGACATCGCCTTCTCTTCGATGACGTCCTGCATGCGGGCGCCGCCGTAGCGGGCCACGATGCGGTCGTCGTATTCGTCGGCCACGAGCGCCACGTCGTGCACGGTGGCAATGAGCTCGCGGGCGTCCATGGTGCCGCCGCCGAGCATCGAGTGGCCGAACATGATCAGGTTGCCGTCGGGGATGTAGGCGAACGCGCCGAAGCGCAGCTGCCCGTTCAAGATCAGGAGCTGGCGGAACAGCGACGGCTCGGGCGTCACGCCCGCGACAACCTGCGCCACCACGCGCACCAGCGCACGCTCGTTGGCCTTGCCCTTGGGCCCCGAGGGGACGACGCTGATCATGACGTAGCTCGAGCCCTGCTTGACCACGTACAGGTGCTCGTCGACCTTGCGATACGCGGGGCTCTTGCCGAGAGCCTTCTCGATGGTGCCGCAGCTCGTCTCGACGACATTCATGGCGGCCACGCTACCACGCGACCCCGCCGCCTGTCAGCCCTGGCCGTTCCTCGTCGCTGGCTTGTCCACGAGCGCACGCAGCTGCGCGGCCGATTGCGTCTCGTAGGCGCAGGCGCCGCACAGCCTGAGCGTGCCGTCGACGCACAAGGCGCACTCGCGGTCGCCGCAGGCGCGACACTCGAACTCGACCAGGCGCTCGCGCTCGCAGGTGAAACAAAATCGACGCCGCGTCATGCGGATCGACGGTACGCCGTCTCACGAGAAGCGCAAATTTTCTAGAAGCCGCGTGCCGTCGGTGGCGCGGCCCGCATCGCCGGCGGCGGCGCCAGCGGCGGCGGGTCGGGCTTGTTCAGGTTCTTGAGGTCGTTCGACGAGCGCACGAACGAGGCCGCGCCCGGGGCCCACAGGGTGACGCCGACGACGCCGAGGGTCACGCCGAGGAAGATGTAGCCAACCTCCGGCGCGAAATCGAGCTGCACGTTGGGCGCCGCGGCCCAGGCGGCGAGGATGATGCCGGCTACCGACATGGGGACGCCGATGCCCATGAGCACGATGGCGCGCGTTCGCCGCCCCCTCGCCTCCTTGATGCGCACGTCCTTGGGCTGCTGCTGCTGCTGCGTCATGTAATACGGCTGGACGTAGTAGGGCGAGCCGGGCTGCGGCGGCATCGCTGCTTGCGGCGGGGCCGGTTGCGGCGTCGCCGGGGCCTGCACCCGGGGCGGCAGGTTGGGACGCTTGCGATCGGCGTCGGTGCGCTCGCGCAGCTTCTCCTGAAACGTGCGCTCTTCGTCGGTGGTCGGCTGCCCCGCCAGCTCGAAATATTTGTCGAACGCGAGCGCCGCCTCCTGATAGCGGCCGAGCCGCTCGTAGGTGGCGCCGATGTTGTAATAGAGGTTGGGCGCCGGCAGGATCATGTTGGCGCGCTGGTAGGCCGACAGGGCCGTCTCGTAGTCGCCCCGCTCGAACGCGGCCTTGCCCTCCGAAAACGCCTTCTTGGCGTCATCGATGGGCGCAGCGCGCGCCGGCAGCGCGCTCACGAGGCACAGAAGCGCGAGGGCACGTGCGATCGTCGTCACCACCCTAGTTAACCGCGATTGATCTTGCTTCCGCAAGGGGCGAAGATCGCGGTCGTGCGGCGCGCGATCGCGATTTTGGGCGTGCTTGGGGCCTGTGCCTCGGCGCGCGCGCAATCCGAGGACGACCCCAAGTCGTCGGTGCTGCAGTGGCCGCCGAAGCCCGTCGACATGGGCGCGCCGCCGTCGGACCTGAGCGCCCCCCCGCGGCATGAGCCCGCCAAACCGGCCACGCCCCCGAGCGGCGCCGCGGCCAAACCGGCGACCGCCCCGTCGGGAGGCGCCGCCAAACCGGCGACCGCGCCGGGCACGCCGCCGCCAGCCGCGCCAGCGACGGGAACCGGCAACATCAAGACCATCGACGTCCCCGCCGGCAAGACCGTCGATCAGGTCGAGGTCCCCAAGAACACCATCAACACCGGCGCGCAAAAGGGCATCGGCGAGCCCATCACCGACATCGCCGTCGTCGACAACACGCGCACCGACGTGGAGACCATCCGCTACATCGCCGGCGTCAAGGCCGGCATGACCCTCACCATCGAGCTCCTCGAGACCGCGCGCGAGCGGCTGCTCACCGTAGGGCTCTTCAAGGACGTCAACGTCTACTGGGAGCCCACCGTCAAAGGCGGCGACGCCGGCGTCCGCCTCATCATCAGCGCCAAGGACAAGCTGAGCTGGATCGTCGCGCCCATCTTCCACTACTCGCCGGGCGACTACGGCGGCGGCCTCGTCTACGCCAACTCCAACGTCTTCGGGCGCAACAAGAAGTTCCTCGTCCTCGGCCAATACACGACGGCGCAGAAGCTCGCCTTCATCGCCTTCCTCGATCCGCAGATCAAGAACACGCGCTTCTATTATCGCGCCGACCTCCTGGCGCGGCGCGACAGCATCTGGGAATACGCCGCCGGCCACATCGGCAACCCGCGCATCGCCCGCGCCACCGACGTCGACACCTTCGGCGCGGGCCTGCTCGGCGGCATCAACTTCACGCGGCGGCTGCACCTCGATCTGCGGCTCAAGATCTACTACGACAACGTGCAGCACTCCGACTGCTACAACACCACCAACGCCGACGGCTCGGGCACGCCCGACGTCGTCGCCGCGGAGGGCGGCCACTGCATCCGGCCGTCGTCGTCGGGGTGGGACAACACGCTCACCATGCACATGGCCTACGACGGCCGCAGCAACGTCTACGGCGTGCTGCACGGCCTGCTCGTCGACACCAGCTACCAGTACGGCGCCAGCTGGCTCGGCACGCGCAGCAACTACCACCTGCTGTCGCTCTACGGGATGTACGCCTGGCGCTTCTTCAAGGAGCACAATCTCCTCCTCAAGCTCGGCGCCGACGTCTTCTTCGATCCGCCGTTCAAGATGGAGGTCGAGACCGGCGGCGCGCTCATGCGCGGCCTCGTGTTCCGTCAATTCCGCGGCGACACCGACGTGCGCGCCACGCTCGAGTACATCCTGCCGCTCTTCACCGTCTACGGGCTGTCGGTGCGCATGATCGGCTTCTACGACACCAACCTGACCTGGTTCCGCGGGCTGCCCGACCAGACCGGGCCCAACTCGCGCTTCGTGCAGCGCGGCAGCTCGTTCCGCGACTTTCTGCCCGATACGCCCTCGGGGGTGGTGCGCGACTCGTGGCACAACGGGGTCGGCGGCGGTCTGCGCTTCTTCTTGCGCGGCGTGATCCTGCCGCTTCTGGGCGTCGACTTCGCCTACGGGATCGATGGCAACAGCTTCCAGTGGTACGTCTCGATCGGCTCGACGCTGGACTAACCCCCCCTCGGGCACTATGATCGCTCGTCCGGCGATGCGCTTCTGCCCCTTTTGTGCGCAAGAGAACCCTGACGACGCCCGCGAGTGCGTTCACTGCGGCAAGCGTCTGCCGGCTCTGCGCGCCGTGAAAACGACGCCGGTGCCGCCGAAGCCGGTGGCGCCGCGGCCGGCGCCGCCACGCCCGATGCCGCGCGTCCCGTCGCTGGCACCGCCGACGACCGCGAGTGACCCGACGCTGAAGCCGCCCGAGGCGTACGCGGCGACGGTCGCTCCGGGCACGTTTCCGCCGCTGAAGCCGCCGCAGCCGCACGCCCCGCCCAATGGTCCGGCCCGATTGTCGTCGCAGGACGCGACGCTCAGGCCGGTCGCGGACGCCGACGAGACGCGCGAGACCGCCTCGCCGCCCATGACCGCCTCGCCGCCCATGACCGCCCCGACGGGGACCCTCCTCGGGCTGCCGGCGCAGGAGATCCCGGGTGGGCTCCATCCGGCGTCGCAGGGCGACAGCGAGCGGCGCACCACGCGTCCGCTCGGCATGCCGCTCATCGCCAAGGAGGCGCGCCGCGGCCCCGTGTTCGACGAGGACGCCGCCACCGAGGTGCACTCGCCGGCGCCCGATACCATCGTCGACGACGGACCGACCTCGCGCAACCCGCGCATGGAAGAGGAGCTGGAGAACGCCAAGACCACCTCGCGCGCGGCGCCGCGCTCGCGTCCGCTCGACGGGCTGAACACGACGCCGTCGGGCGGCGTGCCGGCGCGGCGGACCACGCCGGGCGCCGGCATCCCGACGCGGTCGTCGCCGCTGCCGGCCTCGCGGCCGTCGCCGCTGCCCTCGATGCCGCGCCAGCAGCCGATGCCCTCGTCGCTGATTCCGACGCGGCCGGTGGTGCTGCCCGAGCCGCTGCCGCCGCCGCCGACCGCCTCGCCCGCTTCGGCGCGCGTGAACAACGAAGCCGGCGCCTTCCCGCAGCTCGACCTGGGACCGACGCCGGCCATCCCGACGCTGGCGCTGCCGCCCATGCCCGAGCATCCGAAGTCGGGCTCGATAGTTGACGCGGTCAAGTATCTCACTCCGCTGGCGCGGGCGGTGTGGGCGCGCAAGAAGGCGCAGGACGCCATCCGCACGCTCCTGCACGGCGACCAGCGGCTGCTCGACAGCGTGCTGCGCGACCTCGGTCGGGTGGCGCGCGAGGAGGACGTCAACGCGCCGGCGATCGCCGAGGAGATGCGGCGGGTCAAGGAGCAGGAGGAGCGCCGTCAGAGCGCCGAGCGCGCCGCCGCCGATGCCGAAGCGGGGATGAAGAAGGAACAAGAGCGCTGGCACATCGACGACGGTGGCCGTCAGTCGGACCTGGCGCGGCGCGAGGCGGAGATCAAGCTCGACGACGACCTCTTACGGAAGCAGGCGGAGGTCCGGCGCGCCCACGACGCGGAGCGCGCCAAGATCGACGGGCAGATCCGGCTGGCCGAGAAGCGCGCGACCGCGGCCGACGCCAAGGCGGCCAAGGCGGATGCGACGCCGCCGGAGAAGGGGGGCGGACCGAACACCGCCGCCAACGCCCGCGCCGAGGCGACCGAGGCGCGCAAGGAGGCGACCGCGCTCATCCCGACGCGTGACGCGGCGCGCGCCGAGGTCGAGAAGCTCGATGGGCCGATCAACGAGCTCACCAAGAAGCTCACCGACGAGCGGGCGACGCTGGTGCAGAAGAAGCGCGAGCTGGCCGAGGCGAAGGCGATTCACGAAAAGACGCTGCAGGACCTGCAGGTGGCGCGCGAAAAGGCGGGCGCCGATCGCGACGCGGCCGAGCGCGAGCTGACGCAGCGGTTCGTGACGGCGGGGACGATCTTGAACCTCAATCGCGTCGAGCATCCCAAGCTGGCGCCGCTGTTCGCGCGGGTCGACGAGCTCAAGCATGGGGTCAACGCGCGCGAGGCGGCCATCGTGCGGCTGGAGGCGGAGCGGCGGCTCTACGATCGCGGCGCCGTGCAAAAGGGGCTGCTCGCCGTCGGAATCGCCGCCGGCACGCTGGTGTTGATGGCGATTCTCTTGATCGTGCTGATCGCGCGCTAGTCCCGGTCGAGCGGGGTTATCCCGCGGCGCGCTGGGCGTCGCGATCCTTCTTGATGCGCAGGATGTCGGCGGCCGTCTCTTCGACGGCCTTGCCGGTGATGTCGATGACCGGCCACGACGGGTTCTGCCGGAACACCGACTGGGCGTAGGCGATCTCCTGCGCGATGTGATCGCGCTGGCCGTAGGACGTATCGGCCGGCATGCCCAGGTGCTTCAGGCGCGCCTGACGAATCTGCCCCAGCGCTTCGCCCTTGATGGTGAGCCCGAAGACGCGCTCCTGATCGATGTCGAACAGCTCCTTGGGCGGGTCGATGCCCAGCACCAGCGGCACGTTCGCCACCTTGAGACCCTTTTGCGCCAGGAACGTCGACAGCGGCGTCTTCGAGGTACGCGAGATGCCGACGAGCACCAGGTCGGCCTTGGGCAGGTTGCGCGGCTCGCGCCCGTCGTCGTTGCGCACGGTGAACTCGACCGCCTCGATGCGGCGGAAATATTCGTCGCCGATGGTATGCAAGAGGCCCGGCACGCCCTTCGGCTGCGAGCCGAGATACGACGACAGCTTGGCCATGAGGGTGCCGATGAGATCGACGGCGTCGACGTTCTCTTCGTCGCACAGCCGGCGCAACAGCTCGCGATGCGCCGTCGAGACAACGGTGAAGACGACGAGCGCCTTCATCTGCTTGGCGCGATTGATGATGCTGCGCATCTCCGCCTCGAGACGGACGCGCGTGTACATGCGCAGCTGCACCGGCACCGACGTGAACTGCAGGAGCGCGGCCCGCACCACCTTCTCGGCAGTCTCGCCGGTGGCGTCGGAGATGACGAAGATGAGGCGCGGCTCGCTCACGCGCCGTAGATGCTAGCACGCGAGAAGATCATTTGAGCGCGCCGCCGCCGGCGCGCCGTCAGCTCGTCGATATGATGGGCAAGGAGCGCCGCGGCACCGGCGCTTCGATCCCGCGCGACGCGCGCCAGTCGATCACGCGCGGGCACTCCGGATCGGGCAGCGTCGGATCGCCCGAGACGTGCGCCGTCACCACGCGGCAGCCGCCGCGGCAGAGCGTCAGGTACTCGCACGTGTTGCACGGCTCGGCCGCCGCCTCGCGCCAGCGACGGAAGGGCCCGAAGGCGTCCTCGCTCTGCCAGTAGTCGCCGATGGCGTCGACACGCCGCTCGACCGGCGCCGCGAAGCTGCACGCCGTCAGCATCCCCGACGCCTTGGCGCCGACGAGCAGATCGCCGCCCGCGCATCCATAGATGGCGAGCCACTGCATCACCTTCGGCTTGACGCGATGGTGCGTCACCATCGGCGTGTACGAGCAATCGAGCCGCACGCGTAGGCGATGCTTGCGCGCCAGCTTGAGCACCGTCGGCACGAGCGCGCGGTGCTGCGCGTCGGTGCAGCGCAGCGCCTCGTAGGTCTTGATGCCGCGCCCCGACGGCTTGAAGCGCAAGAGCTCCACCTCGCGCAGCTTCCGCGATTTGGCGTAGGCGAAGACGCGCCCCAGCCCGTCGAAGCTCTCGCGCGTGACGACGCAGTTGATGCCGATGTGCTTGGAGCGCTTGCGCAGGGCGACCACGGCGCGGTCGGCGCGCTCGAACCCGTCGGTCAGATGCTGGCCGCGCACGCGCGCGTAATCTTCGCCGACGCCGTCGATGGAGACGTTGATCTGCCCGAACAGCGGCACCCATCCGCACAGCCGCTCCAGCTCCGCGTCGCCGTACAGCCCCGACGTGGTCAGGTTGGGCACGAGGCCGCGCGAGCGCGCGTGCTCCGCCACCTCGCCGAGCCACGGCAACAGCGCCGACTCGCCGCCGCCGAGCGCGAGGTGGAACACGCCGCGCGCCGCCAGCGCGTCGATGGCGCGCTTCCACTCCTCGAGACCCCACTCGCCGGCCGCCCCCGTCGGTGTCGCGCCGGTGTAGCAGCCCTGGCAGCCCGCGTCGCAGCGGTTGGTCAGCTGCAGGTGCGCTTCGAGCGGCCCCGACAGCAGCTCCTCGCTCCAGCGCTCGTTCTCGGGCGCCTGCCACAGCGGCGTCTGCCGATAGCCCAGGCGCCGCGCGCGGTCGCGATCGACGAACACCAGCGCCCGCGGGCGCTCCAAATGTACGATTCCTCCAAACTTTTCGTACCGGAAGCCACGAGGAGTGAGCCGGATCACTGCCTAATATCGTAACATGACTAGGATTGGGCGTTCCCGCTGGTTCCCATAACACTTCGGGCGCGTTGGCGAGTATTTGAGGGAGAGGGGATGTCGCTCCTCATAGAGCGGCGCGAGCTGCTCGACCGATTCAAGCGTGGCGAGCGACGGGCCCTCGAGGAGGTCTATCGCCACTATGTGCCCGACGTCGCCGCGTTCCTGCAGCGCGGCTTCACGTTCTCGTCCGGCGGCCGCCCGCTGCGCTTCGGCGGCTACGCGCAGCCGTTCGATCTCGACAACGCGTTGCAGGAGACCTTCGCGCGCGCCTTCAAGGAGTCGGCGCGGCTCGGCTTCGACGGGCTGCATCCGTACAAGAGTTACCTCTTTGCCATCGCGCGCAACCTGGTGCTCGACGAATTCCGCAACCGCGAGGTGGCGATGAGCCCGTTCATCGACCAGCTCGATTCCTCCGGGCCGTCCGAGAGCGGCGGCGACGGGGAGGACGCGGCTCCTTCGGCGTCGATGGCCACGGCACCATCGGCGGGCGTGTCGGCGGAGCAGGAGTTCCTGCGCAACGAGCTCGGCAAGCTGTATGCCGCCTTCGTGACAAGATTGGATGAGCGCGATCGTACCTTCTTCCGCCATCGGTTCGAGGAGCAGCGCACGCAGGTCGAGGCCGGCCAGCTGAGCGGCCTCTCGCACATGCAATCGCGCACGCTCGAGAAGAAGCTGCGTCGTGCGTTCCTCGAGTTCATGCAGTCGAACGGATATCTGGAAGCGTACACGGCGACGGCGACGGTGAAGGCCACATGAGCGGGATGAGCCACGAGCGCTACATAAAGCTGATCGACGAGATGATCGTCGGCGACGTCGCTCCCGGCGACTGGCAGGAGCTGCGCGCCCACCTCGGCGGTTGCACTTCGTGCCGCGCCCGCTACGACCGCGTCGCGCTCGCGGAGCGGATGCTACATGGTGGTCCGGCGGCGCTGGCGAAACCTTCCCCGTCTTCGTTCGATCGCATCGGCGCCGCGATTCTCGACGGCGCGGCGGCTCCCACCCCGGCGTGGCAGCGCGCGCTGCATTGGCTGGCGCCGAAGCAGCGCTGGGCGGTCGGCGTCGCGGCGGTCGCGGCAGCGGCGGTGCTGATCCCTTTTTTGGCGCGGTCACCGTCACGGCCGGGCGGAGAATTTCAGGTGCGCGGCGCCGGCTCTGGGGAGCGGACCGCCGGGCTGCGCGCGTTCTGCATCGGCGATAACGGCGTCACGCCGAAGTGCGCGCGCGCGACCCAGCTGCGGCTGACGCTCTCGAACAGCGGCAAGTTCCAGCGGGTCTTCGTCGTAGGATTCGACGATGACTGGTCGCCCAAGTGGTATGCGCCGCGGCCGCCCGAGCTGCAGTCGGTGGCGGCCCCCGACGGCGTCGACGTCCCGGTCGGCCCGGCCGTGAAGCTCGGCGTCAACCACGAGCCCGGCAAGGTGCGCATCTACGCGCTCTTCTCGGACGCGCCCGTCTCGGCGCCCGAGATCGAAGCGGCCGCCGAGCGCATGCGCCAGCAGGACAAGCACCCCTCGGGGATCGAAGTGCTGCCGCTCCTCCGCACCGACGTCTTGCAGAAGAGCGTCCTCGTCGACGTCGAGCCATGAGGGCGGCGCCGCTCACGCGCGCGCTCCTCGTCGCGGCCTCGCTCTTCGTCGCCGCCGGCGCGCACGCGCGCACGCGCACGTACGCGGTGATCGTCGCCGAGAACCGCTCGCTCGATCCCGGCGTCAAGCCGCTGCAGTTCGCCGACGACGACGGCGCCAAGACCTGGGAGCTGTTCTCGCTCTTCGCCGAGCGCACCGCGCTCTTCGTCGTCCTCGATGCCGACACTGCCCGCCTCCATCCCGAGGCTGCGCGCAGCGCCGAGTCACCCGAGCGCGCCGCCATCTTCGACAAGCTCGCGCGCTTCAACGCCGACATGGCACGCGACGTCGAGCGCGGCGATGAGCCGGAGCTCTTCTTCATCTACGCCGGCCACGGCGACGTCGACGGCACCGGCCAGGGCTACGTCAACCTGCGCGACGGCAAGCTGACCCGCGCCGAGCTCTACCGCGACATCATCGCGCCGTCGAAGGCCAAGTTCGTCCACGTCATCGTCGACGCCTGCAAGAGCTACTACCTGGTCAACGCGCGCGGCGCCAAGAAGCCGTGGATCGATGACCGCGTGTCGGACGCCGAAGGCGCGGCCGGCGAGGCGCACCTGAACGCGTTCCTCGAGGAGGAGCAGCTGGAGCGCCACCCGCGCGCCGGCGTCATCGTCGCCACCTTCGGCGACCAGGAGACGCACGAGTGGGCGCGCTACCGCGGCGGCATCTTGTCGCACGAGCTGCGCTCGGCGCTCACCGGCGCCGCCGACGTCAACGGCGACGGGCGCATCGAGTACTCGGAGCTGCGCGCCTTTTTGGCCGCGGCCAACGCGCGCGTGCGCAACCCGGAGGCGCGCGTCGAGGTCTTCGCCCGCGCACCGGCCCTCGATCGCCATCGCGCGCTCGTCGATCTGCGCTCGGCCCAGGGGTCGGCGCGCTATCTCCACTTCGGCCCCGGGCTCGGCGGCCGCTTCTGGGTCGAAGACGATCGCGGCGTCCGCTACGCCGACCTGCACAAAGAGGCGGGAGCCGCCTTCGACGTCATGGTCTCGTCGCATCACGGCTACTACGTGCGCTCCGACGACCAGGAGGCCGAGGCCGGCATCGGCAGCCGCCGCCTCGAGGTCTCGGCGCTGCCGTGGCACGCGCGCGCCATCGCCGCCCGCGGCGCGCTCGATACCACCTTCCGCAACGAGCTCTACAAGGTCGCCTTCGGCCGCGGCTTCTACGACGGCTTCGTCGCCACCTCGGGAGACGTCGCCGTCGAGGACGGGTCGCCCTTCGTCCTCGCCGAGCCGCCGCGCGCAAAGTGGGGACACCACCGCCTCTCGGTCGGCTACGCGCTCTCGAGCGCGCCCGCCGGTGACGCCGGCTCCAGCAACGGCGCCGACCTCCGCTACGCCTACCGCTTCGGAAGGGTCTTCGACCTCGGCCTGGCTGGCAACTTCGGCTACGGCGCCGGCGCCGGCGGCGAATCGCTGTGGCGGGCGGCGGTCATGGGTACCGTCGGGGTCGAGTGGCGCGTCATCGAGCGCATCGGCCTCCGCGCCGACACCGCGCTCGGCTGGCAGCTTTACTCCGGCACCGTGCAGCTCAACGGGCAGAAGCTCACCGGCACCGAGCCGCGCGGCCTCCGCTACGAGCTGGCTCTCGGCGTAAACGTGAGCATCGCCGGCAGCTTCGGCCTCTTCGCGCGCGGCGGCCTCAGCCTCGACGGTGTCTTTCCGCAGGGCGTGGCCTCCTCGCTGCGGCCGGGCGGATTCTTCAATCTCGGCATGCAGTTCCAACTTTGATCGAAATACTGCTCACTCCAGTTAACAGTTTCGAACCCCCGGTGCGTAGATGAGGACAGATGTGAGCGTTGTCTGCTCACTGAGGGGCGAAAACGATGGGGAAGACCGTTGTCGATGGCGCGCGCGGGAATTCGGCTGACGAAGCGGCGCTCTTGCAGGGGCTGTTGGTGGCATCGACGAAGCCTCAGCACGACCGCCTGTGGGGCGACTTCGTGCGTCGCTACGAGCGGCTGATCGCGAGCTGCGTCGTCAAGGCGCTGCGTCGGTACGGCGCCACCTTCTCGCGCGACGATCTGGACGACCTGGTCGGCGATGTCTGGGTGACCTTGTTGCGCGACGACATGCGCAAGCTGCGCCAGTACGACGCGCAACGCGGATTCCGCATCGCGTCGTTCCTCGGGCTGGTCGCCACCAACTCGACCATCGATCATCTGCGCGCGCGTCAGGCCGACGCCACGCCGCTCGACGACATCCTCGAGGACTACGCGTCGATGCGCGCCGAGCAGCCGCGCGACACCGTCGAGGCGCGGCAGGAGGTCGAGATCGCGCGCGCGGCACTCGCGCAGCTGTCCGGTGAGGAGCGTGCCTTCGTCGTCGACTGTTTTCAGGAGGAGCGTTCGCCGGAGGAGCTGGCGCGCGCGCTCGGCGTCAGCACCAACACCGTGTACAGCCGCAAGTTCAAGATTCGCGAGAAGCTGCAGAAGATCGTGCGCTCGCTCGACGGGGCCCCCGTCGCCGCGTAAATTCGACTCCCGGCACTCCTGGCACTCCTGGCGCTAGCGAAGCGCCAGCGTCACGCGCCGCCAGTCGGGCGACTGCCAGCGACGGAAGCTGACGAAGTTGTCGAGCCGCGAAGCCTGCTTCTCGATGGTGAGCCCGTCGGCGCGTCGAATCTCGAAGCTTTTCTGGATCCAGGGCGCCAACGTGCCCGCCTGGCCGAGCGGTCCGGTCATGCGCGCCTCGCGTGCGACGAGCAGGTGCGCCCCGTCCGGCGACCAGCCGGCAAACTCGACATAGCCCAGCTCGGGGTCGACCGCCGCCGGCGCCAGCGTCGTCGACTCCTTTTGCCCCCGACGCAGCAGCACCAGCTCCGTCCATGCCGTCAGCGGTGACTGCGCCAGCGTCACGACATCGCCGCGCGGCGAGACGCGGATCGATCCCGGCCACACGACCGCGTAGGTGCAGTGCTCGACGCCGCCGAAGCCCACGCAGGTCTGCCCCGGCTTGCCCGCGGCGATGGTGACCGCCTTGTTCGGGCGCGCCTCTTCGCCCGCCCAGCGCACCGCGCCGACGCGCACCGCCGACTCGTCATAGGCAAGCGCGTCTTCGTCGGCGAGCTCCGGCTTGTCGATGAGCGCCAGCGCACGCTCCGCGCTCGCGCCCTCCGATCGCGCGCCCGCCCAGTCGCCGTGCCGCGCCTTTCCGTACGCGACCTCGGCGCGACGCGACGCCAGCCGGATGCGCAGCCGGTTCGACAGCCAGGCCGGTAGCGTCGCCGTCTCCACCGACTCGAGCACCGCCGCCTGCCACGCCGCCAGCGTCTCCTGATCGGCTACCGGCAACGCGACATCGTTGCACGCCGGATCGGTGAGCCCGAGCGCCGCGCGCGCCTTCGCCGCCGGCGACGCCGCCATCGCCAGCACCCGCCGATAGGCCTCGCCGTCGTAGCAGATCCGCGCCCGCCCCTCGCGCTCGAAGGAGCGGAACTTCACGCCGTAGCTCTGCGCCACCTCGATCTGCCCCGCCAGCGACGCGTCGTTGGGCCGCGCCCACTTCGACGATGCGCGCCGGGCCAGCCGCTCGGCCAGGGTCCCGAGCGCATCGAACAGCTCGGGACCCACCGCGTTGGCCGGCGCCGCGCGCAGAAAGAGCGCGGTCAGCCCGATGCCGAGCGCCTCCATCCCCGACTGATCGCGGACGAAGTCGACCACGGCGGCCAGGTCGCGCGCCGACGTTTCGTCGACGGCAAAGGTGCGCACCTGCGCCGGCCGCACATAGCCCGGCCGCTCGTGGCGATGGTCGTACACGGACAGCCAGCCCTGCCGCTCGCCGCGCAGCTCGAGCCAATCACCGGCGTAGAGCAGCGTCTGCTTGGCCGCCGTCTCCCTGGCCGCGGCCCGCAGCGGCGTCGCATCCTGGGTCACGATCGCCGCCACCATCACCATCGCCAGCATCGGCTAGTCGCCTTCCGTGGCGGCTTCGACCGGCTTCGGCGCCGCCTTGGGCTGCGCCTCGGCGCGCGCCTGATCCATGCGCTGCCCGATGAGCCCGCCGGCGAAGAAGCCGCCTGCCGACGGAGGCGCGATGATCACCTGAATCTTGTCCGACAACTTGTCGGCGAGCGTCTTCTGGATCAGCAGCGGGTTCTTCTGGATCAGCGCCCCTTCGCGCGCCATCTGCGCCGCCGACGCCACCCCGGTCACTTCGATGCGATGCGCCTCGGCATCGGCCAGCTTGCGCCGGTAATCGGCCTCGCCGCCCGCCTCGATGCGCCGCGACTCCGCCTCCGCCTCGGCCTGCTTCAAGCGCGTCACCTTCGACGCCTCCGCCTCCAGCCGCCGCTGCTCGATCTCCTTCTCCTTGAACGGCAGCACGTGCTTCATCGCCTCGGCGCGCGAGCGGGCGGCGATGATCTCCTCCTGTCCGGCCGCCTCGGCCGCCTTCTCGCGCTTGACCTTGTCCGCCTCGCCGACGAGCCCCGCCTCCTTGACCTGCTTGTCCTTGAGCTCGAGCGTGAAGCGCATCTTCTCCGACGAGAGCTCCTCGGCCAGCATCGCCTCGAGCCCCTTCTTGTAGTCCGCGGGGAGATCGACGTTGCCGATGAAGACGTTGCGCACGATGACGCCGTCGGGCAAAAGCTCGGGCTTGAGCTGATCCTCGATCAGCTTCTGAATCTCGGCGCGCTTGGTCGAGAAGATCTCGCGCACGGTGTGCTTGGCGAAGGTGCGGTGGAGGACGCCGTCGACGATCGGCTCGACCAGCTCGCGGCCGACGTCGGCGGGCAGCTCCTCGGCGACGGTGATGACGCGCGTCGGATCGAGGGCGAAGCGCACCGCGACGTCGACGCCGATGCTGAGCCCCTCGGCGGTCTGGAACGGCGTCTCGCCATCGGCGCGCGCCGACGTCCGCGGCCGATAGATCTGGTCGCGCAGCGGGAAGCGACGCAGATCGTGGATGCCCGGCACCACCCACGCCCAGCCTTCATGAATCTGACCCATGTGTCCGGTCAGCCGGTTGACGCGCACGCCCACCTCGCCCGGGTTGATGGTGCGAATCGGCTTCATGTACACGAAGCCCACCGTCAGTCCCATCAGCATCAGGACCCCGAGCACGCGCCGTCCCCGCTCGGACTGCACCAGCTCGATGATTCCCAACACCGCCGCCCACAAGGTCGCTCGAAACAGATAACCGACCTTCTTCAACCGCCCACCGATCGCCTTGAGCACTCGCATCGTGTTGCCTCCGCGCGCGCGCCCTGGTGCAGGCGCGGGGCCGTCGACAACTGCGCGGATCTACGTGGGCTGGGGACGGGCAGACACGTGCCCTGTGTCCTAGCCGACGCGCGGACGCTCGCGCCGAAAGCCGTGCAGGGTCGCCGACACGAGGCAGATGAGGAAGCAGCCGCCCCACAGCGCGTGGTTGCCGAAGCGGCCGAGGATCGGCCCGCCTAGAGCGGGCGCCAGGCAGGAGCCGAGCCCCCACGCCATCTGCAAGACACCCTGATAGGTGCCGCGCAGCGACGGTGGCGCCAGGTCCGCGACGACGGTCGGGGTCACCGGCGAGAAGGCCAGCTCGCCCCCGGTCCAGACCAAAATGGTGAATGCATACCAGCCCGCCGAATGGCCGAGCGCGTTGAGCCCGAAGCCGATCCCGGTCATGAGCGCGCCGACGACGAGGACCCGCGTGCGCGGGAAGCGCTGCACGACCTTGATCACCAGCGGCTGGAACGCGACGATGAGCAGGCCGTTGAGCGCGATGAGCGTGCCGTAGAGCTTGGGCGACACGCCGTGCGCGCGCATGTCGATCGGCAGCGTGCTGTTGCTCTGCGTGAACACGAGGATGCACAAGAACTGCGCCACGATGAACGCCATGTAGCTGGCGTCGCGCAGGGGGATGAGCGGGCTCGGACGCGCGCGCGCGTCGGCGTCGATGTGGCGCTCGGGGTGGGTCTCGGGGACCTTCCAGTAGATGAGGAGGCCGCACGCCAGCGTCGTCGCGGCGTCGCCGACGAAGAGCCAGGTGTAGTTGAAGTCGGCCAAAAAGCCGGCGAGCATGGCGGCGCCGGCGAAGCCGAGGTTGACCGCCCAGTAGAGGTAGCCGTAGGCGCGCGTGCGATCGGCGACGGGAACGATGTCGGCGACGGTGGCCTGCTGCGCGGGTCGATACAGGTCGTTGAGGAAACCGAGCAACAAGGTGGCCAGGGCGATGTGCCAGCGGCTGCGCGCGAAGCCGAGGTTGAGCATGGCGCCGGCGCCGAGCGCGTAGCCGGCCAGCATGGTGGCGCGACGGCCGACGCGATCGGCGAAGAAGCCACCGACGGGGCCGGCGGCGATCGAGCCGGCGCCGTAGAGCGAGACCATGAGCCCCGCTTCCGCGACGCTGAGCTTGCGCGCCTGCGTCAGGTAGAGCGCGAGGAACGTGTAGACGAAGCCGCCGAGGCGATTGATGAGCGCGCCGGCCCAGACGTACCAGAACGTGACGGGGAGGCCGCGCATCGACCGCCAAGGATTAACGTGGTCGGGCGCGCGCGCAAGCGGCGTCGGTCACTGCGAGAGGATCAGCACCTGGTAGGGGCCGAGCGCGAGCGAGCCGAACTGTGCGAAGCCGTCGCGGGCGGTGGCGCTGGTGGCGACGTCGCCCGTCGCTGTGCCGGCGAAATCGGCGGAGTACTTGGTGTCGTTGGAGGAGAAGCGGACCTTCCAGGCGCCGGCGCGCGGCAGCCCGAGGTCGTAGCGCGCGAAGGGCTTGGCGCTGAAGTTGGCGACGATGATGACGTCGTCGCCGGGGCCGCCTTGATCCCAGCGGCGCCACGCCAGCACCTTGGCGGTGGCGTTGAGGTGGAAGACGTCGACATGCTCGCCGGCGAGGCCGCGCGTGTGGCCGCCGGCGTTGCGGCGCAGCTGGATGAGGTCGGTGTAGAGCTGCAAGATGCCGGCGTAGCGGGTGGTCTTCGACCAGTCGAGCGGGATGGTGTCGGCGAAGTGGCCGCTCTCGAGGAACTCCTGGCCCATGAAGATCATCGGGATGCCGGGCGAGGTCATGACGACCGCGGCACCGACGGTGGAGCGCTGCCGGGCGACGAGCGAGCCGGCGTCGCCGGGCGAGATCATCTCGGGGATGCGCGACTTGCCGTTGGCGACCTCGTCGTGATCCTCGGTGTAGATGACGCGCTGGGTGGCGCTGCCGTTGTAGGCGTGGGTGATGGCGTCGCGGATCGCGTTCAGGTCGCGGTCGGCGTCGTTGGGCTTGAGGAGGTTGTCGTCGACGGGGTGGAAGAAGGCGGCGTCCCACTGGGTGTCGAAGCCGGCGCCGCCGCCGCTCGTGGCCTTGGTGATGGTGGCGTCGGTCTGCAGATCTTCGGCGATCTGCAGCTTGTGCGGCAGCGCGTGCACGGCGTCGTTGAGCTCGCGCAGCATGGCGGCACCGTCGGGGAGCGGCACGCCCGAAGGTCCCCAGGTCGTGGCGCGGATGCTGATTGTCGAGTCCCAACGCAGGCCGTCGCAGCGATATTCGTCGAGCCACATGAGCGCGTTGTCGCGGATGAAGCCGCGCACGGCGGCGTCGGAGAAGTCGGGGCGCGGGCCCCACGGCGTGCCGCGGCGGGTGGCGTCGGGGTAGAAGTAGGCGCCGCCGTTGCCGCTGCCGCCGCAGTCGCCGTCCCAGCACCAGAGCCCCGTCTTCGACGAGTAGTGGTTGTGGACGACGTCGATGTAGACGGCGATGCCGCGCGCGTGCGCCGCGTCGACGAAGGCGCGGACGTCGTCGGGAGAGCCGTAGGCGTTGTGGGTGGCGAACGGCCAGCTCGGCGAATAGCCCCACGTCGAGTCGCCGGGGGAGAGCGCGGGCGGCATGATCTCGACGGCGCTGATGCCGAGCGCCTGCAGGTAGTCGAGCTTGGCCGCGGCGGTGGTCCAGGTGCCGATGGTGGTCGGCGTGGCGCGCGCGAAGGTGCCGAGGTGCATTTCGTAGATGACGGTGTCGGCGAAGGCGGCCGGCGTGAAGGCGGGCGTCTTCCACGCGTAGGCGCGCGCATCGACGATGACCGAGCGGCCGTTGGTCGAGGCGGTCAGGAGGCGGGCGCGCGGATCGGGGCGGGTGGCGACGGTGCCGTCGGCGAGCGCGACGGCGTAGGCGTACTGCTGCCCGGCGATGGCGCCGGCGACGTCGCCGCCGAAGATCCCGGTGGCGCCGCTCTCGACGGCCAGCTCGTTGGCGGTCGCCGACCAGGCGTTGAAGTCACCGACCACGAAGACGTGCGCGGCGTGCGGCGCCCAGACGCGAAAGCGCGTGCCGCCGGGGTACGGCGTGGCGCCCAGCGGCGCATCGGCGGGCGGCCCGGAGGCGGCGAGGTCGGGCGCGGCTACGCCGGCATCGTCGCCGCTGCCGTCCCCACCGACGCCGCCAACGCCGGCCGCGTCCGGCGGACGTCCTGCGTACGTCCCGCAACCGAGGATTGCCGACGCGAGACACAGGGCCGCTGCACGCATGTCGCCCTCCCGTAACTCAGGGAAGCGTTACGCGGGCGGTGCGGAGGTGTCAAGCGGCGAGTCGGTGCCGCCGGCGGCCGGCAGCTCGGGTCGAGCGCGCCGGGCGCGCAGGAACAGCGACACGATCGGCGTCAGCAGCGCGATCGCCGCCATGCCGAACAGCAGAAACGTCACGTCGACCCCCAGCGACGACGAGTTGGGGTTGTACCCCCACTTCACCGCCAGGATCTTGCCGCGCTTTGCTCTCATAGACAGGCCTTGAACGAGCCGTTGAAGGAACACATGTAACCCAAGGTGCACTGCGCATTCGACGTACAGGGCGCGCCGTAGCACTGGCTGCCATTACAAACGTAGTGCCCGCACCCTTTTTGCGCCGCCATGCAAGCGCCGCCGGAACAAGCGTAGTCGGTTTCAATATAGATCGTGGATCCGGATGCGACGCCGCAGACGCTCGGTTGGCATCCGGCTGTCGTCGGATAGCTGCAGCTGGCGGAACCGCCAGCACACGTCCCGTTGCAGACCGGGTACGAAGGATCGCTGTTACAGGGTGCACGGGGTGCGACTGGAGTCCCGCTGACGAAATTACAGACTCCTTGAGCGCTGCACGATTCGCATGCGCCGGTACAAGCGCGCGTGCAGCACATCCCCTCCGGTGCGCAGCTACCAGAGGCACACTGGTTCCCCGCTGTGCACGTTTTCCCAAGCGCGAGGGCGCACTGCTGCGTTGTCGTGTTGCAAGCGTAAACGGGCTGATTGCACTCACCGTCCGTAGCGCAGGATGAATTACAAGTCGCCTGCGTACCTCCGCCTCCGACGACGCAGGCATAAGCGCCGCACGCCGCGGAGCCTCCAGTTTGCGCGCACGAGCCGGTAGCGTTGCAGGTAGTCGTAGCCGCCGTGTTGTTCGCGCAGGAGGCAGAGCACGCCGTGTTCACGGCAGCGACACGACACGCCATGGTTGTGCCGGTACAGCCGCCCGGTGAGCAGATCGCGTTGCCTCCGGTGCCGGCTGGGCAGACGCTGCGAGGATCGGTGGTCGTGGGCGCCAGCGAGCACGTTCCTTTGGTCGCGGACAGCGCGCAGTACTGGCAAGTCCCAGTGCAGGCCGTATCACAGCAGACGCCGTCGACACAATGGGCGTTGCCATCGGTGCCGTTCTGGCAATCCGCCGCTGAACCACAGATTGATCCGATCGCCTTCTTACCGCAGGAGTTGCCGTTACAGAAGTTGCCTGACGAACACTGGGTGTTGCCGGTGCACGTCGGCCAGCAGATCGTTGCGTCCTTGCAGACGTACGGTGCGCAAGTGATCGTTGTCCCCGGAGTGCAGGTTCCGCTTCCGTTGCACGTCGAGTCGGAGGTCGCCTGGTTCGTGCCAGCGTTGCATGTGCCGGCTTGGCAAACGGTACCAAGCGCCCACTTGCGACATGCACCCCCTCCGTCGCAAGAACCGTCGCGTTGGCACGTCGACTTCGCGTCTGGTCCGCAGGCCGCGTGTCCTGGGGCGGGTGTTGCAGACGCTGGAATCGGTGAGCACGTTCCTTCTTTGCTGGGAAGATTGCACGCGACGCATGAACCTGTACACGCGACGTCGCAGCAATAGCCATCGACGCAGCCACCGGCCGTCCCGCACTCGTTGTTCGCGGTGCACGCAGCGCCCTGTCCTTTGACGATGTGAGCCATGTCCCCAGGCTCGCCGCCATCATCTCCGCCCGCGCCCGCCATGTCGGGCACTGCTGCGCCGAGCCGGATGACGACTGCTACTGCACCGGTCGTAATATCGACGGGATCGCTGACACCGCTGGCGATGATGGCCTGCTCGCTATCGAGCGCATTGACAGCCAGTGTGATGCGTCCAGTTTTGACGCCAGGAACGTAACGAAAGCGAACTTCGCCGCTCCGTGCCGCCGCCGCGACGTCGAACGTCTTTTCGTAAGGCTCGTCTCCGCCTACCGAAAGATGGGCTGACACGATTCGGTTCAGATCGCTCGTCGAGAGAGCGTGCGCGTCGACGCGCACGTTCAATCCAAACTCTTTGGGATCACCGCCGCCGCATCCGGCGAGCAGCAAGCCAACAATGAGCGCCTGCTTCACCACTGCACCAAAGCATTGCGGCTCCCGGGGCCAACGTCGGGAGCGTTCGACCATGAACTGGATGCGCGCGTCGACAACACCGCTGCAGTCGCGGCGCCTCCGGCGACTGCGATCCCAACGATCGTCCAGAGCCACCACTTCTTGTAGACGGGCACGTCAGGCTTCTTTTTCTCCGCTACGGCGGTGGAACCTACTCGTGAAGTTCCCCCTTGTGCCGCCGAGATCGGGGTAGCCGCAAGCACTGGAGGCGCCACCAACGGGAGCTGCTTTGGCTCGGTCGCGTCCGTCGGCGGGGAGGACTTCGCCTTTTCGCTCGCGGCTATGGCTTCCTTCAATTTCGAGATCTGCCTCCTGACATCTTCGGCGTTCCCCTCGGTGGGATACAGCTGCAGATAGTTCCGGTACAGGATCAACGCCCGCTCCGGATTGTTCGCCAATCGGTACGACTGAGCTGCGTTGTACAAGAGTGCGGGATCCGCCTTTAGTTTGAACGCAGCCTGATACTCGACAGCAGCCTCGGCAAATTCACCTACGGCGAAGTGCGACGTCGCGTTTTCGTAGTGAGCGCGGGCTTCGCCGGCGCGATCTGCGCGCGCTATCGAGCAACAAACAAGCAGTAAGGTGAAAGTAACGGCCCGCGCCCTCATGTACATCCCCGCCGGTTGAGAACGGCCATTCTCCGCGAGATCGTTTGTAGCGTCGGTGATTTTGGCTACCGAAACGCTACATATCGGCGGTGCAGGCGCTGGCTTGCGACACACACTGGTGGCACTCGTCGGGCGTCTGCGACGGGCTACAGCTGGAGCCGTTCGAAATGAAGGTGTTGTTGATGCAGGTCGCACAAGCCGTCGAGGTTTTGCCCATGGCGTCCGGCTCGCAGACCTTGCCGGCGCTCGTCGGACAGAACTGCTGGAAGCAGCCCTGCAGCGCGATCTCCTTCTGCACTGCCGTCGGAGTCGCCATGTTGCGGCACATGTAGACGCACGCCTTGGTCGTGCAGGCGCGCTCGCAGCCGTTGAGGGCGGTGCAATTGTAGGCGCCGTAGAGGTCGACACCCGCCAGGTCATAGACGATGTTCACCGCCATATCCGGCGGTGCGACCGACAGGTCTCCAGAGGCGAAGTCGCCGTTAATACAGGCGGAAAGGAGGAAAAGCGAGGCGGAAAGTAGGAGGGCTTTCATGCCCTCCCATTAAATCACAAATCCATCGTGCAGGCGTTGATCTTGGTCGTGCAGACCGCGCCGCCCTTGCAGTCGGGCGAGGCCGGATCTGGGCACATGCCGGTCGGCGGTCCCGGATTCTGCGGGTCGACCGTAAAGTCGCCGAAGATCAGATTGCGCGCATTGTTGATGCACGGAATGCAGGTCATGGACGTCATCGCCTGGCACTGCGCATAGGTGAGGCCCTGATCGCAGAGGATCTGACCACCGGCGCCCGGCTCGCCGGCCGGAATCGTGACCGAAGCGCACTTGCCGAGCATGTCGCTCGGCGGCGCGCAATAGTCCTGACCACACTGGAAGGCCGTCGCCCACTTGTTGGCGGAGCCGGTCTTGCCCTGCTTCGAGCACATCGTGAAGCAGCTGTTGATGTCGCCCGTTCCGCCGACGACACACTGCAAGACGCAGTTGCCGACGCCGAGGCAGTTCA
>JAQBQH010000247.1 GCA_028287105.1 Myxococcales bacterium
GCGCCGCCCGCCTTCAAGATGCCCAAAAGCCCGACCACCATCTCGAGCGATCGCTCGACGCAGATGCCGACCCGCACCTCGGGCCCGACCCCGAGCGCCTGCAGATGATGCGCGAGCCGATTGGCCCGCTCGTCCAGCTCGCGATAGCTCAGCCGCCGCCCGTCGTAGTCGACGGCGATTGCATCGGGAGTGCGGACCGCCTGCTGCTCGAACAGATCGTGAAGTCGCATCACGGGGCCACGCAGCAACCGCGGTGCCAGCGCCGCGCGAGCCTCATTACCAGGACTTACGAAAGGGGGGTACTGCGCGGCGCTAGAAGTGGCAACAGGTGCGCAGCCGCGTCTATTGCGAACGACAGCGGACCGCAGCGACCGGGGCGACCTGGTCGATTTCTTCGAGCGCCTCGACCGCCTCGTACACTTCGTGCTCGTCGAAGGGCGAAAGGCGCGTCTCGCTCACATCGAGAGCCAGGCTCAGGCGCACCTGCTCGTCGAGGACGTCGCAGATGTCGGCCTGCGTGGTGAGCGGGTTGGCCAGCACGGAGCGCAGCGACACGATCGGCACCTCGGCGCCGTAGCGCGTGTTGGCCAGGACGGTTCGCGAGACGAAGCCATCGCCCTCCTGGCGCTGGCGATCCTGCAGCCGCACGTTGAGCTCGTTGATGGCGACGTTGTCGCGCGCGGTCAACAGCCCCGCCGCCGCCCGCGAGCGCAGCGCCGCCGGCACGTAGCGATAGACCAGGATGTTGAGCTGCGGCTCGGCGAGGAGCTCGAACTCGTCGCGCCGGCGAATTTCGGCGGCCATGAAGCGGCAGCGCGCAATGCCACCGTCGACCAGCGCCTCGTAGCCGCGCTGGCCGATGATGTGCAGCGCGCTGTGCAGATACACCGCCGTCGCCGGGCGCGAGCCCTCGAGCGTGCGCCGCCCGAGGTCGCTCGAGCCGGCGCGAATGATGTAGTCGGCCGTCTTCTCGATCGCCTTGGCCATCTGCGGATTCCGCAGCACCACCACGCCGAGGCCCATCGGCAGGTAGAGCTGCTTGTGGCCGTCGATGACCACGCTGTCGGCGCGCTCGATCCCGGCGAGCAGCCCGCGATGCTTCTCGGAGAAGAGCACGGGTCCACCCCACGCGGCGTCGACGTGCAGGTGCGTGCCGTAGGCGGTGGCGAGGTCGGCCATCTCGCCGAGCGGATCGACCGCGCCGGTCTCGGTCGTCCCGGCGATGCCCACCAGCGCCAGCACGCAGCTGTCATCACGCCGACAACGCTCGATCTGATCGGCCAGCCGATCGACGTCGATGCGACTTTCACGCGTGGCCGGCACGCGGATCAAGTTGCGCTCGCCGATGCCGAGAATGTCGGCCGCCTTGCGCATCGAATAGTGCATCAGCGAGGAGCCGATGATGACGGCGCGGCGAAATCCGAAGTGCTGCAGCGTCGCCGCCAGCCCTTCGGCCTCGACACCGGCGAAGCCTTTCTGTGCGGCGAAGCGATGATTGCGCGCGCACCACAGCGCCGCCAGGTTCCCGAGCGTGCCGCCCGAGACCATCATGCCGAGCGACGAGTCCGGGTCTTGCGTGTGCGCCGCGTAGAAGCGCTCGTCGCGGCCGTAGACCAGCCGGTGCATCATCGCCAGCGCCTGCCGCTCGAAATGGGTGAAGCCGTTCGAGGTCTCGATCTTCACGACGTTCTGGTTGAGCGCCGTGATCACCCGTCCCAGCGGCACCAAGAAGTCCGGCAGCGCCGAGGTCATGTGCCCGATGAAGCGGCTGCGATGGGTGCGCACCGCGCTCGGCACCACCTGCCGGAACAGGTACTCGATGTACTCCTCGGCGGGCATGCCGCCGGCGGGCATGGCGCTGGCCTGGTGCTGGCCGGCGACGTGCTCCTCGCAGAACCGGCTCGTCGAGCTGCGAAAGCCCGCCAGCCGCTCGGTGATCGTCTCGTCGAGCCGGGCGGCGTCGGCGCCGAAGAGGTCGCCCACGCGCCCGCTCACCCGACCGCCTCGCTCTCGACGGCGTCAACGGCGACGTCATGCACGTCGCGTGCTGCCGCCGGTTGGCACAGCTTCTTGTAGAGCGTGACGCGGTTGATCCCGAGCAGCGACGCCGCGCGCGTGCGATTGCCGTTGGTGGCGCGCAGCGCCGACTTGATCGCCTTCAGCTCGAGCTGCGCCAGGTTCATCGGCAACAGGATGTGGTCGCCGTCGTCCTCTTCCGCGACGGGCAAGAGCCCCGCCGGTACCGGAATCGGCAGGTCCCCCGCTTCGATCCACGACCCCTGACCGAGGACGACGGCGTACTCGACCGCGTTGCGCAGCTCGCGCACGTTGCCCGGCCAGTCGTAGGTGCAGATGGCCTTGACCGCGTCGGGCGAGAAGCCTACGACCGTGCGCCCGTCGCGGCGCGCGATCTCGGGCAAGAGGTGCTCGGCGATGGCCATGATGTCCTCGACGCGCTCGCGCAGCGGCGGAATCTCCAGGCGCACGACCGAGAGGCGATAGTAGAGATCGCGGCGCATGCGCCCCTCCTCGACCATGCGCGTCAGATCGCCGTTGGTGGCGGCGATGACGCGCGCCTGCATCGCCTGCGGCCGCGATGAGCCGATGCGCTGAAAGCAGCGCTCCTCGAGCACGCGCAGGAGCTTGGACTGGCTCGGCAGCGGCAGCTCGGCGATCTCGTCGAGAAAGATGGTGCCGGTGCCGGCGACTTCGAACGCGCCCGCGCGCGTGTCGACTGCGCCGGTGAAGGCGCCGCGGGTATGGCCGAACAGCTCGCTCTCGATCAGCGACTCGGGGATGGCGGCGCAGTTGACCGCCAAGAAGGGGCGCCCGGCGCGGCTGCTCTGATCGTGCAGGAGGCGGGCGGCCATGCTCTTGCCGGTGCCGCTCTCGCCGGTCAGGAGCACCGTCGCCTCCGAGCGGGCGATGCGCGAGACCAGGCCGCGCAGTCGCTGCGCCACCGCCGACTTGCCGATGCAGCGCGGATAGGCGGCGCCCCCGACCAGCGGCTGACCGGTGGCGTCGTCGCCGCCGGTGGCGAGCGGCGTGCGCTGCACCGCCATGACCCCGCACACCGACGCGATGGCCTGGAAGAGGCTGCGCACGAACGAGGTGGTTTCGGTGGGCGGCTGTCGCAAGGTCACGCGGATCGCCGCCAGCGCACCGGCGGGAATGAGCGTCTCGAGGACGGTGCCGTTCGCCGCCAGCTTCTGCACGACCCTGCAGGCGGCCACGTCGGCGCCGACGTCGGCCGCGCTGTCCGCCGGGTCCTTCGCCGCATCCTTGCCCGCGCGTCCGCTGCGCCAGATGAGGTCGGTGTCGATGACCTCGGCGTGGCCCGCAAGCCAGCGCCGCACTTCGTCGCCGATCCGCTCGGCGTCCCACAACGGCGTAATCGACGGCTCCGGCGCGGCCGCGGCGGCTGCGCTCCCCCGCGACGGCGCACCCTCGGCGAGCTGCGCGGTCTCGGCATCGCTGGAGTCGACCAGCACCAGGCAGCACAACCCAACGCGCACCACGTCGCCGACGCGCAGAAGCGCGCGATCGACCTCGCAGTGGTTCACATAGAGCGTCGCGGCGCCGTCACAGCGACGCACCTCCCACCCTTCGACCGTCCGGTCGATCACCACATGGCGGCGTGACACGCCGGGGTCGCGCAGCACCACGTCACAATCGCGGCTGCGCCCCAACACCAGCGGCGACCGGCGAAGCACGACGCTGCGGCGCTCACCCGAAGGACTGTCGCAAACGAGGATCAGCTGATTCCGATCTCGCTCGTTCTCGGTGACGACACCAACCATGGCCAGCCCACTCGCGTCGCGATTCACTTGCGCCTCCGCCTTGAAGAGAACGTTGTCGATGCTTCGTTCAGGTGTGCGTTCCAGTGCAACGCACATGCCGCGACTGCGGTTTTGGCGCGCGATCTCGCGATCGGCGCTGCTGCTCGACGGTGAGTAGGGCTCGAGCGCGTCGTGGGAACGGGGCGGAGGGAGCGGCGATCGCTTCGTCGGCGGACACACGCGCCGGCCACTGTTGTCGTTGAATTCACGAGACAGGTGGGACAGTCCCGGGACACTGCCTGGCAACGACTTAGTCGCTGCGCAGAGCCTCGACGGGATCGAGGCGAGAGGCGCGCCACGCGGGAAAGAGGCCGAACAAAACGCCGGTGGCGATCGATAGCAAAAGGCCGAGACCGATCGACCACGGCACCACGTGCATGCTCCACTGCCCGACGACGCGCGACAGGATGGCGGCGCTGATCGCCGCCACCGCCAGGCCGCCAATGACGCCGATGAGCGCGCCCGCCATCGCGATGAACGCCGACTCGAGCAGAAACTGCGAGACGATCGAACGCGGGTTGGCGCCGATGGCGCGGCGCACGCCTATTTCGCGCGTCCGCTCGGTGACGGTGACCAGCATGATGTTCATGATGTTGATGCCGCCCACCAACAGCGAGAGCAGCCCGGTGCCGACCAGGAGGATCTTGACGATGAGCACGATCATGTTCATCTGCTCCTGATCCTTGGCGTCACGATCGACCTTGAAGTTGTCGACGCCGTAGTGGCGGCGCAGCACCATGCCGCGGATGATGCTGCGCGCGTCGCTCATCCGCTCGGCGACGGCGCGCCCGACCTGGCCCAGGCGCACGTAGATCTCGTTGACCTGCCCCTCCTCATAGAAGATGGCGTTGAACGTCGTGCGCGGCGCGACCACCTTGTTGTTCCACATCCACGGGCCTTCACCGCTGCCCATGACCGGCTTGTTCTTGAGCACGCCCACCACCGTCCACTGCACGCCGGCCACCTTGATGGTGAGCCCGTCGAGCGACGGCGCCGAGTCGAGCAGCTCGCGCCACACGTTGATGCCGACCACGCACACGCGCCGCCCGGAGACCAGATCGTCGTCGGTGAGGAAGCGCCCCTGGCCGACCTCCAGCCGGTACAGTGACAGCGCCATCGGCGCCGCCGCCACCAGCATGACGCGCTTCTTCTCCTTGCCGCGGTAGGCCCGCGTCCAGCGCACCCGCTCGGTGGTGACGCGCGCGCCGGGCAGGACGGGCGAGTCGCCGATCACCTCGGCGTCGCCGGCGGAGAGCTCCCGTCGCGTGCGGGTCGCCTTGCGCGCGCTCGGCGCCGCGCGATCGACGCGCACGAGGTCCGTCTCGCTCGCCTCCTGGTTGATGGCCAACAGCGCCTCTTGCGCACCGTCGAGCAGGCTGGCGAGCAGGACGATGGAGCCGGCCCCGATCATGATGCCGAGCAGCGTCAGGGCGACGCGCGCGCGGTTGGCGGCAAAGGTGTGCCGCACGCTGCGGAGCTGATCGATGATCCTCATGAGCGCCTCACCGCCGAATCGCCAGGATGGCGTCCATGCGCGCGGCCCGGCGCGCGGGGAAATAGCCGAACAGCACGCCGATGCCGACCGACACCCCGAGGGCGGCGAAGACGGCACCGTGCGACACCACGTTGAGCCAGCTCGGCTTGAAGTGGCGCACCACCAGCGCCGCCAGCTGCGACAGGCCGAGGCCGGTGACCACGCCGATGAGCCCGCCCGTCCCCGAGAGCACGATCGACTCCAGCAGGAACTGGCTGCGAATGTCCTTGGGGCTGGCGCCGAGCGCCTTGCGGATGCCGATCTCGCGCACCCGCTCGGACACCGAGACCAACATCATGTTCATGACCCCCATGCCGCCGACGAGGAGCGCGATGCCGGCGATGAAGCCGACCACCACGCCCATGAGCGCCAGGAGCGACTCGAACTTCTTCATGACGCCGCTGAAATCGAAGAGCTGAAAGTCGTCCTGCCCGTTGTGCCGCTCCAGTAGGAGCGCGTTGGAGATGCGCTTGACGATGCCCTGGCTCTGGATGTCGTCGAGCTTCATCTGCAGCGTCAGGCGCGCCTTGGCCTCGTCCGGATCGACCTCACCGACGGTCTCGAGCGGCGTGACCACCAGGCGCAGCCAGTCGAACGGGTAGTTCATGCCGAAATATTCCTTGGCGCTGAGCTGGCCGATGACTTTGCAGCGCAGCCCACCGATGGCGATGGTGTGCCCGACTGCGTCGCCGCCCCAGGCCTCGTCGGCGAAGTGGGCGCCGACCACGCACACCTTGGCGTGGCGCCGGTTCTCCTCGTCGGTGAAGAAGCGCCCGCGCACCGCCTGCATGTGCAGCGCCGAGAAGAAGTCGCCGTCGCCGCCGACGATGTCGGTCTGAATCAGCTTGCCGTCGTCGAGGAGCACGTCGCGGCCGTTGAGCGTGGTGAACATGGTGCGGTCGACGACGTGCGGCAGCCGCTCCAGGAGCGCATCGCGGTCGTCCTTGGTGAGGCCGCGCGAGTAGCTGACCCGTTTGGCCTCCTCGCGCTCCGACGGCTTGGGCCAGATGTAGAGCAGCCGCCCGCCGCCCAGCTCTTCGATGTCGGCGGACAAGGTGGCCATGCCGCTCTGCGCCAGCGATGACATGAGCACGATCGAGAAGGCGCCGATGGTGATGCTGAGGACCGTCAACAGCGAACGGAACTTGTGCGCCACCAGGACCTTGCGCGCGATCTTGAAGTATTCGAGCCACATCAGAGGCTGTATTCGTTGGCCGCCGAGGAGCTGGGATCGATCAGCACCTGATCGCCGGCGCCGAGGCCGCCCGCGATCTCGGCCTGATGGTCGTTGCGCCGGCCGACCTTGACCTCGACGCGCTCGGTCTTCTTGCCCTTGTCGGTTGCGACCAGCTTGTTGACGTAGTCCTTGCCCTGCTCGCGCACGATCGCCTCGACCGGCAGCACCAGCACCCGCGTGCGCGTCTCGATGTGCACGCGCACGTCGGCGGTCATGCCGGGCTTGATGGCGCCGTCGCCGTTGTCGAGCGTGGCCTCGACGGGGAAGACGTCGACGTCCTTGCCCTTCGGCGTCACCGACGCCGGCGCGATCTTGGAGACGACGGCCGAGTAGCTCTTGCCCGGCAGCGCGTCGAGCGTGACCGTGACTTTCTGGCCGATCTTCACCTTGGCCACGTCGATCTGATTCAGGTCGGCCTGCACGATCAGCGTCGACAGGTCGGCCACGGTGAGCAGCGGCTTGCCCTCGAACGTCGCCTGCACGCCCGGCGTCACCACCTCGCCCGGCTGGATGCCGCGCGCCGTCACGGTGCCGTTCATCGACGACACGATCTCGGTGTAGCGCAACCGGTCGCGCGCGACCGAGTGGGCGACCTTGGCGATGGTCAACGCCGCGCGCTTGGCCTCCACTTCGCTCGTGGCGGCCTCGAGATCGATCTGCGCCACGGCGCGCGACTCCAGGCCGCGCTCGCTGCGCGCCAGCTTCTGCGAGGCGAACTTGAGCGCGTTGGCCGCCGCCATCACCTCGGCACGGCTCTTGGCGACGTCGCGCAGGTAGTCGGTCGGGTCGAGGCGCAAGAGGCGCTGCCCCTTTTTGACCCGATCGCCGGCGTCGACGAACACCGCCTGCACCTGGCCCGCCACCTTGGACTTGATCTCGACGCGCTCGCGCGGCTGCACCTTGCCGGTCTCGATGACCTCGATGGGCAGGGAGCCGAAGTCCACCGTCACCACCAGCGTCGGATCGAATTCCGTCTTCTTGCTGCTGCTCCAGTGCGACGCCGGCGCCGCCCCGCCGCCGAGGACGATGAAGCCAATCAGCACCCACAGCCAGCGGCGTCTCTTGCGTGTTCCGTCACCCATGATCCACTCCCACTGTGTTGCCGAGCGCCGCATCCAGCTCCAGCCACTGCAGCTGAAGCTGCCCGGTGAGCTCGGCCAGTTGCGACTCGACGTTGGACAAATCGATCTGCGCATCGAGGTAATCGATGATGAGCGCGTCGCCGTTGCGGTACCGCGCCTCGATGATCTTGAGGTTGTCGCGCGCCATGTCGCGCGCGGCCATGAGCGGCAGCCGTTGCGCGTAGAGCTTGCGCAAGGAGGCGTAGGCGCCGCGCACGTCGGCGTCGACCAGGCGGCCATAGCGCCGCACCTCCTGTTCCAGGCGGCGCTCCTCGTAGCGCGCGTCGCCCGTGGCCGTATAGGTGTTGAGCGTGTCGAATACGTTGAGCGTCAGCACCGCGCCGGCGGTGAAGCTGCCCGACATGCCGTCGAACGGATTTGCCGCCGCCGCCGCCGGCTTGTAGACCCCGCTGGCGAGGTCGTAGGGGTTGTTGCCATACTGGAAGGCGCCGAGCAGCGTCACCTGCGGATAGAAGTTGCTGCGGGCGATACGCACCTGCTGGTGCTGGATGTCGGCCTGCAGCCGGGCGTTGAGCAGATCGGGGCGGCTCTGGAAGGCGTGCGGCAACAGCGCGTCCAGCGACGGCGGCGGCGCGTCGGGAACGTGCGGCTCGTCGGTGAGCTCGAGGTCGCCGTGCAGCCCGAGCGCGACCGCGAGCTGCGCCAGCAGCACCTCGGTCTGGCCGCGCAGGTCCTCCACCGCCGCCACCTGCTGCAGCCGGCGCGACGCAGCGCGGTTACGGTCGATGGCCGGCGCGAACCCGGCCTTGAGCCGCGCGCCGGCCACCGCCTCGGCATCGGCGAGCCGGCGAAGCGCCGCCTCTTGCACCTCGATCCGCATCATCAGCCGCCGCGCGGCCCAGTACGAGCGCGCGATGGCGATGGCCGTGTCCTTCTGCTGCTGGCGGATCTGCACCACCGCCGCCTGCTCGGTGGTCTTGGCCCTGGCCACGCCCGCCTCGACGCGAAACCCCGAGAACAGGAAGTAGCTGAGCCGCACCGACAGGTTCGAGTAGCCGGTCCAGGCGGCGTTGTCGTTCCAGAAGCCGTTGGCGGCGGCGCACGCCTGCGCGTTGGAAGCCGCGGCGGTCTTGAGGAGCCCGAGGCACTGCGCCGAGTCGGGCAGCCCGATGTTGTTGCGGTTCCACAGCTCCTGCACCGAGGCGTCGCCCTTCAAGCTGAAGCGGTCGAGCTGCGCCCGCAGCACGCCGAGGCGCGAGCGGTCGTGCTGCACCCTGGCTTCACCGACGAGCGGGTCTTCGCGCAGCGCCAGGCCGACCGCCTCCTTGAGACTGAGCTTGTGCGGCGCGGCGGCGGCGACGGCCGCCCAGCTAACCAAGGTGAGCGTGAAGAGCGTTCTCATCATGTCCTCTGTTCTCGTCGCTGACGATGACGCCGTCGCGGAACGTGACGACGCGTTCGGCGTAGCGGGCGATGTTGGGATCGTGCGTGACCAGGACCACGGTCATGCCTTGCTGGTGCAGCTCGACGAAGAGCCGCATCACCTGCTGGGTCGTCGCCGAGTCGAGCGCGCCCGTCGGCTCGTCGGCGAGTAGGAGCAGCGGGTCGTTGACGATGGCGCGGGCGATCGACACGCGCTGCTGCTGGCCGCCCGAGAGCTGATTGGGCAGGTGATCGATGCGCTCGCCCAACCCCACGCGCTCGAGGGCCGCGCGCGCCTTCTTGTAGCGCACCGACGCGCGTTGGCCGGCATAGACCATCGGCAGCGCCACGTTGTCCAGCGCCGAGTCGCGCGCCAGGAGGTTGAAGCTCTGGAAGACGAAGCCGATCTTGCGATTGCGCAGCGCCGCCAGCGCATACTCGTCGAGGTTCTGCACCGGCTGCCCGTCGAGCAGGTACTCGCCCGACGTCGGCCGGTCGAGCGTCCCGACCAGGTTGAGCATCGTCGACTTGCCCGAGCCCGACGCGCCCATGATGGCGACCATCTCGCCGGTGTGCACGGTGAAGTCGACGTTGCGCAGCGCGCGCACCTCGACCTCGCCCATCTGGTACGCCTTGGAGATGTTGCGCAGCTCGAGGATGGGCCTGGCGCGAGAGCTGCTCGTCGAATCGACCATGCCGCTGAGTGTGCGGATCGCAGGTCGCCTACACCATCAGTCGAAGGTCACGATGTGGGGTCACGGGTGGCCCATGACCCACCTGGATCACACGAGGCCCAGCTCCCGGGCGCGCAGGGCCGCCTGCGTGCGATCGCTCACGTCGAGCTTGGTGAGGATGCTGGTGACGTGGTTCTTGACGGTGCCTTCGGCCAAAAAGAGCGCGGCTGCGATCTCCTTGTTCGACGCGCCGCGCGCCACCAGCTGCAAGACCGCGCGCTCGCGCTCCGACAGCCGCGACAGCACGCTATCGGGCGCCGGCGCCGGCTGGCTCGACAGCCGCGACAGCTCGGCGAGCACCTTGGAGGCCACCGACGGCTGCAGCACCGATTCGCCGCGCGCCGCCGCCAGGAGCGCCTCGACCAGCCGCGCCACCGGCGTGTCCTTGAGGAGGTAGCCGACGGCGCCGGCGCGCAGCACCTCGAACACCAGCTCGTCGTCCTCGAAGGTGGTGAGCGCGACGACGCGACACTGCGGTAGCTGCACGCGCAGCCGGCGCGTGGCCGAGACGCCGTCGAACACCGCCATCTTCAGATCCATGAGCACGACGTCGGGCCGGGTCTGCGCCGCCACCGCCAGCGCCTCCTGCCCGTTGGACGCCTCGCCCACCACCTCGATCTCCGGCTGCGTCGACAAGAGCGTGCGCAGCCCCGAGCGAAAGAGCGACTGATCGTCGACGAGGAGCACGCGCACCGCGCTCATGCCGGCACGCACACGTGGATGGCGAAGCCCTTGCCGACGGCGGTGCGCACGTCCATCGTGCCGCCCACGAGCTGCACGCGCTCGCGCACCCCGGTGAGCCCGAAGCCGCCCTCGGTGCCGGCGGCGCCGACGCCGTCATCCTCGATCTGCAAGACCACCTCGCCGTCGCGATAGCGCAGCGTGCAGCTTGCGTGCGCGGCGCGCGAGTGGCGCGTGACGTTGGTGAGCGCCTCCTGGGCCACGCGATAGAGCGTGAACTCGAGGTTCGGCGCCAGCGCGCGCGGCGTGCCGTCGACGGTGAGCGAGGTATCCAGCCCCTGGCTGCGCGCCTCCTCCACCAGGGTCGACAACGCCACGCCGAACGGGCGATCCTCGACGGCGGCGGAGCGCAACATGGTCACCGAGCGACGCAGCTCCGAGAGCCCCTCGCGCGACAGCTCCTGCGCGCGCGCGAGGCACTCGTCGGCGCGGCGCGCGTCGGTAGGGACGAGCGCGCGCGCGGCTTCGATCTGCACGTGGACCACGGTGAGGTAGTGTCCGACGCTGTCGTGGATCTCGCGCGCGATGCGGTTGCGCTCGTCGAGGACGGCGAGCTCCTCGACCTGCGCGGCATAGCGACGCACCTCGACGCGGGCGCGGCGCTCGCGCAGGAGCAGCTGGGAAAATGCGATCACGAACGCTGCCGCCGGCACGACCCCGCCGGCGACGGTGATGGCGTTGATGGGGCGCGAGCCGCCGTGCAGCCCGATGAACACGCCGAACGCGACGATGAGCGCCGTGGCCGCGACCGCCCAGCTCAGCGTCGTGTAGAGCACGAACATGCTGATGAGCGGCATGACCATCAGCGAGCTCGGCAAAAAGGCGGCCCACTGCAGCGCCATGGCCAGGAGCAAGAGCCCGCCGAGGAGCACGACGATGAGCGCGCGGCGGCCGCGTCGCTCGCTCCAGGCCACGCCGGCGGTCAGGACGAAGAAGTAGGCGGCCCCGAGGATGGCGACGGGGACGGCGCGCGCGCGCGGCAGGTTGGCCACGGTCATGGCGAGCGCCGGCAGGACGACGATGGCGATCACGACGAGCGCGCCGAGGTGGATGAACGGCTCGTCGGCGTCCGCCAGGGCGACGGCCGATCTGTTTTCGTCGTGTGACATCGATCGCTCTTGGCGGCCTCCTTCCATCGAGTAATACACCGCGCGCCGCCGGCCAACGAGGGAAAGCGGCGCAAACGAGGTAGACTGGCGCGAGCCATGTTGCCGCTTGCGAGCGATCACGCCGACGTGTGGCTCGCCTGGCCGGACGCGGCCGGCGCCGAGACGCTGGCCGCCTGTCGCGCGCTCCTGTCGCCCGACGAGCGCGACAAGCACGATCGCTTCGTGTTCGAGCGCGATCGCAAGCTCTATGCGGTGGCCCACGCGCTGCTGCGGCGCTCGCTGTCGCGTTACGCCGCGGTGACGCCGGCCGCGTGGCGCTTCGTCGCCGACGACCACGGCTGGCCGGCGGTCGACCCGTCGGCGGGGCTGCCGGCCGTGGGCTTCAACCTGTCGCACACGCGCGGGCTGTGCGCGTGCGTCGTCAGTGGCGCGCCGGCGGCCGGCGTCGACGTCGAAGAGATGCGGGCCCCGGTCGATCTGCTCGAGCTGGCCGAGCACTCGTTCGCCGCCGCCGAGCGGGCCGGCCTGCGCGCGCTCGACGGTGAGACGGCGATGTGCGACCGCTTCTACGCGCTGTGGACGCTCAAGGAGTCGTACATCAAGGCGCGCGGCCTCGGGCTGGCGCTGCCGCTCGGCGCGTTCGCTTTTCGCCTCGAGGCGGAGCGGATCGAACTTTCGCTGCAACCCTCGCTGGGCGACGACGCGCGCGGCTGGTGGTTCGCGCTGGCGGCGCCCTCGCCGCAGCACCGCCTGGCGGTCGCGTTGCGCCGGGCTCTCGCGGTCACGCCGACGCTGACGGTGTACGCCGATGCGCTCGGCGACGTCGCGCCGCGCGTGCTGGCGCTGCCCATCCTGGCGCGTTCGGACCCGTAATCGCGACCGCCGTGGGTGCCGCTCAGCGACGGCGCCGCGCGCGCGCCAGCTCGGAGCCGTAGAGCCGCTCGAGAAAATCGTAGAGCACGAGCTCATGGGCGCGCGCCGCGCCGCGAAGGACGCGGTTGGCATGCATGTGCGCGAAGCTGTCGGCCAGCGACGGCAGACTCTCGGTCAGCTCGCCCTCCGCGGCGCAGGCGCGCAGCGCCGCCACGATCGGCTCGAGCCGTTGCGAACGGCGCGCCAGCACCTCGAGCTGCGGCGCCAACGGGCTCGTCTGGTCGGCGCCGCGGTCGAGCAGCGTCTCCAGCGCCGCGCGCTCGACCCGGTAGCGCTCGCCGAGCTGACGCTCCAGCCGCGCGTCGGCGCGATGCTCGTGCGCCAGCCGCGCCCGCACGCCGCCCGCCAGCGCGTACTTGTCGGCGGGCGAGAGCCCGACGTCGTCGAGCAGCTGATCGATACCGCGCAGCGACAGCCGCCAGCGCGCGTCGTCGCGGGCCGCGTCGCCGTCGAGGGTGGCCAGGAGCTCGAGCACCGCGTCGGAATCGGCGGCGAAGAGCTGCTCGGCCAGGAGGATGCCGCGCGCGCCGCCGTAGCGCTCGACCTCACGCTCGTAGGTGTCGAGCTGCACGCGCCACACGAGGCCGCGCGTCACCAGCGCGCCGGCCGCGGCCAGGAGGCGCGGCGACACCTCTTCGGCCAGGCGGCGCGGCTCGCCGTGCAGCCGCACGCGCACGTGCCACTCGGGATCGCCGTAGCGCACGAAGAACCAATCGTCGACGGCGCCGCCGGCGCGCGCCGCGGTCACCAGCGGCGCCAGCTCGCGCAAGACCGCGTCGGCGAACGAGGCGCCGCAGTAGAGCTTGGCGTAGAGCCAGTCGCTCCCGGGCGGCAGCGACCGCGCCACTGACGGGACGGGCCGCGCCACCGACGGGACAGGCCGCGCCAGCGACGGGACGGGCTGCGCCACCGACGGGACGGGCCGCTCCGCTCGCAACCGCGGCGAGCGCGCCGACATCGGGATGACCATCTCGTGCACGTAGTCCCCCGCCGGCCCGTGCGCGCACAGCCCGTCGTGCCCGAACAGCTCGGTCAGCGTCGCGGTCGGGCGCTCGTGGACGAGCTGCACGAACGAATCGACCGCCAGCACATTGTCGAGGTCGACGGGGAGCTCGTTGTCCGAATCGGCCAGCGCGACCCAGCGCGGCAGTTGGCGCCGCGCCCGCAACGCCTGGGCGCGCTCGAAGCGCGCCACCCGGTCGCCGTTCGCGCCGAGCGGCGCCAGCTCCGCGGCGTCGAGGCGCCACCGCTGCGGGCTCAAGACCACGCGCCCGAGGCGCAGCCGCGGCAGTGACGCCAGCTCGCCGAGCGCGCCCCACTCCACGCTCGGCGCCCGACCATCCTCGGCCTGCAGCGCGCACAAGAAGCGATAGCTCGCCAGGTTCTGCACGCGCGCGAAATCGTGCGCCGTCGACAGGCGCGGGATCACCTGCCGGCCGAGGCGCGGGCAGCGCAAGACGACGCGCCCCTCGCGAATCGCGACCTCCAGATCGGCGAGCGTGAGCACGCGATCGGGTGGGGCGCCCGAGCGCCCGAGCAGCGCCAGCTCGTACTCGCGCAAGAGCGGGCGCAACAGGATGTTGCCCGACCTTCCCTCGGGCAGATGCACGATCTCGGCGTGGATGGCGTCGGGCCGCGCCGCTTCCTCGACGGCGAGATGCGCGCGCACCGCAGCGGCGAGCCGCTCGTCGGCGTGGCAGAAGCGGCCGAGCAGGTTCGCGCCCGAGGGCCCGTCGATCCCGCGCAACAAGATGGTGTAGTCGCCGCGTTGGAGCGCCTCGGGCGACGCCGCCGCCAGCGTCGCCACCACGGCGAAGCTCGCCGGCAGCGACGTGGCAGACGCCTCGCCCAAGAGCGCGAGATCGCCTTCCTCGAGGACGATCTCGGCCGCGCCGGCACCGCCCGCCGCCTCGAGCCGCCGCGCCAACAGCCGCTGCCAGGCACCGCTCGCGCGCGTCTCGGCCGACGCCGGCGCGGCGAACGCCAGCCCGCGCAGGAGCGGCGACACATCCGCCGACGGCAGGTTGCTGCCGCCGTAGCCGACGCCCAGCTCGTCGTCGAGCGCCTCGCACGCCGGCACCCAGCGGTCCTCGTATCGCGCCGCGAACGCCGCGCGGAAGCGTCGAAGCGCTTCGTCGGGCGGCGGCGGCGGCAGGCGTTGCAGGAGCGCGAGCACGCGCGTCAGCTCCGCCACCGGGCCCCGTCCCAACGTCGCGCGCGGCGAGCGCTTGACGAGATCGACCTGGAACAGCCGCGGCAGCTCGGCCCGCGCCGGCAGCGGCGCCAGCTGGCCGGCGATCGCACGATAGCGCGCGGGCGACACGCCGAGCGGCTCCGCGTCGAGCGCGGCCAGCGAGCGCCGCACCTGGTCGAGCGCGCCCGCCGCCGCCGGTGCCGACGCGGCCAGCTGCGCGACCAGATCGCCGACCGGCTCCGAGCCCGTGACGAGCGGCGTCAGCTCCGGGACCAGCACCTGCTCGTCGGCGAGCTGGGCCACGAAATCGTCGGCCTCCTCCTGGCTCAGCTCGCCGGGCGCGTGATCCGCGACCAGCGCGAGCGCCAGCTCCCGCAGCGTCGCCCCGTGGCGCGCCCGCTCGAGCGTCGCATCGAGCGGCGCGCTGGCATCGACCGCGACCAATCGGTACGAGCGGCGCCGCTCCGCCACCAGCGCGGCCTCGACATATCGGCGCTGCTCGCCGGCGCAATAGAGGCTCGTGTTCGGCCGATAGGTCGCGCCGCGCTGCACCGCCGGATCGCGCGCCAGCCCCGCCGCCACCAGGCCGAGGTAGTCGATGTCGAGGCGGGTGGCGCGGCGATGCTGGTCGTCCCCGTCGAGAACGAGCCGCGTCGCCTCGGCGACCGTGCCGGTCGAGCAGCCGGCGAACAGGCCGAACGGCGTGGCGCGCCCCGCCATGCGCGCGAGGTAGCGAACGAGCGCGCGCTCGATCTTGCGGCCGCGCTCCGAGTCGGGCGCGTCGTGCCAGGCGGCGACGCTGTCGTCGAGCGAAGGCGAGGCGACGAAGATGGCCTCGCGCACGTCGGGCCGCGCGAGCAGCGCCCGCAGGCGCCCCTGCAGGAGGCGCACGTCGCCCGCGATCGCCGCCGCGCGCATCGCCGGCGCCGCCGACGCCGCGCCCAACCCCTCGCCGAACGCGCGCAGCTCGCCGAACGGCAATAGAGGGGTGCGCAGCGCGAAGAAGCCGGCCGGCTCGATCGACACCTTTGCCGCCGCAATTTGATCCAGGTCACGCATTGACGAAGCGGCGAGAACGCGCGCGCACGGGCTCGCCACCGGCGCGCCACTATACGCGAGCGCGGCTCGCGTCAAAGCGCTTCCCTGGGACACTGATTCGGACCCTGGAACGTGACCCAGGGCACGTGATTACACTGACTTCCGTTGACGCCCCGAAATCCCTCTCGTAGTGTCGCCGCACATGTCGGTGGCCGTGAAATCGGAAGCCCCGCTAGCGCGCGATGACGAACGCGCGTGCGCCGACGCATACGTTCTCAATCCGTTTGCCAAGCTCGGCTTCGAGCGCCTTCACGACGCGACCTCGACGCGAATCTACGTCGTGGCGCCGGTGCGCGGACGCTCCTGGAAGCGCAGTGCCGTCGCCGCGCACGAGCAGCCGCGCCTGTTTGCGCTGTTGCGCGCCATGCTCACGGCCGACGCCGATGTGGAAGTCGAGCTGCCGACCGAAGACTTGGAGGCGCTGCGCGAGATTGGCCTCCTGGTCGCGAGCGACGACGTGCCCGACGAAGTGCGCTTCCACGCCGCGCTCGACGCCTGCGACGCCGGCCTCGACGACGACGGCGACGCCGAAGACGCGATCGTCCATCCCAGCCTCTCGTTCGATCCGCCGGCGGGCGTCGAAGCGGCGCCGGCACCGTCGGGGGCCGGGCCGATGGTCTGGCTCACCGACGCCCGCAGCGGCGTCGCGGCGCCCTACGAAGCAGGCGCGCTCGAACCGGCGCTGCGCCGCTGTGTGCCCGCCGCCGCCCCGCCGCCGCTCGCTCCCTTGGCGCGCGCGCAGCTGCGAAGGGCCGGGGTCCTGGTCACGCGGCGCGAGCTGGCGCGCGCCGCCGCCCATCGCACCGTCGAGCTGACCGAGGCCAACCGGCGCTTCGCCGACCTGAGCCACGCCGTGGTGCCGGCCCTGGTACCGCCCGCGCTCTTGCCCGAGCTCCAGCGCTACTACGCCGCGCTCGTCGACGAGGGCCACGTCCTGTTCGGCGATTCGCAGGTGCCGCGACGCTACGTCCAGCACAACGAGGTCGTCGCCCGCATGTTCCTGACCGCGCTCACCGACACCGTGCAGGCGGTCGCGGGCGTCGCCCTCAAGCCGGCCTACGCCTACTTCGCGTCCTACCGCGAGGGCGCCCGGCTGGAGATCCACGTCGATCGCCCGCAGTGCGAGGTCAGCGTCTCCTTGCTGCTCGAGTACCTGCCGGCCAGCGACGGCGCCTCACCGTGGCCTCTATGGGTGAGCCGCACTCCCGACGACGAGAGCACGCGGGTCGCGATCCACCAGCGCCTCGGCGACGGCATCCTCTATCGAGGGCCCGAGCTCTATCACTGGCGCACGCCGCTGCCGGCGGGACATCGGTCGACGCACCTGTTCCTCCACTACGTCCGCCGCGACTTCCAGGGGTCGATCGACTGATGGGCCGCGCGCGCAAGCGGAACGACGGCTCGCAGACGCTGCCGGCCCGGCAGCTCGGCACCGCGCTCGAGCGCACCATGACGTCGACCGAGGACGCCTACGTCCCCGGCACCCGGCTGCCCGAGCCGGCCTCGGGGGAGACGCGCTACGTCGTGCAAGGCGAGTTCGCGCGCGGCGGGCTCGGCCGCGTGCTCACCGCGCACGACGAGCGGCTCGATCGCCCCGTCGCCATCAAGGAGCTCTTGTCGAGCGCCCACGGCGCCGTGCACCTCAGGCGCTTCCAGCGCGAGGCGGCGATGACGGCGCGGCTGCAGCATCCGGCCATCGTGCCGGTCTACGACGCCGGCGTCCGCCCCGACGGCCAGCCCTACTACGTGATGAAGCTGCTCTCGAGCGGCCGCACGTTGAAGCAGGCGGTGTCCGAGGCCGCGACGCTCGACGCGCGCCTGGCGCTCCTGCCCAACGTCATCGCCGTCGCCGATGCCATCGCCTACGCGCACAGCGTGGGCATCATCCATCGCGACATCAAGCCGTCGAACGTGATCCTGGGGCCGTTCGGCGAGACGGTGGTGATCGATTGGGGCCTGGCCAAGGACCTGTCGCAGGTCGATCACACCGACGAGCGCGACAGCTCGCCCTATCGCGTCCTCGCCGCCGACGTCACCACGGCCGGCGCCGTCGTCGGCACGCCGCACTACATGGCGCCGGAGCAGGCGCGCGGCGAGACCGTCGACAAGCGCGCCGATGTCTACTCGCTCGGCGCGCTGCTCTATCACGTCCTGGCCGGCGTCACGCCCTTCGAGGGTGATTCGGCGACCGACGTGCTCAAGTCGGTGCTGGCCGGCGGGGCGCGCCCGCTCAGGCGCCGCCAGCCGTCGATCCCCGCCGACCTGGCCGCCATCGTCGACAAGGCGATGCAGCGGGATCCGGCGCTGCGCTATCCGAGCGCGCAGGACCTGGCCGACGACCTCAAGCGGTTCCAGACGGGCCGTCTGGTGCGGGCGCTGAAGTACTCGAGCCGCGCGCTCTTGGTGCGGTGGCTCAAGAAGCATCGCCTGCCCGCGTCGGTGGCGGCGGTGTTCCTGGTGATCCTGACGGTCACCATCGGCGCCAGCGTTCGCCGCATCAACCGCGAGCGCTCGGTTGCAGTGGCCGAGCGCAATCGGCTGATCCTGGCGCAGGCGGCCTCGGCGCTCGACTCGGATCCGACGTTGGCGGTCGAGTGGCTCAAGACCTATCCGGCCGACGGTGCCGACTGGACGCGCGCGCAGCAGATCGCCGCCGACGCCGCCAGCCGCGGCGTAGCGCGCCATCTTCTTCCCACGATGTCCCAGGCCATCGCCGTCTTTCCCGACGGGCGACGCATCGTGACCGGCGGTCCGCAGCGGCTCGTTCGCATCTGGGACGTCGCTACGGGCGCCCTCGTGCAGTCGGCGACGTTCGAGGGGCAGGTGACGTCGGTGCGCATCGCGCCGGACGGCGCCACCGTGGCCGTCAGTGAGAGCACCGGCGAGATCGTGCTGTGGAACGTCGGCGCCGACACGCGCCGCGTGCTCGGCAAGCACGACAGCGGCGCCTTCCGCATCGCCTTCTCCGGCGACGGCCGGCTGGTCGCCTCGGCCAGCCTCGACGTCGTCGCGGTGTGGAACAGCTCGACCGGCCGGCAGGAATACAAGCGGCACAGCGATCAGGCCGTCACCATCATCGGGTTCTCGCCGATCGCCGACAGCGTCGTCTTCGGGACCGCCGACGGGACGTTGAACGCCTGGGAGCTGGCCAGCGGCACGGTGCGGCGGCTCGTCGGCCACACCGGCGGCATCTCGTCCGTCACCTTCTCGCGCGACGGCAGGCAGATCCTCACCGGCGGCCACGACCACACCGTGCGGCTATGGGACACCGCCAGCGGGAAGGGTCGCATCCTGGGGGCGCACGACGACATGGTCAGGAGCGTCGCCTTCTCACCGAATCAGCTGCTGGCCGCGTCGGGCGGCGTCGACAAGAAGGTGCGGCTGTGGAGCCTCGACGGCTCGGCGCCGCCGCGCATCTGGACGGGCCACGAGGACACGATCAATGACGTCAAGTTCTCGCCCGACGGTCGCACGCTGGCGTCGTGCAGCACCGATCGCCAGGTGCGGCTGTGGGACGTCGCCAGCGGCGACGAGCGCGTGCTCCACGGCCACCGCGGCGATCTCGGCGACGTGGTCTACACGCCCGACGGCAAGACGCTGACCTCGACCGGCTACGACGAGCACACCCGCATCTGGAGCGTCGCCGACGCGCCCAGCACCATCCTCGGGCGCCATCGCTTCGAGGCGGTGCACACGGTCTTCTCGCCCACCGGCGCCTGGGCCGCGTCCGACGGATCCGATCGCACGGCGCGCCTGTGGGAAGTCGCCACCGGCAAGGAGCGCCTGTTGCCCGGCGCCGAGTACTCGGCCATGCGCGCAGCCGCCGGAGTGGCCTTCTCCGCCGACGGTCGCATCCTCGCGGCGGCGGGCGACAACGCGGCGCACACCTGGAACCTGGCCACGGGCGAGACGCACACCTATACCGCGGCCGGCGGCGTGCTCTTCAAGGTTGTGCTCTCGGCCGACGGCGCCATCGTCGCCACCGCCGGCAGCGACGGCAAGATCCGCGCGTGGGACGTGGCGACCAGCAAGGAGACGGTCCTGGCCGGTCACACGAGCGAGGTCACGCTCATCCGCTTCGCGCCGGCGGCACGCGTGCTGGCGTCGGCCGGGCTCGATCACACGGTGCGACTGTGGGACCTCGCGACGGGCACCTCTCGCGTCCTCGGCGCCCTCGGCGCCGCGCCGACGCAGCTCGCCTTCAGCGCCGACGGGCGGACGGTGGCCGGCGCCGACTTCGAGGGCGGCATCGTCTTGTGGGACCTGGCGAGCGGCGCGGCGCGCGCGCTGCGCGGCCACACCAACTCGGTCTCGGGGCTCGCCTTCTCGTCCGACGGCACACGGCTCGCCTCGGCGAGCTGGGACCACACCGCGCGCGTCTGGGATCTCAAGAGCGGCAACGCGCTCTTGCTGCGCGGCCACGCCGAAGCGCTGCGCGCCGTCGCCTTTTCGCCCGACGGCAAGCGGGTCGCCACCGCTTCCAACGATCGGACCATCCAACTGTGGGATCTCGCGACCGGCGCGCTCGCCGTGCTGCGCGGCCACAGCGCGGCGGTCCGCTCCGTCGATTTCTCGCACGACGGTGCCCAGCTGGTCTCCGCCAGCGAGGACGGAACCGTCCGCTTGTGGAGGACGAGCCGCGTCCGGCTCGTGCCCCGCGATCGCGTCGAGCTCACCGCCTGGCTGGAGCATGAGACCAGCGCCACCCTGTCAGCTTCCGAGACCGGCAACGCCACCGCTACGAAGACAGTCCAAGGGGGACGACCATGAACGAGGATCGCAAGACCACCGACAAGAATGCAAAGTCCGGCCAGAAGCAGAAGCTGGTGCTGCGCAAGCAGTCGATTCGCCAGCTCGACGCCAAGGAGCTCGCCATCGCCACCGGCGGCCACGCCGAGCCGCCCGACGGCGGAGTCTGCTCGCAGGGACGCCATCAAAAGTAGCTCGACCCAGACGCAACGCAATCCGTCCAAAGGAGACCATGATCATGAACAAGGATCGTAAGAGCACGGAGAAGAACGGCACGGCCGGCCAGAAGCAGAAGTTGGTCCTGCGCAAGCAGTCGATTCGCCAGCTCGACGACAAGGAGCTCGCGATTGCCGCCGGTGGCTGCGAGCCGCCCGACGGCGGCTGCTCGAAGAACAAGGCGCGCTAAGCGCCGATGACGCTCCGCCGTGTCGCTGCGCTGGCGCTGGTCGCAACCGTGAAGACGACGACCGTATCGGCCGCTCCGCAAGCGGGGCTGCCGGTGCCGCCGCGTGCGGCGGTTCGGGTCGTCGAGACCAAGGTGCGCTCGACGACAGTGCGCGATCCGTATCGCTGGATGGAGGACACGGGCTCCGCCGAGCTCGTCGCGTGGACCAAAGCGCAGGACGAGTACACGCGCGCGACCCTGGCGGCCCGTCCCTTCCGGGCGGAGCTGATTCGACGCATCGGGCAGCTGGCCGCGGCGCGTGATGAGATCAAAAACATCACGCGTCGCGGCAATCTGTTCTTCTATCTCAAACGGCCGGCCGCGGCCGATGGCTTCAAGCTCTACGCGCGCGACGCACGGACCCAGGCCGAGCGCGTCCTGTTCGACCCGAGCACGTCGGCCGCCGAGCCGCGCTCGTCCATCGATTACTACGAGGCGTCACCGCGGGCGCGCTACGTGGCGCTCGGCGTGTCGTCGAACGGCTCCGAGGATTCGCACATCCGCGTCGTCGACGTCGCCACCGGGCAGCTCACCGCCGATGTCATCGATCGCGCACGCCACGCCATGCCGCAGTGGCGCTCCGACGAGCGCTCGTTCTTCTACATGCGCCACCCCAAGGTGGCGCCGGGCGCACCCGCCGTCGCCAAGACGCAGAAGGCGCGCAACTACCTGCACGTGCTGGGTGTGGATCCCGATCGCGACCCCGCGGTGTTCGGCTACGAGGTGGCGGCCGGCGTGCCGGTCGGCCTCAGCGACTCGACCTGGGTGCGCGTGTTCCCGGGATCGCCGTTCGCGCTCGCCATCGCGCGACGCGGCGCCACCGGACAGAGGGCCATCTATGCCGCGCCGCTGGCGAGCGTCGTCGGGCCCGAGACGCCGTGGAAGAAGGTCGCCGAGGTCGAGGACGGCATCGACGACTACGTCGCACACGGCCAGCACGCCTATCTGCTCACGCATCGCGACGCGCCGCGCGGCAAGGTCGTCCGCGTCAGCCTGGAGGCTCCCGATCTGGCGCGCGCCGAGACGATCATCGCGCCGACGAGCGCCGTGTTGGCGGAGCTCGCCGTCGCCCGCGACGCGCTCTACCTGCGCACGCTCGACGGCGGCATCGGCCGCCTGGTCCGGGTGCCCTTCGACGCGGCGGCGACGCCGTTGAGCCTGCCCTTCGCCGGGTCGGTGTCGGAGCTCTCCGCCGACGAAGCGACCGCGGGCGTCGTCTTTCAGCTCGAATCCTGGACGCGCGCGCCGGTGACCTACGCCTACGGGCCGGCCAAGCGCCGCTTCACCGAGGTCGCGCTGACGCCGCCAGAAGCGGCCAGCCCTGTCGCGCTCGCGTCCGAAGAGCAGATGGTGGCGAGTGCCGATGGCACGCTGGTCCCGCTCTCGATCGTGTATGCGCGCGGGCTCGATCGCAGCCGCCCGCATCCGCTCTTGCTGACCGCCTACGGCAGCTACGGGGTATCGTTCGACCCCTACTTCGAGGCGCGGCGGCTGGCGTGGCTCGAGCGTGGCGGCGTCTACGCGGTCGCGCACGTGCGCGGCGGCGGCGAATACGGCGAAGAGTGGCACGTCGCCGGCATGAAGCAGCACAAGCAGCGGTCGATCGACGACTTCGTCGCGTGCGCCAGAAAGCTGGTGCAGGACAAGCTCACGACCGAGAAGCTGCTCGGCATCGAGGGCCGGAGCGCGGGCGGCATCGTCATCGGCGGCGCCATCACCCAGCACCCCGAGCTGTTCGCGGCGGCCATCATCCGCGTCGGGATCGTCGATCCGCTGCGCTTCGAGCACACGCCGCTGGGCGCCGCCAACGCCCAGGAGTTCGGCTCGGCAGCGAACCCCGACGAGCTGGACGGCCTCCTGGCCATGAGCGCCTACGATCACGTAGTGCCCGGTACGCGCTATCCGGCGATGCTGTTGACCGGCGCCGCGCACGACGCGCGCGTACCCCTGTGGCAGCCGGCGAAATTCGCGGCGCGGCTGCAGGCGGCGACCACCAGCGGCCGGCCTGTGCTCTTGCGAGCCGAGTACGAGGGCGGCCACCTCGACGGGGCCAACTCGCAGGTCAACGACGATCTCGCCGATGGTTACACCTTCCTCCTATGGCAAGTCAGCGACGAAGCCAGCCACGCCAGCCCGGCGGTCCGCTGAGCGGCGAGAGTGACCGTGCAGAACATCGAGCAGCTCGGCAACGAGATTGAGCAGGCGTGGCGCGGCAGCGACTATCGCGAGGAGGCGTTCGCGGAGATCGCCCAGGCGGCGCTCGCCAAGCGCGCGCTGCATCGCGAGCTCTCCGCCGTCGACGTGGCGCGCTGGCTCCATCGGGCGCCGCAGGTCCCGCCGCAAGCGGCCGACGCCAAGTTCGGCGAGCCGCCGGTCACGCTCTTCGCCGGTCGCCACTTCTACGTCGAGGTGCTGTTCTGGCTCGACGGAACGACGGCCATCCATCAACACAGCTTCAGCGGCGCCTTCCACGTGCTGTTCGGCAGCAGCATCCACACCCGCTACACCTTCACGCCGGGCGAGACCATCAGCGACACGCTCCTGCTCGGGGAGCTGCGCGCCGGCAAGCCGGAGCTGCTGGCGGCGGGCGACACGCGGCCCATCCTCGCCGGGAATCGGCTGATCCACTCGCTGTTCCACCTCGAGCGGCCGTCGGCCACGCTGGTGGTGCGCACGCGCCACGCCGCCGGCACTGACCCACAGTATTCGTACCTGCCCCCCGGGATCGCGCACGATCCGTTCGGCGAGGACGCGCGGCTGCCGCGCCTGCAGCAGCTGTTCGAGGTGCTGCGCCACGCGCAATCGCCCGAGCGGTCGCAGCTCCTGCGCGAGGTCATCGAGGGCGCCGACCTGCACTCGTGCGCAATCCTGTTGGTGAACCTCTTCCGCGCGCAGGCGATCAAGAAAGAGGAGAGCGACGCGCTCCTGGCGGTGCTGGCCGGTCGCCACGCGGCGCTGGCGAGCGCGTTGGCTCTGGCGCTGAACGAGACCCGGCGGCAAGCGCTGGTCATCGACCGCCGGCGCACGCTCCACTCGCCCGACCATCGCTTCTTCCTCTCGCTGCTGTTGAACATCCGGCGGCGCGACGAGATCTTCCGATTGATCGACGAGCGCTACGCGGACGCCGGCGCGCTCGACCGGATCGTGGGCTGGATCGAGGAGATCACCAGCCTGCCGCCGCGGCCGGGGAGCGACTCGAACGAGCCCAATCCCATCGGCTACGACCTGGGCGAGGCGGAGATCCAGGTGTTCCGCGCGCTGCTCGCGGGGCGGACGCCCGACGAGGTGGTGACGGCGCTGGCCGCGCAGTACGACGGCGTGATGGAGCAGGCGGACGACGTGCACACGCTGTGCGAGTCGATCCAGACCTCTGCCCTGTTCCGACCGCTCTTCGAGAACCCGACGCTCTAGTCCGCGGCCACGTCGAGCTGGGCGGCCACGAGCCGGGCGTAGGCGCCGCGGCGCAACATGAGCTCGGCGTGCGTGCCGCGCTCGACGACGCAGCCGTTCTCCATCACCACCACGAGGTCCGCGTCGCGCACGGTGCTGAGCCGATGCGCGATGACGATGCGCGTGCAGCGCAGTGCCGCCAGCTGCTCCTGCACCGCGCGCTCGGTCACGGCGTCGAGCGCGCTGGTCGCCTCGTCGAGGAGCAGGACGGCCGGACGCCGCACCAGCGCGCGCGCCAACGCCAACCGCTGCCGCTGACCGCCGGATAGCGAGGCGCCGCCGCCAAGGAGCAACGTCTCGTAGCCCATCGGCATGTCGCGGATCTCGTCGTCGAGGCAGGCACGGCGCGCGGCCTCGACGACGTCGTCGAGCGGCAGCTCGGGATCGCCGGCGGCGATGTTGTCGCGGACGCTGGCGGCGAACAGGTGCGCGCGCTGGTTGACGACCCCGAGCTGTCGGCGCAGCGAGCGCAGATCGATGCGCGCCAGGTCGACGCCGTCGTAGAGGATGCGGCCGGTGTCGGGCGCGTAGAGGCCGAGCAGCAGATTGCCGAGCGTCGACTTGCCCGAGCCGGAGCGGCCGACGATCGCGACGAACTGGCCGGGCGCGATCTCGAGCGAGACGTCGCGCACCACCGGTCCGACGGTAGGGTTGTAGCTGAAGGTGACCTCTTCGAGCGTGATGCGCCCCTCGGCGGTATGCACCGCCCGCGGCTGCTCACGCGCCTGCTCGGGCGCGGCGCCGAGGACGTCCTCGATGCGGTCGATGTAGCTGCCGAGGATCTGCAGCTGGCCGACCGTCGTCACCAGATTACCGAGGGGCGTGAGGAATGCGCCGGCCAGCGCGCACACGGCCAGCACCATGCCGAGCGACATCGTGCCGTCGAGCGCCTGCACCGCGCCCAGCGCCAGGATGATGAGCGGCGAGGCCAGCCGCAGCGTGCCGGTGACCCCGTCGACCAGCGCGTTGAGGCGCGAGCGCGCCAGCGACACATTGAGCTGATCGACGAACAGCCCCGACCAGTGCTGCGCGGCGCGCGCCTCGCCGCCGCTCGACTTGAGCGTCTCCATGCCGGCCAGGAGCTCGACCAGGTAGCTCTCGGCGCGCGCCTGGGTCTGCAGCGTGTCCGACATGAGGTCGCGCTGGCGGCGGCGCGCCATGGCCAGCACGCCGAGCTGCGCCAGCGCCAGCCCCAGCACGACCAGGCCGATGGCCGGGCTCACAAAGAAGATGGCGAGGAGATAGATCGTGACCAGCGTTCCGTCGAGCAGCGTCGACAACGCACCCGAGGTGAGCGTCTCGCGAATGACCGCGTTGCTGTTGACGCGCATCATCAGATCGCCCGCCGGCCGCTGCTGGAAGAAGACGTACGGCAGCCGCACCAGGTGATCGAGAAAGCCGAGCGTCAGGCGCGAGTCGAAGATGGTGCGCAGCTGAATCAACAGGTGCGCCCGGATCATCGTCGCCAGGAAATAGGCGCCTACCAGCCCCACCAGCGCCGAGCCGAGCACGACCAGGAGGTGGACGTCGCCATGCGGCACGACGCTGTCGACGACGGCGCCGGTCAAGAGCGGTAGTGCCAGCGCGAACAGCTGCAAGAGCAGCGAGACGACGACGATGCGCCGCCAGTCGCCCGATTCGGTCAGGAGCTGGCGCAGCTGGCCCCAGATCGGCCGCGGCTGCGCGGCGCTGCGCGCGAACAGATCGTCCGGCTCGAATAGGAGCGCGACGCCGGTGAACGAGCGCTCGAGCTGCTCCATCGACACCGTGCGGCGGCCGTAGGCGGGATCGACCAGCTCCACCGAGTCGCCTTTGACGCGGTCGAGGACGACGAAGTGGTTGAACTCCCAGTGCAGGACACTACCGCGCGGCAGCCGCTCGAGATCGTCCGTCTCCAGGCGCACGCCGCGCGCGCGCAGGCCGAAGAACGAGGCCGCCTCGACGATAGCCAGCGCCGTGGCGCCGTCGCGCCCGGGCTGCATCGCGCCCCGCACGTCGGCGAGGCGCAGCTCCTTGCCGTAGAGGCCGAGCACCATCGTCAAGCAGGCGGCGCCACACTCCGTCGGTGACAGCTGCTGCACGAACGGCAGGCGCCGCCGCGTGCCCCCGTCGAGCCGTTCGAGCGCCGGGAAGTCCCCGGCCAGCTCGCGCAACGACTGTCTACGGCCCATGGCGCCACAGCTCGCGGAAGGCGGGGAACGCGCGCAAGAGGAGCGGCTCGGAGCGCACGCGCGCCTGCGCCTGCGCGTGCATGCCATCGTAGTAGTCGTAGACCGCGCCGCCGGCGACGAAGTGGCGCGACGGCAGCCGCGCCTGCACCAGCACCACCGGCTCGCTCAGATCGAGGCTGTCGGCCACGTCGGGGCCGAGGAAGCGCTTCGCCTCCGCCGGCCCGATGATCTCGGCGGCGACGCTGTCGATGACCGTCTCGCGGTACTCGTACTTGTAGCCCGAGAGCTCGAAGCGCAGCGGCTGGTCGCGCTTGAGCATCGGACGATAGCGTCCGGGCAACAGCGCCACCAGCGACAGCGCCGCGTTCTCGGGCACCACGCTCAAGAGCAGCTCGCCCACGGCGAGGTGCTGCCCCGAGCGGATGCGCACGTCGCTGACGACGCCGGCGATGGGCGCCCGCACCAGGCGCTGCTCCAGCCGCGCCGTCGCCAGCTCGCGCTGGGCCCGGAGCGCGCTCAACGCCTGGCGCGCCGGCACGTCGACCGGATCGCGCAGCACCTTGATGAGCTGCAGATCGAACTCTTCCTGGATGCGATCGAGCTCCGCGGTCTGGTCGTCGACGTGGAACTGCAACAGCGGATCGCCTGCGGCCACCCGCATGCCCGGTCGCACCATGACGCTGGCGACGGTGGCTGCGAACTTGGCGGTAACGTCGCTGCGCCCATCGACGCGCACGATGGCGACCCCGCTCGCGTATTCGTAGACACGTCCGAACCAGGCCCAACCGACCCCGAAGATCACGACCCCGGCCAGGAGCCAGAAGGTCCAGCCGGTCCAGCGCGGCGTGAGATCGAGGAGCGCGCCCTCGTGGCCGCCGCCGGCATGGTGCTCGAGCGCCTCCTGGCGGAAGAGCTGGCTCATCGGCCCACCCCGCCACCGGCGGCAGGCACGCTGACTCGCGCCACCTGACCCGACCTGAGCGGATGCAGCGACGCGTGCCGCGGCGCAAGCGACGCCTCGGCGAAGATCATGCGCGACGCGGCATCGATTTCGGGCGTCACCTTTTCCACCACGCCGTCGACCGCTTCGGCGCCGACGCTCACGCGCACGGCGGTGCCCACCGCCAGCTCGTCGGCGTCCTCGGGCATGGCGAAGCGCACGCGCAGCTCGCCGGTCTCGAGCAGGCGCACCACCGGCATCGACTGACGGATGCTCGAGCCCGCGTCGACATAGCGCGCAACCACGACGCCCTCGAACGGCGCGCGCAGCGCCCCCTCTTTGGCCAGGATCGCCATCTGCTGCAGGCGCGCCCGCCGCTGGGCCACGGCCGCCTCTGCCGAGTCGAGCTTGGCCTGCCCCAGCCGCACCTGATACTGCGCCGACGACACCTCCTCCGCGGAAGCGGTGCCGACGGTCTCGGACGGCAGCTCCACCACGGCGCTGCGACGCGCCGCGCGCTCGCGGGCCTGGGCGATGTCGAGCCGCGCCTGGTCGCGCGCCGCCAGCGCCGTGGCCAGCTCGGCGCGGGCCATCTTCACCTCTTGCACTGCGCTGCGGCCGTCGAGGCGCGCCAGCACGGCGTCGCGCTGCACGTGGTCGCCGACGCGCACGGTCACCGCGAGCAGCCGGCCCGCCACCTGGGCGCTGACGTCGACGGTCTGCGGGGCGACGACGACGCCGAGGAACCCGGCGTTACGCGGCGCCGCCGGCGCGGTCGCCGCGCGCTCCCGATGCTCGGCAGCCGGCGCGGCCGCGGGCGCTGCGTCGCGCTCACGCGGCGCACGACAGGCGCCGAGCAAGGCAATCGCCAACAGCCAGAATCGCGGTGCGCCCCTCACGGGCATCAGCTTGCTATTTCTTCGAGAGAAATGTCGAGCTGTCTGATCCAGCGCCGGATCTGCACCCGGTCCTTGCCCAGCTCGCGCGCCACCGCCGAAATGTTGCGGCGATGCTGGCTCAACAGGGCGCACAGCTCCTGGCGGCGCGAGAGCTGTTCCAGCGTCAGCGATCGCTGCGGGCGCAGCGGCGCGGCCGGTTCGACCGCCGTCGCCTGGCGGATCGACCGTGGCAGCTCCGCGACGTCGATGCGCGACGACGCGCTCACCGCCAGCGCCGCCCGCAGGCAGTGCTCGAGCTCCCGGACGCCGAGCGGCCAGTCGTAGCTCAAGAGCATCCGCAGCGCCTCGCAGCTCAGCGTCGTGTCGGGCGTGCCGTGGCGCGCCAGCAGCGCCGCCGTCAAGAGGCCGAAGTCCTCCAGGCGCTCGCGCAGCGACGGCAGCCGCAGCGTGAAGCCGCTCAGCCGCGCCAGCAGATCGACGCGAAACGGCTCCTGTCGCGCCGGCGCCCCGAGGTCACGATGGGTGGAGGCCACCACGCTCAGCGGGGCGCCGTCGAGGATGCTGAGCAGCGCCGGCTGGGCACGCGGCGGCAGGTCGCCGATTTCGTCGAGAAACAGCGTCCCGCCCGCGGCCGCGACACGACCCGCCGCGCCGAACAGGTCGGTCTCGGTCGGGTTCTCCGGCAGCGAGCCGCAGCGCACCTCGACGAACGGGCCGCGCCGCTCGGACAGCGCGTGCGCCGCGCGAGCGACCAGCTCCTTGCCGGTGCCGCTGGCCCCGACGAGGAGGATGGACAGCCCGGCGCGCGCCACGTCGGGCAGCGCGCGAACCTGGGCCGCGAGCGGCTCGTGAAACGTAGCCAGCCCGTCCGCTGCCGCTGCCAGCGCCGCACCGTCGACGTCGACGTCGAGCGGTGCGCCCGCGGCGACCGGCTGGGCCATGAGGTACCGGAAAAAGGTGTGGCCGCACTCGATGATGTCGCGGTCGCGCAGCAGCTGGCGCTCGACGCGGCGGCCGTTGATCAGGAGCCCGTTCTTCGAGCCCTCGTCGCTGATGATGTGGGCCTGGCCGTAGCGGCGGATGGCGGCGTGCACCGTCGACATGTGGCCGTCCGGTACGCGCAACTGCAGCCGCGCGCCGCTGCGCTCGCTCTGTCGCAGCGAGCCGCGGCCGATGACGATCTCGTCGGTGGCGCTGAGCCGATGGCACGCCGATCCGGCCAGCGGGCGGTCGCACTCGAGCAAGAGGACGAGCAGATCCGCCACCTCGCCGGACGCGTGCGGCGCCGACTCGGAATACGAGAGCGTGATGGTAGAGCCCGACATGTTCAGTACAGTGCCTGAGATCGATGCGGGCCGCCGTGCTGTGAGTCACACGAAAGCCAAGCTTTTCGCCGAGATCGAGAGCGCGGGGGTCGTCAGCCGATGCCGCCGCAATGGCCCGGTTGGCTGCCGCCGCCGCCGCAGGTCTGGGGCGCCATGCATTTGCCGCAGTCGAGCACCCCGCCGCAGCCGTCGCCGGCCGGCCCGCACTCGTAGCCGAGCGCGGCACACGTCGTCGGCGTGCACGTATGGGTCTGGCCGCACTGGAACGGCGTGCCGCCGCCGCCGCACGTGTCGCCTGGCTTCTGGCACGGTCCGCAGTCGAGGAGGTGGCCGCAGCCGTCGCCCGCCGGTCCGCAGCTGTAGCCGAGCGCGGCGCACGTCGTCCCCGTACACGTCGGCGGCGGCGGCGGCGGCGGCGGGTTGATGCACGACGACAGGTCGAAGAGCATGTACTCCAGCACCTTCTCCTGATTCGTCATCACGCCCGGATCGGCGGTCGCGCAGAAGCTCGAGAAGGTGCCGCTGTTCTGGCTGTTCTGCGAGTTGACGTGGAAGTCGGCGTAGACGACGCGGCCGCACTGCATCGCCGCCGGGCTACCGACGGGCGCGTCGAACGTGACCTCCATCGTGTTCGTCTTCGTCGACGAATAGGGGTACGTGATCCACGAGCGAACCAGCGCGCTGTTGACCGCGCCCAGGTTGTCCTTGACCTGATTGGCGATGAACGTGCCGAACGCGTAGGCGGCCTGGTCGACGTAGTTGAGCCACGTCGCCAGGTCGTAGCCGGACGTGCCCGCGGTCGACGCCTGGGCGATCGTGGACGTCACGTTGGTCTTCGAAACGCTCGGGTTGGGATCGCCGAGCCACGTCGCCACCGTCGAGAACTGGCTTTGCAAGTAGGTGTAGCTGTAGTGGCTGGCGAACACGCGTCCGCCGCTCTTGTTGATGTAGTCGGCGACGTTCTGATAGTCGGTCGCGGTCGCTTCGTTCAGATCGGTTCCGACGCAATCGAGGATGACCATGTCGTAGGCGCGGAGCTGCGACGGGCTGGTCAGCAGCGTCTCTTGATCGGGCGTGGTGGCGTCGACGTACGAGCCGCCGCCGTTCGTCGGGTTGTCGAACAGGTTCACGCGTCCGCTGCTCGTCGCGTTGGTGAACTCGGTCGTGTCGATGCCCATCTTTTGCAACGTGCACTCGATCGAATCGTAGGCGCCGGTCACGACCGCGATCTTGGGGATGTCCGAGACGATGCCGTCGCCCTGCTTGCGTGGCAGTCGCGTGTCGTCGATGTTGGTCAGCTTGTTGTTCGTGCACGCCGTGATCGCGACCGACAGCTTGACCTCGCGGCGCCACTTGCCGAGCTGCACGACGAGCGGAATCGTGTTGGCGGCGCCGGCCGGCGTCGCCGTCAAGACGAAATGGCCGGTGTTGTCGCTGGTCGTGGACGCGACCGGCGCGCCGGACGCCGGCGTGCACTGCGTGCAGCTCGCGCCCGCGGGCAGCGCGTCGAGCGCCTTGGTCGGGATGTACACGAGCGCATGCGGCAGCGGATCGGGCGTGCCGAACGCCGGCGGCGTCGGCGCGTAGACGTAGCCTTCGATGGTCGTCGTTTGGCCGGCCGGGCAGGCCGCGGGACAGAGCGGCCCCACGCATCCGCCGCTCGATCCCGTACCGCCGCCGCAGACGCCGGGCATGCCGCCGCCGCCGCAGATGTCGCCGGGATTGGGACACGAGGTCGTGCCGGTCGGCCAGCAGTCGAGCTTGTTGCCACAGCCGTCGCCGGCGGGTCCACAGTTGAAGCCGAGCTGTGCGCAGCTCTTGGGAACGCAGGGGCCGCCGGGTCCGCCGCTCGTCGGATTGCCGCACGTGTTCAGCTTGCCGCCGCCGCCGCAGGTCTGCGGCGCCGCGCAGCTGCCGCAGTTGAGCTGTCCGCCGCAGCCGTCGCCTTGAATCCCGCAGCTCGCGCCGAGGCTCTGGCAGGTGACCATGCAGGTCGAGACGGTCGCGAGGTCGCCGCCGGCCGAGACGGCGAAGTCGTCGCCACCGACGGGCGCGGGCGACAAGTCGCTGTTGCCGTGCGGCGGCGGATTGCCGTTCGCGGGTGACGTGACGGGCGAGCAGGCGACGAGCACTGCGGTCGACAACAGAAGCAACGCGGAGCGAAGGAGCGTCATGATGGGTGCACCCTTAGTAGCGTCTGCGCGCGCCGATGGGACACGAGCACGGCGGCATTACGTTCCGCTTCGTACTGCGTCCTGCGAGGGGGGACAACGGAAAACGCCTGAAGGAACGACGCGCACCGCCGGCGATTGTTTCGATCTGGTAAAACGCGCCGCGCTCACACCTGCGCAGCTGGTGCTCGCCGGCGCCGCCGCCGCCGCGCGCGACGCCACTGGTACAATGGATGGACCCATTCTTGGCTGACGACCGAACGCCGGAGGGCAGCCTTCCGCCGCGCCATGTTCCGCTCCGTTGCGGCGGCCCAGGGCATACGCGACAATGGCGCAAGGCAGTTGGGGGGGCGTCGATCATGAAGGCGACGAAGACGTTGGCGGCGGTGGTGATCGTGCTCCTGGTCGTGCTCGGGAGCCTGAGACTCTGGCATCGCTCACGACCGGCGGGGGAGGTCACGCGCGCACGGCCGGGCGCCGCGTGGCGAATGCCCGGCGGCATCGGTGCGACGAACGCCGCTGCACCGACGGTTGCGGGGATCGCCGTGCCGCCGTGGTTCGGCCAGCGCGGCGCGCCCATCCGCCACATCGCCGGACGCGTCACCTTCGCCGGCGAGCCGGTCGCCGGCGCCACCGTCGAGCTCGCCAGCGATTTGTCGGATGCCGGCTTGATCCCGGCGGCGAAACGCCGCACCGGGCCCGACGGCCGCTTCGACTTCGGGACGCAGCCGCCGGCAAGGTTCAGCGTCGCCGCGAGCGCCGAGGCCCACGGGCCGGCGATCGTCGAGGCGGATACGCGCGATCCGACGAGCGCGACGGATCGACTCGAATTGCGCCTCAGCAGCTGTGCGTCGTCGCTGTTCGGCCACGTCAACGACGCGTCGGGCGGCCCAATCGCCTCCGCGCAGGTGTGCGCGGCGCCACCGCGCGCCACCGCGTGCGTCAGCGCCGACGCCGCCGGCGCGTACGCGGTCTGCCTCAGCCCGCGACAAGAGTTCGTCACGGTCGCGGCGCCGGGGTACGGCGGCATCTACGATCGCGTCCAGTTCACGGGGCGGCGCGTGCAGCGCGACTACTCGCTCACGCCCGAGGCCACCATCGTCGGGCGCGTGGTCCGCGCCGACACCAACGCGGCGGTCGCGGGCGCGAGCGTGCGCGTCGAGTCGATCGCCGCCCAGCAGCGCTTCGCCGCGCCGGGCGCCACCGCGACCGATGCAGAGGGCAAATTCAGCATCGGCCGGCTCGCGCCAGGACGGCAGCGGCTGATCGCGTTCGCTGATGGACTGGCGACCAGCGCCGGCGTCGACGTCAACGTCGAGGCCGGCAGGTCGAGCGGCGAGGTGCTGCTGCGGCTACGCCCCGCGTCGCGCCTCAGCGGCGTCGTCACCGACGGACGGGATCCGATCGTGGGCGCCACCGTTTCGCTTGGCGGCGGCGCGGGCGCGGCCGCTCCGGTCGACGCCGTCACGCAGTCGGACGGCAGCTTCGTGATCGATCCCGCTCCGCGCGGGCGCATGCCCATCACCGTGGGCAACTACGACGTGCAGGAGCCGAAGATCGTGACGATCGATCGGCCGAGCGTCGACGGCGTGCGGCTGCTCGTCACCAGCATGGGGTCGATTGCAGGTCACGTGACGATGGGCGGTAAGCCCCTCAACGGCGCGCGCGTGATGTGTGGCCGCGTCGAGCCAGTCTACGCCGACAATGACGGCGCCTACCTCATTCGCGGGCTGGCACCCGATCGCTATCGCGTCTCCGGCGACAAGGCGGATACGGGCACCTTCGGTTTCGCCCCCGACGTCACGCTCGCCAAGGGCGAACATCGCACCGGCGTCGACATCGACGTCAAGTACAACGGTATGATCTCGGGCCTCGTCGTCGAACCGAACGGCAAGCCCGTTGCCGGCGTCATGGTCGTCTTCGACTCCGTGCACATTGACGATCACGGCCAGGACGTCACGGCGTCCGACGGGACGTTTCGCGTGAACAACCTCCTCGGCGGCGATGACTACCGTCCCTCGGTTCGCACCAACGCGCGCAACTGGGGTCGGATCCGCCTCGCGGACGGCGAAGGGCAGCCGGTCAACGTCAAGGACGGGACGACCGAGGTGACCGGCATTCGCCTCGTCGTGCAGCGCGATCACCTCGGCATCAGCGGCTCCACGGTAGACGGCGATGGGCAGCCGGTGAGCGACGTGCGCGTCGATGCCTATCGCGCCGACGGGGACAACCCGGCGCTGTTCAACGATTGGGTCGATCACCCGAACGCCATCTCCGGCGCCGACGGCCGCTTCGCCATCGCCGACCTCGACGCCGGCAGCTTCGTAGTGCACGCGCGCGCCGGCGACGGGTCGGAAGGGGTCGTGCGTGGGGTCACCTCCGGGCAGAAGAATGTCGTCATCAAGCTGGAGCGCGCCGGCGGCATCGATGGCACGCTCGTCGGCTTCACGTCGCAGCCCGGGGTCGAGGCGATGCGCCAGATTCCGGGCGCCTTTTCGCCGCCGCTGTACGCCACCGTCGACGGCAATACCTTCCACTTTCGCGGGTTGAATCCGGGCGCCTATCAGATCGCTGCCATCGGAGCCGATACCGACGCGCAGATGGTGGACGTCGCGCCCGGGCAGATTGCGACGGTAACCCTCAAGAGCCGCGGAACTTCCACGATACGCGGACACGTCGTGCTGTGGCCGAAGGGCACGCCCGTGGCAGGCCTGCGCTGCATCGCCGGCCTGCGCACGACGCCGGCGATGCCCATGTGGATTGACTCGATCTTCGCCTTCAGCGACGACAGCGGCGCGTTCGAGCTGGACGACGCGCCCGCCGGCGCCGTCGCTGTCACCTGCTTCGGCACGGGACCGTCATACTCGAACGGGCGCGCGGAGCTGACGGTAGCCCCTCGGCAAGAGGCGACCTGCGAGGTGCCCGTGGTGAGGATTCCGCCGGATGTTTCGTTCGCGTCGCTTGGCGCGCAGATCCAGCCGGGTCCGATGCCGGCGCGCTTCATGAGCGTCGTGCCGCATGGGCCGGCGGACCGCGCCGGCGTGCGGGTCGGCGACGTCATCGCCGCGGTCGACGGCGCCAGCGTTCTCAAGCTGACCCCGATGGCGGTTCAGATTGTAACGATGATACGTACCGTCGGCAGCATCGTGCATCTCGGGCTGACCCGCGGCAACCAGACGGTCAACGCCGACGTCACCGTCGCGGCGCAGTAGCCCTCATTGGCAGAAACCGCCGCCGTTCGACAGATTCGAATAGGCCTGGCAGGTCACCGAGACGGTACCACCGTCGGTCGCAGGCGGCTGCGTGCACGCGTGCGTGTTGTCGCACGCCTGAGCGCACCAGTTGTTTCCGAAATCGCAAGCCAGTCCGCTGCCGCAGTCGCTGTCCTGATTGCAGTTGGCGTACAGAGCGCCGGTGCCGGTCTTCTTGCAAACGAAGAAACCGACCGACATCTGCTGCGTCGAGGAGATATCGTCGAACGGAACCGAGCAGTCGTTGTTCGCCCCGCAGTCGGCACTGAATTCGTTGCAGGTCGATAAGCACAATCCCCATTTGCGCGTATAGACGACGCCGCATTTTTGATTACCACCGCAGCCGCCGTCCGCGGTGCAGACCTTGCGACAGAGATTTACGGAGCCGGCGCCGTCGTTGTCGCAGATGGTGCCGGCGACGCAGTTATCGTTGAGGGTGTTGCCGCCGCCGGCTGCGGGTGTACACGGCTGTCCTTCGGCGGCGGTGCCGTTGGCGACGCACGTGCCCGTGAGCTGATTGCCCATCGCCGCCGGTATGCACTTCTGGCCGGTACCGCATCCGGTCTGTGCCGCGACATCACAGCCCGACGCGGTAGCTGCGCTCATGTCGCCGGCGGCCGCGGTCGCCATGTCGGTCGACGAGACGCCTTGATCGGAGTTGCTACCTTGATTGCCGTTGCCGTTGCCGTTACCGCAACCCAGCTCGAAGAGCGCCACGAAAACTAAAATGGAGATTCGCATGCGACGCGCGGGAGCAAATCGTGTGCCTCAGAGCGGCGTGGTCGTGGGCCTGGACAAGTCGTTGTCTTCGATGGCATGCGCACGGGAGTGGGCGAGAATGGGACCCAATGCTCCAGGTCGTGTTGCCTCGCAAGCGGGGCGCAATTTCCAGGGGGATTTTTGCCTCAGCGACGCGATTTCAGGTTGAACACGACAAACTGAACACAACTTCGTCACGCACACCGCGAGCGCCGGCAGCTCAACGGACGACGCTCGGCCGCGTTGCCGTGTGCGCAGCGCCGGATGGCTCGCGTAAGCCAGCGAGGTATTGGTCGGTATGGATGTGCTCACGCGCGATCGCCACCGCCGGCTGCTCGGTGCCGAAGCGCACCGCGAACCCGATATAGTCATTCCACGCGGCGATCGAAGCCTGCGCGTCGCCGATCGCCTCTTGCGCCAGCGCCCTGCCATACAGGCAATTGGCGACGTTGTGCTCGTTCCCACGGCCCGAGCCCGCCGTCTCGAACAGCCGTTTCGCCTCCGCATACTCGGAGACCGCCTCGCCGCTCCGACCGGTATCTCGGAGCACGGAGGCGAGGTTGAAGTGTCCCCACGGGTCGCTCGGTGCGTCGACGAGCGCCTGACGCAGCAGCGGCTCGGCGGCCGGATACTCGCCGCGCACGATCTTCTCGGCGGCGCGGTTGATTTCCTCCTGGCCCTTTGGCAGTCGGGCTTGCGCGGACGCGCCCGCTGGGAGAGCGAGCGCAATGATCACAATTCCCATCCGCATACTTCACCTCCACTGGAGAAGTGTAGAGCGTGGACCGCGGGTGCCAGCCCCGGAATGCACGGCGATGCGACTAATCGTCGGGCGACGCTGTCAGCGGCTCAGTCGGTAGATCGCGAAGCGCGTCCCGTCGAGCTGGTGATAGTACAGTCCGTGCTCGTCGATGGTCAGCGTGGGTGCCTCGGCGAAGGCGGTGATGGCGTCGAGCTTGCGCGGCGCGGAAAACGGCGCGTCGACACGATCGCGTGTGGCGACGTAGATGGCCGGCACGCCCCCGTCGAGGCGCGTGTAGTAGAGCTCGAGCAGCGACGCCGAGAAGACGGGCGCGTACTGGACGGTCGCGTCGTGGTTGAGCGCCGCGAGCGTCACGTCGCTCGTCGGCACGCGTGCGAAGTCGCCCGACGCGTCGCGCGCGGCCAGGCCGAGTGTCGCCGACGTGAGCATGCCGGTCGAGTAGTCGCCTTCCGCGAAGGCGAGCGTGGCGCCGTCGGCGCTGACGGCGTCGTCGAAGATGACGTGGCCTGCCGCCGATGAAGGCAAGCCGGCGACGGGGAGGACACCGCCCAGCGTGCCGCTGTCGCCGGACCAGGCGCCGCGATAGAGCGTGACCCGCGTGGCGGCGTAGGCGCGCGTGCTGATGAAGTAGAAGTTGCCGGCGTTGTCCTCGGAGGCGACGGCGTCGAGCGCGTTGGAGTTGGCGGCGTCGATCGGGCCGCGATAGTCGAAGGTCAGGTCGTCGACGCGCTCGGCGTAGTGCAGGTTGGTGTCGACGCCGGGGTCGTTCGAGCTGTTGAAGAAGAGAAAGCGCCCGTCGCGGCTGAGGAACGGCTCCATCGCCGTGTCGGTCCAGCCATTGATGGTGACGCGCGTCGGGTTGGCGAACGGCGTCAGGTTGGCGCCGCCGCCGCCACCATCGCCGCCACCGGCGCCGCCGTCGCTCATCGCGATCGGCTTCGACGCGCAGCCGCACAGAAGGAGCATGAGAGCAGCGCGGCGCGTCCACTGCGTTGCAATCCCAGTGCGGAACGCACGCATCGCAGAATCAGGATACACGATCGCCAGCGTCCGACGTTCGCGGTGGCCGGACGGGGCAGCATTGTCGCGTGCAACGCCGTGGTGCCAGAGGCCGCCCGAGGTCGCCGCGCCGGGCTTGACTATACCTCGACGTCCGATGTATCATGTGGACATGTTCAAATCGAAGCAGGAGCTTCGCGACTTCGTAGCCGGACTTCGCATTCCTGAATCGCGCAGAACGTTGGTGGAGCTCGAGCTCCTCGATCATCTGGAGAGCCGCATCGCGGTGCGGCTCGCAGCCGGCGACGGCCAGATGGAGGCCGAGCAGAACGCGTTCGCCGCGCTCGGAGATCCGGAAGCGCTTCGCTCCGCGCTCGAACGGGTCGAGCCCGCCTTCGAGATCGATCCGGTCGGGGCCAGCGCGAGGGGGTTGGCGTCCGCTGTTGGTGCGTCGATCGTCTTCGCGATCGCGGGTGCGCTGTTTCCTCGAGGCGACGGACTGGCCGCCAATCTCGCCTTCGCATCGACGACGGCCCTCTGCGGCCTCTTCGTGATCTGGATCGTCGCGCCGCGCGGAATCGGCGCCGCGTTGCGGTCGGGGGCGCGGGCCTCGATCGAGCCGCGTGCGCGTCGGACCGCGAGACAGCGCGCGGTGAAGGGATACGTCGGGAGCATGATCCTCGTCAGTCTCGCCGTCTGGGCCGCCTGGCTCTTCGTCGACCTCCCCGAGAGGGTCCGCGATGATCTCCTGTGGCCGGCCAGCCTTCTCTGGCTCGCCTACGGATCGTATGGGCTCTACGTGATGCGGGCCGCGCGCAAAGAAAGAGCGCTCGTCCGAGCAGCTCATGGCGCGTGAGACCAGCTCGTCGAAGGGCGAGATCCCCAAAGGAGCGCTGCGCGCGATCGTGCTCTCGCTGCTCTCCGACGAGCCGAGCCACGGCTACGGTCTTTGTCAGACGCTCGCCGGTAGGACCCGATCCGCGTTCGAGCTCAGCGAGGGTACGCTCTACCCCCTCCTTCACGAGTTGGAGCTCGAGGGTCTCGTCGAAGCGAAGGACGGCGTCTCGGAGACAGGCCGAAAGCGTCGCATCTATCATCTCACGCGCGCCGGGCGCCGGGAGACCGAGAGCTGGCGCAAGCATTGGCTCGCGACCGCGGAGCTGATCACCGAGCTGCTGATACCTGACGCTCCGGCGCGCACCCGCTCTCGGTAACGGCCGTATCACGTCCGCCTGCGAGGCTTTTGAGCAGCCGACTCGATCTCAGCGGAACAGCGACGGGTTTCGCGAATGACGGGCTGCGTGAGGACAATTGACTGCACACTCGATTGGTCGATCCGAGCGTGTATTTATGGTCATTTTAACGTTTCATCCTCGCGCGCGATTGGTACGCTTCACCCATGAACGTCGAAGACAGCTACGAGGGTGCGGTTCGCCGGATGCAGCGTCTCGAGATGGCCGGCATCGCGATGGAGTCCCCGCAGTCGGACCCGGTCGACGAGACCGCAGTCGACGATAGCGCCGATCGGATGCGCCAGCTCGAGGAGCTGGCAACGATCGCGTGCGAAGACAACGAGCGTCTCAAGGCAGAGTTCGGCGCCGCGCTCCAGGAGCTCGACGACGCACGCCATGACGTCGACGGCGCGCGCGCCGAGATCGAGCGCACGCGCCGGGAGCTCCACGACGCACGGCGCGAGGTCGAGCAGCTGCGCGGATACGTAGCGTCGCTGGAGCAGACGCTGGAGAGCGCGCAGCAAGCACCCGCGAACGTGCCGCCGCAGGCGTTCGCGACCACGCCGGAGTTTTTTGCGAGAGCGCCGCAGCAGGCGTTCACGCCCACGCCGCAGCCCTTTGCGAGCGCGCCGCAGCAAGCATTCGAGCCCGCGCCGCAGCAGGCATTCCAGCCCGCGCCGCAGCAGGCATTCCAGCCCGCGCCGCAGCAGGCATTCCAGCCCGCGCCGCAGCAGGCATTCCAGCCCGCGCCGCA